>JANOQS010000448.1:0-19279 GCA_031414975.1 Methylibium sp. | reverse complement strand
GCGCAGGATGACGGTCTCGAAACCTTGCTCCTTCGCCAGGTCCAGGAACATGCGCTCCTGGCGCGTCTTGGCGTAACCGTACGGGCCCTTGTTGATGCCGACTTCTTCGATCGGCGTCGATTCAGCCAGCAAGGCGCCATCGGCCAGCGGCTCGGTCTTGTAGACCGAGAACGAGCTGATCAGCACGACCCGCTTGACGCGCTGCGCAACCGCCGCTTCGAGCAGGTTGCGCGAGCCGAGCACGGTGTTGGCAAACATGTCGGCCGCCGCGCCGCGCATGCCGGCGGCGGCGTGGATGACGCAGTCCACTTCCTGCAGCATCGGCTGCAAGCTGCCGCGCGCGAGCAGGTTGGCCGCCGCCCAGGTGATGGCGGCCTGTGGGAATTCGGCCGCCAGCGATTCGATGAAACCGGCCGGCGGGCGCTGCCGGAAGTGCAGGCGCAGATCGTTCGCGCCCTTGGCGAGCAGGCTGTGGGCGATGCGCTTGCCGAGAAAGCCGCCGGCGCCGGTCAACAGGATCTTCATGCCTTGGCCTCCGTGCCGGCCGCCCGCTGGTTCGTCGTCTGGCTCGCCATCTGCTCCACCATCTGATCGATCGCACGGCACACGCGCAGGATGTGCGCATGCGGCACCGGGTCGTCGCCACGCGCTTCGACGGCGTCGTAGAAGCGGTTCAACAGCACGCGCATGCATTGGAAGTAGTGCGCCTCGTGGCGCCGGAACATGCCGAGCGCGCGCCAGCCGTTGCGCATGAAGCGGCGTGCCTGGACCCACGGCGGGAACAGCCGGCCGATCGCGCTCGGCTGGGTCTGGCGCGCGCTCTGCACCAGCGTGCGCGAGGCGTAGTCGAGCTCCACCGTGTCAGTCGTGCCGACCACGCGCAAGGTGTGCGCGACCGGGCGCCCGTGCGCGCTGACCAGGCCCGAGACCGTGACCGCGCCGCCGCGCAGCATGAAGCGCAGTTCGTCGGGCATGGCATCGACAGCGGCGTTGCCGGTCTCGGGCCGGCGCCGGAACGCCAGCACCTGGACCGAGAAGTCATCACCGATGTGCGCCGCCACCTTGGCCAGCACGTGGTCGAGCACGTTGTGGAACAGCTTGCCGGGCAAGCGGTGCACCCAGTGCGCCGGGTCGCCCATCACCGCCAGGCCGTAGTCGCCAGCCAGGTTGTAACCGTAGTTGGTTTCGAGGTGCACGAGCTCGCCCAGAGCGCCGGCCGCGAGCAGCTTCTCGAGCTCGAGGCCGGGCGTTTCGAAGTTGTAGAGGTAGTTCACGCTGACGCGCCGGCCGGCCGCAGTGCCAGCGTCGAGGATGACCTTGGCCTGCACTTCGGTCAGCGCGAACGGCTTTTCGACGAACACATGGCAGCCGGCCTTCAGCGCCGCGCAGGCAATCGCCACATGCGAGTCGGGCGGTGTGGCGATGTGCACCACGTCGAGCCTTTCGGTGGCCAGCATCTGCGCCAGGTCGGTGTGGCGGGCCGGAATGCCCAGCCGCACTGCGAGCTGTTCGGCCATCAGTGCTTCGCTGTCGCACACGGCGACGACCTCGCCGCGGCCGGTGGCCCGGATCTGTTCGACATGCCCGTCGGCAATCTTTCCGCAACCCACGATTCCGACTCTCAGCACGCTGCCCTCACGGTGTTCCTTTGGTGTTCCGGTTTGACGACTCCAACCCACCGCAAGGCAGCTCGGCTACAGCCTTCGAATTTTCGCAGACTCCGCTTTGTTATCGCGCCACCGAAGTGCGGGGACGCAAGCGAATGCGTGATCTTTGGCGCTCGTTTCAGCGGCTGGTGCGGCGCCACGAACCGCTGTACTGGCCGGTCATGTAGCGTTTGGACGCGACCAGGAAGGCCCAGTTGAGCGCAAACAGGAATGCCGGGATGCGCAGCACGGAGGGCAACGAGCCCCCGCCGCGGCTGATGCGGTACCACAGCGCGGCACAGGCATAGGCTCCCGCCTGCAACAGCGCGAACACCAGCCACGCGGGCGACTCCAGGCCCAGCAGCAGCGAAGCCACCAGCCCCATGATCAGCAGGTGCGGCGCGATCCAGCGCAGGATCTTGTGCGATACGTACGCGAACACCGTGCCGGCCGAACTGCGCCACAGGTACTCGGGATGGCGCATGAGCGCCTGGAAGTTGCCGATGCCGATGCGCACGCGGCGCTGGTACTCGTCGCCGATGGCCTGCGGCGTTTCTTCTTCGGCCCATGCGGCCGGCTCGTAGACCAGCCGGTGGCGCGCGGCCGACACGTTCATCGCCACGCAGAAGTCGTCGCAGATCGTGTCGATGGCGAGCGGTAACCACAGCGTGCGGCGGATCGCATAGATGGCGCCGTTGGCGCCGAGCAGGCCGCCGATGCGCGCCTCGAAGAACTTCAGGAACTGCTCCAGGCGCCAGTACAGGCTGTCCTGGTTGTCGCCGCCGGCGCCCAGCAGACGCAACTCGCCGCTGACGCCGCCGACCTCGGGGTCGGCAAAGTGCGCCACGAGCTTGCGCAGCGCTCCGCGCTCGAAGAAGGTGTTGGCGTCCGAGAACGCGACGATCGGCTCGGTGGTGCGCGCCACCAGGTCATTGAGCACGCTGGCCTTGCCGCGGTTCTGCTCGAACACGAAGGCCTGGATGCGCGCGTCGCTGCACGCGGCCAGGATCGCGCCGGTCGCGTCGCGGCTGCCGTCCGAGCCGATGTAGGCGCGCAGCAACTCGGGCGGGTAGTCGAGCGCCAGCAGGTTGTCGATGCGCTGCTGCAGGTGACGCTCTTCATTGAAGGCCGAGATCACCACCGCCACCGCCGGCAGCGCCACGTCGGGGCGCACGCGGCGCTCCTGCTTGCCGAACACGTAGCGCGCGTCGCGCAGGGTCTGTGCCATGCCCGCCACCAGCGCCAGCACGAACGGGTACAGCACGTAGGAATAGACCACCGCGCCGATGCACACCAGCGCGAGGATTTGCAGAGCCAGGGTCATCGGGAGCGCTTTCAGCCCCCGGCCGGTTTGGCGTATTGCGGGCGCGGGATCACATGGTCGCGGTAGGCGCCCGGCTCACCCGGCAGGCCGGCTTCGGCGGCCTTGATGATGTTGTAGGTCTCGCGCGCGCTGACGTAGTGCAGCTTCCAGTCCTTGCCGTCGTTGTAGCGCGTCTCGAGGTACTCGAAGGCCTTGCGCATCGGCTCGCCGAGCAGGGTGCTCATGTCGCGCTCCTGCGTGCCGTGGGTGTGCACCTTGACGAACACCCACTCGGGCTTGCCTTCGACGTGGATGCCCATGTCGACCCAGGCGTCCACGCGCTTCGGCGTGGGCGGCGAGCTGGTGCGCACGTCGGCGTTCTCGATGCGCGGGATCAGGCCGAACTTGCGGTTGTGCCACATCAGGCCGAGCGGGCCCTGGATGATCATCATGTCGCCTTCGGGCGTGCCGTTCTTGCGCACGCGCACGCCGTGGTCGTGCGACTTGGCGTGGTGCGGGTCGTCGGTGGCGTAGTAGATCTTGTTGATCGTGCTCGTCTGGCACGGGTCGGGTGCGGCGGGCAAGGTGAAGTCGGCGTAGCAACCCTCTTCACGCAGCACGATCAGCTCGTTGTTGACGCCGCAGCCGGTGCCGTCCGGGTGGCAGTTGTCGAGTGCCCAGTTGCCGTGGATGAAGCTCCACAGCGGCTGGCCGGTCTTGGCGTCGCGCGGCAGCGCGTCGTGGCGCGAGGCCAGCAGCTCGGTGAAGCGGCTCAGCTTTTCGCGCAGCCCGGCTTCGGTGTCGTTGTCGTGGTGCAGGTGGATCTCGATCTCACCCAGGCCCATGCGGCACAGATCGACCAGCTTGTCGAGGTGCTCGGGTCGGTACTCTTCTTCGGGGTAGAAGAAGCTGTGGATCGGCGCGCGGCCGTCAGCGTCGCGGCGGCCTTCGCACAACTTCGGGTACTCGGTGTGCCAGCGCGCCACGCGCTCACACTCGACCTCGTAGCTCGGCTGTTCCCAGCCCGGCTCGTAGTGGTCGACGAAGCAGAACATCAGGTGCCGGGTGGTGCCGGCAGGGGCTTCAGCGCGCCAGTCCTGGCGAAAGAAACTGCCGATCCAGACGGCGATGTTCTTGTTGCGGACTTCCAGCCCGACCGCGGCGACAGCCGCCAGCAACAGGGCGGCGAGAACAATGAGAAGAAGTGTCATGCGAACCTTGATTTTCGGATGCCCGCCGCACCTGCTCGCTGTGCCCGCCGAACCCCAATCCGGCAACTGCCGACCGGCCGCAGTGTAGGGGAAACACCAGCGGCATTGAGGCCCGGGCCGGACGCTTCACGCCCCATTCGTGACTCTGTCACAGTCAGCCTTGGCCGCGTTGGAACAGTACAAATCCGTAGACGCCCAGGATGCTGGCCACCATGGCGAAGAGCGTGGTCATGCGCCACACCAGCGGCTCCTCGAGCACCGCCTGGGGCGGCGGGCCGTGGGTGCGGCGCACGCCGAACCAGCCTGCCACGCACAAGGCCAGCAACACGAACAAACCTGGCGAGTAGGTGCGCGACAGAAACCAGCTGCAGGCGAGGAACGCGATCAGCGAGGCCTGCAAGGCCAACGCCATCTTCCTCTCGGGCGTGCCGGGCGGGGCCAGCCGCACCGCCTGAGTGATGCCCTTGAAAGTGAGCACGATCAGGCCCAGCCACGCGAAGTAGCCGACCAGGCCCAGCTCGGCAAAACCGAGCACGAAGGAGTTGTGCGCCGTGAGGTAGTGGTGGTCGGTGAAGTTGCCGTAGCCCACGCCGAGCACCGGCTTGCTGCGCAGCATCGTGATGCCTTCCTGCCAGGCCTCGACGCGCTGCGCGGCCGACTGCTCCTTGGTCGAGAGCTCGCGCCCACCGAAGCTCACGATGCCCATCGCCGCCACCACCACCGCGGCCATGACCGCGGTCTTGACCCAGCCGAACAAGCGCATCGACACCAGCAGCACCAGGCCCGACACGCCGAGCAACGCGCCGCGCGATTGGGTGAGCAGGATCGTGTAGCCCAGCATCGCCGCGGGCGCGGCCACCACGAGCAGGTTGCGCAACGGCCGGCCCGGCGCGTAAAGCCACCACAGCATCGGCAGCACCATCACCATGGTCTGCGCAAAGTCGTTCGGGTCGTTCAGGAAGCCCAGGCTGCGCACCCGCAGCAGGAAGCGGCCGGACTTGTCCTGCGCGGGCGCGCCATAGTCCTGCGCCTCTTCGTGCACTTCGCCCTCGTCTTCGTCGATGCTGGTGTTCTGGCGCAGCACCAGTTCTTCGGCCATGAAGCCGGTGTGGAACGCAACGCTGCCCATGATGGCCAGCACGACGACGCTGAAGGTGATCACCACGCAGGTCACCTGCAGGCGGCGCAACGACGTGAGGTTGAGCAGGCACAGCACCATCAGCATCGCCGCGGTGCTGAAGTCGGCGATCGCCGGCAGCGCGCCGCCGGCCCATTGGTTGGCCACCTGCGACAGGCCGATGCACACGATCAACATGCCGAGCAGCCCGAAGTGCACCGGGCGGGCCGCGATCTCGTTGCGCATCATCGCGCGCGTGCCGGCCGACACGAAGGCCAGTGCCCACAGGATCAGCATCGGGCGGTAGACGCCCAGATCGGGCGCGATGGTCTCGAACGGGCGCAGGTACGTGAACAGTATGTAGACGATGAAAAGACCGAAACTCATTGATTGACACCCTGTCTGCGAAGCATCGCGGGGCTGCGTGAAATGCACACGCAGGGCGCGCCTTGCGCGCGGAAACCCCTCGGCATAATAGGTCAGCACATGCTGCGTGCACATTCAAGAAATCACAGATGTCGACCTCCAAGCTCTCCGATCGCGTGAAGCGCGTGCTCTATCACCACCGAACGCAGGGCAAGGCCGTCGAAGGGGTTCACATTCGGGGCATCACCGACGCCCTCCGGGTCGAAGGTGTGGCGGTGGACATCATTTCGCTGCCCGGCGCCGACCCTTACGCGAGCCCCAAGGCCATGTCGCCGACGCACCAGGCCACCAGCCTGATGAAGCTCGTCTCCAAACTCCCCGAGCCGCTCTTCGAGCTGGCCGAGCTGGCCTACAACGCCCTCGCCGGCTGGCGCATCCTGAAGTACCTGCGCCAGCACGACGACGTGGCCTTCATCTACGAGCGCTATTCGCTGTTCATGTTCGCGCCGGTGCTGATTGCGCGCCTGCGCAAGCTGCCGGTGATCCTGGAGATCAACGACTCGGCCACGGTCGAGCGCGTGCGCCCGCTGTTCTTCGCGTCGCTGGCAATGGCGATCGAGCGCTGGGTGTTCCGCAAGGCCAGCGGACTGGTGTTCGTCTCCAGCGTGTTCCGCGACCGCGCGCTGGCGGTGCACACGCACATGGCGCCGACGATCATCACGCCGAATGCCGCCAACATCGACAAGTTCAGCTTCACCGCAGAACAGCGTGCGGCCGCGCGCGCGAAGTGGGGCCTCGACGGTCATGTGGTGTGCGGCTACCTCGGCGCGTTCGTGCCCTGGCACGCGATCGACCAGTTCGTCTACCGCATCGCCGACCGGCTGGCCGACGCGCCGCACCTGAAGCTGCTGCTGGTGGGCGACGGCGCGACCTTCCCCGAGGTCGAGGCCTTCGTCAAGCAGCGCGGCCTGCAGGACCGTGTGGTGATGAGCGGGCGCGTGCCGCACGACGAGGTGCCCGGGCTGCTCGCGGCGATGGACATGGCCATTCTGCCGAGCGCCGGCGACTACACCTCGCCGGTCAAGCTGTTCGAGTTCATGGCCTGCGCCGTGCCGCCGGTCGCGCCCGACTTCTCGCCGATCCAGGAGGTGCTGGTCGAGGGCAAGACCGGCTGGATGTTCCCGGCCGGCAACCTGGAAGTGGCGGCCAGCGCGGTGCTGCAACGCAGCCGCGACACCGCCGAGCTGCAGCGCGTGGGCGCGGCGGCGCGCGCGTACATCACGGCCGAGCGGCAGTGGCGTCACAACATCACGCAGCTGGTCAACTTCCACCTCGAACTCGCCGAGGACAAGGCAACCGGCGACCTGGGCGCGGGCAAGCCGGCATGATGTTTTTGGCGGACTTGCGCGCCAAGCAAGCCCTCTACTCGCAATACGGTGACACCTGCTCGCTGCTCAAGGCGGTGATGTCGGACGGCACGGTTGCCAACGCGCTGTACCGCCTGCAGGCCGCGCTGGCCCGCTGGCACCTGGCCCCGCTGGCACTGCTGCCGCACTGGCTCAACAAGATTCTCAACGGCTGCGTGATCGGCGTGCGAGCCGAGTTCGGGCCGGGCTTCATCCTCATTCACCCGGTCGGCGTGGTCATCAATTCGTCGACGCGCGGCGGGCGCAATGTGTGGCTCGAAAGCGGCGTGGTCATTGGCGACAACCGCGGCCGCTCGCCGGTGCTGGGCGACGATATCTTCGTCGGCTCGGGCGCAAAGATCATCGGTGGGGTGGTGCTGGGCACGGGCGCGCGCGTGGGCGCCAATGCGGTGGTGCTGAAAGACGTTGCGCCTGGCAGCACTGTGGTGGGCATTCCGGCGCGGCCGATCGGGGCCTCACCGTCCGCGGGCAGCGACTGAGGAGCCGAGCGGCCAGTCAGCCTGTCCAGCCAGGCCGCCGATCAGCCCATCAACCGACCCACCGGCGCCGCTCGCCGCCGACTTCGCCCAGGCTGCGACCGAGGTCGGCAGGCGGCCCGTCGATCCAGCGCCGAAGGCGCGGCGCCAGCGGTCTTTCGACGAACTTCACGACGGCCCACGCCAGCACGGCGATGACCGCGACGGTCAGCAGCACGCGCAGGCCGAAACCCAGGCCCGACGGCGCGAGCGCCTCCAGAACGATGTAGCCGATGTTCTGGTGCAGCAGGTACACCGGGTACGTCAGCAGGCCGGCCCAGACGCTGACCGGCGTGCGCTTCAGCCGCTTTTGACTGGCCGTGAACCCGAAGAACAGTGCGTGGAACGCCGTCAATACGGCCACCTCCACCCCGGCCTTGGCGAGGTCGGGCGCGCCTGCCACGCTGCCGCGCAGATCAGGCCCGGCCTCGTAGAACACCGCGAGCACGTAGGAGCAGGCGATCAATCCCAGCCTTGCGGGGCTGCGGCCGCGGGTGGCGATCAGGTAGAAGCAGATGCCGGCACAAAACAGCGGCGCCCATTTGGCGGCCAGCCAGAACTCGAGCGGGTACATCGGCCGCAGGGCGTTCACCGCCGAAATCGCAAGCCAGGCGGCGACACACGCCTGGGGCCGGCGCAGCCCATTGAATGCGATGGCCAGCGCCACGAGCAGGTAGAACTGCAGCTCCACCGCGAGCGACCAGTACGCGCCGTCGACGAATTCGACCTTGAACCATTGCGGCACCATCGTCAGGTTGATGAGCAAGGTCGACAGCGACACCTCCAACTCCATGCGGTGAAATGCCCACGCAAACGCCGCCGTGAGCGGCGCGGCCACCCACAGCGCCGGGTACAGGCGTGCGGCGCGCGAGGCGGCAAAGTTGCGCACGCTGCTGCCCTGCGCCGACATGAAGATCACGAAGCCGCTGACCATGAAGAACAGGTGCACGCCCAGATAGCCGTATCGCACGACCGCTTCGATGGCCGGATGAGCGGCGCTTGTTATCCAGCCGCCATGCTGGCCGCGCGACAGGTAGTGGTAGGCCACGACGGCCACGCAGGCCAGGCCGCGCAGCAGATCGATTTCGTGGAAACGTTGATTGGGCATGTGTCGAGCTCGGCGGGGCCGAACGGGGTGTCGGCGAGGGGGTTCGAGCCGATTCTTCGCCCGGCGAGATGACGCCACAATGCGCGAGCGCACGCAGACCCGGAATTCGCACGACAAAACCTCGGCCCGTCTCCGAACCGGCCCGGCAACGTGAACTTTCGCACGCGCGCGGCGGCTGGCGCGGGCGGCGCTTCACAAGAAGTGGGGCGGGGCCGAGGCCACAATCGAAATCTTGTCTTTTGATGGCGCGCGTCGATGCCTCCACCCATGGCAACTTCCTTGAGGTTCCTCGGCGCGGCGGCGCTGGCTGGCGTCGTGGGCTACAGCGCGGCGGCGCTCGGCCAGAGCGGTACGCTGCTCGAGCTCGAGCAACCGGGCGCGGCGGTCTGGCCGCCGGCACCCGTGGCCGACGACAAAAGCGCCTGCTCGGCCGCCCTGGTGGGCAAAGGCACGACCTTCAACGTGGGTCCGGGGCACAAGTACACCGAACTGACCCAAGTGCCCTGGCTGTCACTGCAGGCGGGTGACGTGGTCAACGTGTTCCACCGCCCGGCGCCGTACCGGACCAAGATCGGCCTGCGCGCCCAGGGCACGGTGAAAGAGCCGGTGATGATCAACGGGGTGACCGATGCGAACTGCAAGCGGCCTGAGATCAATGCCCAGAATGCGGTGACGGCCGACGATGCGGTGCAGGCGCGCTTCTTCAACAAGCAGCACAGCGAGCACCTCGGCGCGATCTTCATCTACAAGGGCCCGGCCGACCCGTGGACCCACATGCCCAGCAACATCGTGATCCAGAACCTGCGCATCACCGGGGCCCACAAGAGCAACACCTACACCGCGCAGGACGGCAGCACCGGGATCTACAGCCTGGGCGCGGCCGGCATTTATGCGGTGCGCGTCGACGGCCTGACGGTGCAGAACAACGAGATCACCGGCAACGGCAACGGCGTTTTCGTCAACAGCCGGGCCGACGACGACTTCAGCCGCTTCATCACGATCCGGCGCAACCGGCTGTACGACAACGGCAACGTGGGCAGCTACACCGAGCACAACCTGTACATCCAGGCGGTGCGGCCGCTGTACGAAGGCAACTACATCGGGCAGCTGCGCCCCGGCGCGGTGGGCTCGTCGATGAAGGACCGCAGCAGCGCCAGCGTGATCCGCTTCAATCACATCGTCGCGGCGGCAAGGGCCATCGACCTGGTGGAGATCGAAGGCGGCGTGGCCGCGGTGAAGAACGACCCGCTTTACGCCCACGCCTGGGTTTACGGCAACCTCATCGTGAGCGACCACGACCGCCCAGCGGCATCGTCCTCGCTGCTGATCCACTGGGGCGGCGACAACGACCCGCGCCACTTTCGCAACGGCACCTTGTTCTTCTACAACAACACCGTGGTCACGCGGGCCAACCAGACCCAGGCCTACTACCTGTGCATCTTCGATATGCCAACCCCCACACAACGGGTCGAAGCGTCGGCCAACGTGTTCACGCATGTGGGCAGCGGGCGCCTCCATCTCGGCTACAAATCGGGCACGATTGTGCTGCGCGACACAAATTGGCTCAGCAAGGGCTGGGCAAAAGCGTGGACCGCTGAGGTAACCTTTGATTCGACGGGCGCGAGGGTCATCGACGGTACGGACCCGGGGCTGGACGCGGACTTCGTTCCGCGCGCCGGCTCGGGAGTTCTGGACAAGGGAGCGCGCACGCCACCGGCTTTTCCATCGCCCGCGAACGCAACCAACCTGAAGCCTGATTTCCGGTTTGCTGCGCCTGCGTGGCTCGTGAACCGCCCGGTGCGGGGGCCTGCCCCCGACCTCGGCGCATTTGAAAGCCTGTGACGCTCGGCCCCTGGCGGCCGGCGCAGGCCGTGGCATTGGGTTTGATGGGAGACGGGTTTGAAGGTTGCGATATTGGGTACCGGCTATGTAGGCCTTGTCACGGGCGCATGTTTTGCCGATCTGGGCGTCAGCGTCACCTGCATCGACATCGACAAGATCAAGATCGGGCGCTTGCAGCAGGGCGAGATTCCGATCCACGAGCCGGGGCTGGAGGGCATCATCAAGCCCGCCGCAGCGGCCGGCCGCTTGCGTTTCACCAGCGACATCAGCGAGGGCCTGTCTGGCGCCGACGTGGTGTTCATTGCGGTGGGCACACCGTCCGATGAAGACGGTTCGGCTGACCTGGCTTATGTGCTGGCTGCGGCCCGGTCGATCGGCCAGGTGATCAACGGCTTCACCGTCATCGGCGACAAGAGCACGGTGCCGGTCGGCACCGCCGACAAGGTCAGCGCCGAGATCGCCGGCGCGTTGCGCCAGCGCGGTGTGGACCACGAATTCGCGGTCGTCTCGAACCCCGAGTTCCTGAAGGAAGGCGCCGCGGTGGCCGACTTCATGCGGCCGGATCGCATCGTTCTGGGCATCCCGCCCGGCCCGACAGGCGCGCGCGCACGCGAGATCATGGACCGCCTGTATGCGCCGCTGCAGCGCAACCACCAGCGCACGATCTACATGGACGTGCGTTCTGCCGAGCTGACCAAGTACGCCGCCAACGCGATGCTGGCCACGCGCATCAGCTTCATGAACGAGTTGGCCAACCTGGCCAGCGCCGTCGGTGCCGACATCGAATCGGTGCGTCAGGGCATCGGCTCCGACTCGCGCATCGGCTACCACTTCCTGTACGCCGGCACCGGTTATGGCGGTTCCTGCTTCCCGAAGGACATCCGCGCGATCAGCCACACCGGGCGCGAGCACGGCATGGAGCTGAAGGTCGTGCAGGCAGTCGAAAAGGTCAACGAGACGCAGAAAGAAGTCCTGGTGCGCATGATCGACCGGCGCTTCGGCGGTGACCTGCGCGGCCGCAGCTTCGGCCTGTGGGGCCTGGCCTTCAAGCCCAACACCGACGACATGCGCGACGCGCCGAGCCGCGTGATCATCCAGAAGCTGGTGGCCGCCGGCGCGCGTGTGGTCGCTTACGACCCGGTGGCGATGACCGAGGCCAAGCGCGTCTTGGCGCTCGACCTGGGCGAAGGGAGCGAGGCGCTGGCCAAGGTCTCTTTCGCGGCCTCGCCCGAAGACTGCCTCGAAGGCGCCGATGCGCTCGTGATCGCCACCGAATGGAAGGTCTTCAAGAGCCCCGACTGGGGGCTGCTGCGCCAGCGCCTCAAGGAGCCGGTGGTGTTCGACGGGCGCAACCTGTTCTCGCCCCAGTTGATGCGCAGTGAAGGCTTCGAATACCACTCCATCGGCCGTGCGACTCCGACGGTCTGAGCGCTTCGGCACAGCCCAGAATCCGCACGGAGCATGATTTGACCGTTTTTGAGCCGCTCGCGCGCCTGCTGGGGAGCGTGACTTCGCCCCGCGGCAACGCGACGAAGCTGACGGTGCTGCTGTACCACCGGGTTTTGCCTTGGCCGGACCCACTGCTGCCGCACGAACCGGACGCAGCAGTGTTCGACGCCCACCTGGCCTGCCTTTCGCAGGTTTTTCGGGTTCTGCCGCTCGAGTCCGGCTTGCGCAAGCTGAGGGAAGGCACCTTGCCACCGCGCGCGGTCTGCATCACCTTTGACGACGGTTACCGCGACAACATCGACGTGGCCGTTCCGATTCTTCGGCGCCACGGCCTGGTGGCCACTTTCTTCATCGCCACGGGCTTCCTGGACGGCGGGCGGATGATGCACGACACCGTGATCGAGGCGGTTCGCCGCCTGCCGGACGGCCCTTGCGATCTGGAGTGGATCGGGCTGGGCCGGCCGCCGGTGGCAGACACCCTCTCCCGTGTCGCGCTGATCGATGCGTTCGTGCACAAGGTCAAGTACCTGCCATTCCATGAGCGGGCCGAGGCCTGCCAGCGGCTGGCGAGCGCCGTGCCCGAGAACTTGCCGACCGACCTGATGATGGCGTCGGAGCATGTGCCCCAGTTGCTGGCGCAAGGCATGGAAGTTGGTGCGCACACCCACAACCACCCCATTCTTGCCAGGTTGAGCCTGGAAGAGGCGTCAGCCCAGATCCTGAAGAGCCGCGACATGCTGGCCAGCCTGCTTGGCGCGCCTCCGCCGCTGTTCGCGTACCCGAACGGCAAGCCCAACCTGGACTACAGCTCCGAACACGTCGAACTGGTCAAACGCGCGGGCTTTGCCGGCGCGGTGTCGGTCTCGATGGGCACGGCCGGGCGCACGTCCGACCATTTCCAGATCCCGCGCTTCATCCCTTGGGACCACGACCCGCGCCGGCTGGCGCTGCGCATCCTGGCCCATCCGCACCGTCACAGCGAAACCTTGATGGCCCACTGATCGGTGGCCCTGGCACGGCCTGCGGCAGTGCCAGGGAGTTCAGCAGCTCATCAGCGCTCCACCGCTCCGAGGTCGGCCGCGGCGCCGCGAACGCTGCGCGCTGCCGGCACGTACGACGCACCGAGCTGGTAGTTCGGCGTGTACGCGCTGGCACCGGCCGGCGCCGCCACGGCGGCGTCGAGCACGGCGCTGCCAGCCAGCGGCATCATCGTGCTCAGGTCGATCGGCGGCGTGGCGCCGGTGATCAAATTGCCCGAGCCGAGCAGCTGACCCTGGACCGGGTGGTAGATGTCGGAGTCGGCCCAGCCTTGGCTGATCCAGTTGCGGCCCAGGTTCACGATGCCGCCCGGCGTCCAGCCCGCGCCGACCTCGCGCTGGGCCCGCATGCTGCGGAAGCCGACAGCCACGCTGTCGGCAAAGACGAAGACGTTGTTGTAGATCTCGGCCCGCTCCAAGGTGGTGTCGATCTGGAACAGTTCGGCGCTGTCGCCGGTGATGTAGAGCGTGTTGTTGAAGAAGTAGAGCGTGCCGCGGCGGAACAGCGACTCGCCCCAGTTGGCGCCCGGTGTGCTGCCGTAGTGGTCGCCGCCGTAGTGGATCACGCTGCCGGTGTTGCCGTTCTTCTTGATCTGGTTGCCGTAAACGAAGCTCGTGCGATAGGCCGGATCGTTCAGCGCGTAGCCGGGAAAGTCTTCGGCCTCGACCAGGTCGATGGCACGCGCGCCCTCGTCGATGCGGTTGTAGCGAACGACGGTGCCGACCGAGCGGTCCTTGACCGAGTTGCCGCCAGCCCCGCTGCGCAGCGGGCCGTAACGGTTGAACTCGATGACCGTGCCGACACTCTGGGTGTAGGTGGTGTGCTCGCGGTCGTTGCCGCTGATGCCATGGCCCCAGAAGTAGTTGCCGGCAATGCGCAGGTTCTTGGACATCGCGAAGTTGCCGTCGTCGGTCGACTTGCTGAAGATGGCCATCTGGCAGTCGCTGATTTCGTTGTCGGCGATCAGGATGTTCTGGCCGCGCTCGATCCAGATGCAGGCCCCGAACTGGTCGTAGGGCCTGGACGCGCCGGCCGAATCGATGAAGTTGTAAGCGGGATGCGCGCGCTTGATGTTCAGACCATCGATCTGGACATAGCGCGGATAGGCCTCATAGGGCTGGCTGTCGGCCAGCGACTTGATGACGATGATGGAACGCTCTTCATGGATCGAGCGCACCGACTGGCCATTGGTGAGGGCCGTGCTGCCGTATTCGGCGGCCAGCGCGCGGCGAGTGATGGCGCCGTTGCCGTCGATGACAGGCCGCTCGCCACCCGGACCGCGCACGCCGCAGATGCGCACCGGCGCAGCGGCCGTGCCTTGCGCGGCGATCAGGAACTTGCCGGCGTAGGGTGCGGCGCGGTAGTGAATGCGCACCGTGTCGCCCGCCTTCAGGCTTTCCCACGGCACCTGCTCGAGCGCGGTGTATTGCTTGCCGTCGCCGACCTGGTAGTCGGTGCCGCTGCCTGCGACGCAGGCCGTCAGCGCCAGCGACTCGGCCGGCGGCATGGGTGAGGGCGCCGCGCCGGGGGAGGCGGAAGGGGCGGCGGCATCGTCGCTCGACTCTGCGGTGGCGCTTGCGCCGCCATCACTGCCGCCGCAGGCCACGAGTGCACTGCAGACGACGGCGTGAAAAAGAAGTGCCAGTCGGCGGGATTGGGTCGGGTTCAAAGAAATCTCCTGAGATTAGGAAGAGCCGAGGTGAACGTTGCCATGGCGCGGTGGCGGCATCGTTGCGGGGCAATGCCCCGGCCCGCCGGGAGGGTGCCGGTGGCTCGACTCTTTGTAACCGACGAGTATTCCACGGGCTGACCGGAAGATATCGGCCGGCGCCGACGGAACTGTAAGCAGCCGATACACGGCTGCAAGCTCGGGCCTGGCTCAGACCTTGCTCGGGCCCCGCAGGCCTGCTGAGGCCCTGATCAGGCCTTGGCCAGACCGACCTTGTCGCTCTTGGGCAGCCAGAGCAGCAGGTGGTTGGCAATTCGGGTCGCTGTGCCCGAGTCCCAGTAGGCCGGCGAATCCTGTGCCGGCTGGGCCTGCGCCAACTGGTGGCGGACCATGCCGAGTGGCTTGTCGGCGCCGCTCTCCTTCACCGGCGGGTCGGCCTGGGCCAGCAGGGTCGTCGTCGAGGCGTCCCAGGTCAAGGTCACCGACGGGACCCGCAGCGACGCCGCCTCTTCCACCAGCGCGCCCTCAGGTCCGCAGACCAGGCACTTGGCGTTCTCGAGCAGGCCGATGAGTTGCAGGTAGCCCGACTCGGGCAGCAACACCACACCCGCCGCCTGAAGCCGCTCGGCCGACGTGGCAAGCCGAAGCTGGGACTCGGCGCTCACGGGCCAGATCACCGGCAAGCCGGCGCCGAGTTCACACACCAGTTCAACGATCGCCGCCAAAGCCGGCGTCGATTCGGCAAATTCGCGCGCGCGAGCGCTGACCAGCACGAACCCCCGCGGCGCGTCGGCCTGGGGAAGCGCCAGCTTGGCCGCGGTCAGGATTTCACCGGGGCTGGGCGCATGCGGCAGCACATGCTTCAACATGTCGCCGATCAGGTTCCCCACACACAGCACACGGTCGGACTTGATGCCTTCCTGGTAGAGCGTGTAGTAACTGTCCATCCGGTTCACATACAGCGCATCGGAGAGCTTGTCGATCAGCGCGCCGTTGACTTGGCTGTGGCCCGCGCCAGTCGCCGCCGGGCGCTGGCCGCCGCCCACGCGGAACAGCGGCGTGCCCTGCTTGCGGGCCAGCAGGCTGCACGCCAGCACCGCGTCGCTGTCGCCCATTGCCAGAACGGCGGGCGGATCGAACTCGGCCAGGACCTGTTCGAACGCCTCCAGCACCTGGCGCATCTGCAACCCGAACGAGCCGGACAGGCTTTCCAGGTGCAGCCCGATGAACGGCATCGGGAGTTCGTTGGCTCCGGTATCGCCGAACGACAGGCTCGCCTCGGCGCCCGGGTGGACCACGATCAGGCGCGGCAGGTTCGGGAACTTCAGGAACACTTCGGCCAGGGTGCCGGCTTTCAGATAGTCCGAAGCCGAGTCCACCAGGCAAATCAGCGGCCGGCCCATGATGCCGGTGCGGTGGGTGCGGCGCTTGATCCGGCTCTGAACGGGCGGGCTGACTTCCGCCACGGGCAGGGCCACTGGGGCCGGTGCAAGCTCGGCGGCTGCGGGGGCCGCGGGGGTCGCGGGGGTCGGTAACGCGACAGGGGCCTTGGCGACGGGCACGACCGTCAACGGGCCGCGCGGCTCCAGCCGACCCAGGGCCGAGACTTCGGCGACCGACGCGGCCACGATATCGGCCACGGCGCCGTGGGGCACGGCTCCGGGCACAAGGCGCACCTTGGCGCGGGCTTCCGGCGCCAGCGCGGCCTCGGCAGCCACCGCCGCATCGTCCAACGGCTCCATCGCCAACGCCGCCTGCGCCCGGGCACCCGGCGGCATGGAGGCCGCCGGTTTTTCGGCCGCGCGCTCTGCTGAGCGTTCTGACGGGCGATCGGTCGGACGTTCAGGGCGCTCCGGCATCGCCGCTGCCTGGGGAACCTCGGGGATCTCGGCCAGCTCGCCGATCTCGCTCTTGAGTTCGCCGGCGGTGCGATCGACCAGCAGCGAAGAAATCTGCTCTTCGTTGGTGAGGAACGCCCCCAGCAGCAGCCGGTTGCACAGGCGGTTGATCTTGCGCGGCACGCCGCCGGTCCACAGGTGGATGCGCTCGAAAGAGTCAGGCGCAAAGCTCGGCCGGTTCGCCCAGCCCACCAGACGCAGCCGGTGTTCGATGTAGGCCTGCGTTTCGGCCGGCGCCAGCGGGCCGAGGTGGCACGATGCGATGACCCGTTGGCGCAGTTGCTCCATCGACTTGGACTGCAGCAGCAGGCGCAACTCCGGCTGGCCGACCAGGAAACTCTGCAGCAGCCCGTACTTGCCAAGCTGGAAGTTCGACAGCATGCGCAGCTCTTCGACCGCCTCGTGCTTGAGGTTCTGGGCTTCGTCGATGATCAGCAGGGCGCGCCTGCCCTTGGCCGCCAGCGACGTGAGAAACGCCTCCAGGCTGCCGATCAGATGGGCCTTGGAGTTGCTGGACGAGGCGATGCCGAACGACATCAGGATCGCCTGCAGCAACTCGCCCGACTCCAGCTGGGTGCTGACGACCTGCGCCGCCACCACCTGTTCCGGGTTCAGCCCTTCGAGCAGGGTGCGCACCAGCGTGGTCTTGCCGGCCCCGATTTCGCCGGTGACGACGATGAAGCCTTCACCCTGGTGGGCACCGAACTTGAGGTAGGCCAGCGCATTGCTGTGCCCCCGGCTGTCGAAATAGAACGCCGGATCGGGGTTGAGCTGGAATGGCGAGCCGCTGAGGCCGAAGTGTGATTCGTACATATCGACTCAGAAACGATGCGTCATGCCTATGAAGGCAGCTATTTCCTTGGCCGAAGCCTCGGCGCCGACCGTGCTGATGTCGGTGCGCAACACGCGCGTGCCGACGGTCGCCTTGGTCTTGGGAGACAGGGCCTGCGTCAACCCGAACCGGGCCGACGTGTTCTTGGTCGATTGCCCGGCCGCCGCGCCCAGGCCTTCGATCGAGCCATAACCCAGCCCTGCTTCGGCCGTCAGGGTGGACGTCAGACGGCGCGTGAAGTCGACCGAGAAGCCGCGCTGCGTGTTGTCGGCCTGCAGCCCGACGATCGGAACGAGCGGCGCGTCTTCCTGGACCAGCTGGCGTGATTTGATCGCGTAGACCCTCGTGCTCACGGTCGAGCGCACGCCCTGGAAGACCGCCGACAGGCTGACCGAATCCCTCAGCTGCGCATAGTCTGCAAACACTTCAACCGGGCTGCCCAGCACCGAGGGGACCCCGAGCCCGGCGATCACGGTGCCGACGACGATCGCGCGGTCGGCCGGGTTGGGATAACGGGTCGTGAAAATGGCGTCGAGCAGAGACTGGACCGTGCCCCCGCCGGGATTCAACTGAAATGAGGTGCCCAGCGCATTCGGTTCGCGCGCCGCCGTCAAACTGAAGGCCACAAAGGGCGAGCGGTGGGTCCATTGCAGCGAGCCCCCGTTGCCGAAGAAACGCTGTTCGTAAGTGCCCTTCAATTCGGTGCGCTCGGTCGGCGCCCAACTCACCCGGATACCGGCAATCGTGTCGGTGGTCGAAGACAGCGTGTACTCGCTCTTCTCCTTGCCCCCGACCAGCCCGAAGATGAAGGTCGGATCCAGCGCGTAGTTCACCACGCCGCGGGCGTAGGCCTGGTCCAGCACGGTGGCGTCGTTGCCAGACCGGTATTTCGTGGTTTCCTGGGCCGCCTCGACAGAAAACCCGAGCGGTTGGGGTTTTTGTTCGAACGTCAGCGAATCGCGCTTCACGACCGAATTGCGGCGCGGGTCGTTCTGGTTGAATTCGCCTCGCCGCTCGGTCCAGATATTGTCGGTACGCAACGACAAGGACACGGCCGGCGTGAAGCTGTGCTGCAGGTAAGGGCTGAAGCGATACTGCAGCGAATTGATCTTGTTCAGGCCGCTTTCGGTGTCGGCGCGGGCCGTGTAGGGGTCGGAGGCCACCTGCTCGGCGAGCACCGAGGTGTCGAAATACAACCAACGCTCGACCAGATTCGCATTCAATGCGACCTTGCCGTTGGGCAGCAGGCGGTTTTCCTGCGTCGAATGTGTGTACACCAGCGCCTTCAGGCCGACATCGCCCTCCAGGGTGAAGCTCGCCCCACGCCCGCGCACGAGCAGGCGCGGCTCGATGTCGACGATCACGTCTCGCTCCCGTTCGGTCGAGAACGAAAAGCCGCTGTTGTTGGTGGCGGTGATCATGGCCCCCAGCGAAGGCTCGATGCGCCACGCCCGCGCGGCCGACAGTTGTTGGGCGGCCCGATCGGCCTCCAGCTTCGCGAGGTCTTCGGCACTCACCAAGGGGCGCGTCTGGGCATGAGTCAGCGTTGCCATGCAGGGCAACAAGGCCAGCCAGATGAGCGAACGCATCGGCCGCGCGCGGTTAGCAGGGGTTCGCTGATCAAGGGAATCCATGCCGCTAAGCCTCACCGTAACCATACTGCTGATGTTCCGAAAGCCGTTCCGAGCGGTTGAGCATGGACAGCACGATGGGGCAGGCCTGGACGGCGGCGAAGGCCTGGGTGATTTCATCTCGGCCGGTGGTGCCCTCGGCCACGACCATCAGGATCTGGCCCATGCGGGCTGCCAGTACGCGTGACTCGGTGGTGGCCAGCAGCGGCGGGGCATCGAAGATCACG
>JANOQS010000447.1:0-16300 GCA_031414975.1 Methylibium sp. | reverse complement strand
TCGCCGTTGATGGTCTGCTCGGCGATCACGGTCACCGACAGGCGCACGAGCGGTCGGACGTCGGCCGCCAGGGTGCCGTCGGCGCGCGCGACCATCACCACGTCGTACTCGCCGGCCAGCCCGGCCATCACCTGCTTGATGCGCGGGTCCTTGGCGCGGGCGAGCTTCTCGACCTTCTCGAGCAGCGCCACCTTCTGCGTGCTGTCGAGCGTGGCAATCGGGTCCATCGGCGCGTACAGCACGCGGCTGGTCGCCACCTTCGTCTTCGTGTCGATCTTGACCTTGCGGCTCTGGCCGGCCGCGGCGATGGTGCGCACGGTTTGCGCGGCATCCATCAGCGCGGCTTCGGAGATGTCGTCTGAGTACGCGAACGCAGTCTTCTCGCCCGCCACGGCACGCACACCCACGCCCTGGTCGATGCCGAAGCTGCCGCTCTTGACGATGCCCTCTTCCAGGCTCCAGCCTTCGCTGCGGGTGTACTGAAAGTAGAGATCGGCATCGTCGATGCGGTGCGTGGCGATCGCCTGCAGGGCCCGGGACAAGCTCGCGTCAGTCAGCCCGAAAGGTTCGAGCAGCAGCGCGCGGGCCACCGCCAGGCGTTCGATCGTGGGTTCGCGGGAAATCATGGGCAGCGTCCTGCAGAGGATTGAGCGGCCATTGTAGGAGCCGCCCCTGGTTCGTCAGGGGCTGTCAGGGGCTTTCGGACGTTCGCTTCAGGGCCAATGCCCGCTCGTACAGCCCATTGCGCGGCGCGCCGGTCAGCGCCACCGCCAGCGCCACCGCCTGCTTCAACGGCAAGGCGGCGAGCAGGGGCAACAAGGTCGTGTCGTGGGCCTCGGGGCCCGGTGCGGTGTCGGGCATCGAGAGGCCGTGCAGCACCAGCACAAACTCGCCACGGCTGCGGTGGGCGTCTTCGGTCAGCCACGCGGAAAGCTGCGCCGCCGCCAAGGTGGCGACGGTCTCGAACTGTTTGGTCAGCTCGCGGCACACCGTGACCGGCCGGTCACCGCACAAGGCACCGAGCGATTCCGCGAGCTCCGATATGCGGTGCGGCGCCTCGAACAGCACTTGGGTGGCAGGGCTGGCGGCCAGTACCTTGAGCGCTTTCGAGCGCTCGCCGCCGCGCGCCGGCAGAAAGCCGGTGAACGTGAACGCCGCGCCCGATACGTCGCCCGCCACGCTGAGCGCCGCCACTGCGCTGCTCGCGCCCGGAATCGGAATCGTGCGATGGCCGGCTGCCTGGGCTGCCGCCACCAGCGCCGCGCCGGGGTCGCTGATGGCCGGCGTGCCGGCATCGCTGACGTAGGCCACGCGCTCGCCGCGCGCCAGCCGCTCCAGCACCGCCGCTGCGGCCTCGCGTTCGTTGTGCTCGTGCAGCGCGAGCAGGGGTTTGTCGATGCCGAGCAGGCGCAGCAGCGGCGCGCTGTGGCGCGTGTCTTCGCAGGCGATCGCGTCCACCAGTGCCAAAACGTGGATCGCGCGCAGGCTCAGGTCGGCCAGGTTGCCGATCGGCGTGGCCACCACGTACAGTGCGCCAGCCGGGTGGTGCTGGCCGGCCGCTGCGCTGGCCGCGGCTTGCTGGATCAGGGAGGCGTTGAGCGTGGTCACGAAGGCTTGTTGATGGTCGGCCCGACAACGAAGGCGGTGGGAGACGCGGGCGAAGCCCGTGCGCTGGCGCACCTGGCAGCGAACGGGCTCACGCTGGTGCGGCGCAATTATCGGGTTGCGGCCGGCCCGCGTGCGCGCGGCGGCGAAGTCGACCTGATCCTGCGCGAGCCCGACGGCACACTGGTGTTCGTCGAAGTGCGCGCGCGGGCTTCGGCCAGCCATGGCGGTGCGGCGGCCAGCATTTCGCCCGCCAAGCGCCGCAAGCTCGTCTATGCGGCGAGCCATTTCCTGCGCTCGTTGGCGTCGCCGCCGCCGTGCCGGTTCGATGTGGTGGCCATCGATGGCGAACGGCTCGAATGGCTGCGCGGGGCCTTCGACGCGGAGTGAACACGGAACGCGCTGGAACCGACCTCGTTTGACCTCGCCGGAACCGATCGCACAGAGCCGTGTCATATCATCCGTGCCCATGCTCGAACAACGCATCCAGCAGCAATTCTTCGACAGCGCCGACCTGAAGTACGCGGCCGCCGAAATCCTCTCCAAGCCGATCGCCGACGCGGTGAGTGCCGTGGTCGGCTGCATCACGGCCGGCGGCAAGGTGCTGGCCTGCGGCAATGGCGGTTCGGCCGCCGACGCGCAGCATTTCGCGGCCGAGTTCGTCGGCCGCTTCGAGCGCGAGCGCCCGGGCCTGGCCGCGATCGCGCTGACGACCGACACCTCGATCCTCACCGCCATCGCCAACGACTACGATTTCAACTCGATCTTCTCCAAGCAGGTGCAGGCGCTCGGTTCGCCGGGCGACGTGCTGCTGGCCATCACCACCAGCGGCAACTCGGCCAACGTGCTGGCTGCGGTGGAGGCCGCGCACGCGAAAGAGATGACCGTGGTGGCACTCACCGGCCACACCGGCGGCAAGATGCGCAGCCTGCTGGCCGAAACCGACGTCCACATCTGCGTTCCGCACGAACGCACCGCCCGAATCCAGGAAGTGCACATCCTCACCCTGCATTGCCTGTGCGATGCGGTGGATCTGCAACTGCTGGGCGAACAGGAAAACACATGACCCGATCCAGACACCGACGCTCCCGACCGCTGCTCGCCCTGCTCCTGGCCGCCACGCTGGGGCCTGCGCTCAGCGGCTGCGCTGCGCTGCTCATCGGTGGCGCGTTCGTGGGCGGCGCGCTGGTCGTGACCGACCGACGCACCTCCGGCACCCAGTACGACGACCAGGCCATCGAGTTCAAGTCCGGCAGCCGCGCGCGCGAGTTGCTGGGCGACCGCGGCCACGTCAACACCACCAGCTACAACCGTCAGGTGCTGCTGACCGGCGAGGTGGCCACCGAAGCCGACAAGGTGGCCATGGAGCAGGCGGTCGGGCGCATCGACAACGTGCGCACCGTGTTCAACGAACTGGGGGTCACCGGCATCAGCTCGCTCAACAGCCGCTCGGCCGACGCGCTGCTGACGAGCAAGGTCAAGGCCAGCCTGGTGGACGCCAAGGACATCCTGGCCAACGTCTTCAAGGTCGTGACCGAACGCGGCACGGTCTATCTGATGGGGCGGGTGACCGAGCGCGAGGCCGCTCGTGCCACCGACGTGGCGCAGCGCGTGCCGGGTGTGGTGAAGGTGGTGCGCCTGTTCGACATCCTCACCGAGGCCGAACTGGCCGACCTGCCCAAGGTCTCGCGGTAGTGGCTGTTCAGCGCAGCCGCCGCACCAGGCTCGACGTGTCCTGCCGCCCGCCGCCCTGGGCCTGCAGGTCGGCATAGAACTGGTCCACCAGCGCCGTCACCGGCAGCCGCGCGCCGTTGCGCCGGGCTTCGTCGAGCACCAGGCCCAGGTCCTTGCGCATCCAGTCGACCGCAAAGCCGAAGTCGAACTGGTCCGCAATCATCGTCGGGCCGCGCACGTCCATCTGCCAGCTCTGGGCAGCGCCCTTGCCGATGACGGCCAGCACGGCCTTCATGTCCAACCCGGCGCGCTCGCCAAAAGCAAGCGCCTCGGCCAGGCCCTGCAGCAAGCCGGCAATGGCGGTCTGGTTGACCATCTTGGCCAACTGACCGGCGCCGCTGTCGCCCAGCAAGGTCACCGCGCGCGCAAAGGCCAGCGCCACCGGCTGCATGGCCTGGAACGCTGCTGCATCGCCGCCGCACATCACGGTCAGCGTGCCGTTCACCGCGCCCAGGTTGCCGCCCGACACCGGCGCGTCGATGAACTGCAGGCCCTGTGCGCGCGCCGCGGCACTCAGCTCGCGCGCCACCTCGGCCGAGGCCGTGGTGTGGTCTACGAAGATCGCGCCCGGCTTCATGCCGGCAAAGGCGCCATGTTCGCCCAGCACCACCGAGCGAAGGTCGTCGTCGTTGCCGACGCAGCAGAACACGATGTCGGCACCGGCGGCCGCGGCTTGGGGCGTGGCCGCCGCGGCGCCGCCATATTCGGCCGCCCAGGCCGTGGCTTTGGCGCCGGTGCGGTTGTAGACCGTCACGCGGTGGCCGGCGCGCACCAGGTGGCCGGCCATCGGATGGCCCATGACACCGAGGCCGAGAAAGGCCACGGTTTGCGCTGCGATCGGGTCGTAGGTCTTGGTGCTCATCGTGTGTCGGTCTGCAAAAAAGAAAGCGGCCTCGAAATGAGGCCGCGTCGGTTCGGCTGCGCGCCGTTCACATGATCGTCATGTGCTCGGTGCCGGCCGACAGGTCCAACGCGCGCGCTCGCTGGCTGTTCAGCTTGATCTGCAAGCGCAGGTCGTTCACCGAATCGGCGTTGCGGATCGCGTCTTCATACGTCACGAGCTGATTCTCGTACAGGTCGAACAGACTCTGGTCGAAGGTCTGCATGCCGAGTTCGCGCGAGCGCTTCATCAGCTCCTTGATCTCGGTCACCTCGCCCTTGAAGATCATGTCGGCGATCAGCGGCGTGTTGAGCAGGATCTCCACCGCGGCCACCCGGCCCTTGCCTTCCTGGCGCGGCAGCAGGCGCTGCGAGATCAGGCCCCGCAGGTTCAGAGACAGGTCCATCAACAACTGCGCGCGCCGCTCTTCCGGGAAGAAGTTGATGATGCGGTCGAGCGCCTGGTTGGAGCTGTTGGCGTGCAGCGTGGCCATGCACAGGTGGCCGGTTTCGGCAAACGCCACCGCGTGTTCCATGGTCTCGCGGTCGCGGATTTCGCCCATCAGAATCACGTCGGGCGCCTGGCGCAGCGTGTTCTTCAGCGCCATGCCCCAGTCGTCGGTATCGATGCCCACTTCGCGCTGCGTGATGATGCAGTTCTTGTGCGCATGCACGAACTCCACCGGGTCTTCGATCGTGATGATGTGGCCGTAGGAGTTCTCGTTGCGGTGGTCCACCATCGCCGCCAGCGAGGTGCTCTTGCCCGAGCCGGTGGCACCCACCAGGATCACCAGGCCGCGCTTGGTCAGCGCCACGTCTTTCAGCACCTGCGGCAGGTTCATGCTGTCGATGGTGGGCAGCTTCTGCGGGATCGTCCGCATCACCAGGCCCACATGGCCCTGCTGAACGAAGGCGTTGACGCGGAAGCGCCCGACGCCCTGCGGCGCGATGGCGAAGTTGCATTCCTTGGTGCGCTCGAACTCGGCGGCCTGCTTGTCGTTCATCACCGCGCGGGTCAGCGCCATCGTGTGCTGGCCGGTGAGCGGCTGCGGCGACACCTTGGTGACCTTGCCGTCGACCTTGATCGCGGGCGGAAAGTCCACCGTGAGGAACAGATCGGAGCCGTTGCGCGACACCATCAGGCGCAGCAGGTCGTTGACGAATTTCGATGCCTGGTCGCGTTCCATGATTCAGGGTCCTTGGTGTTCAGCCGGAGAAGTTCAGCCGGGGAAGTTCTCGGGGAACTTGGCCTTGGCACGCGCCTCGGCCGCAGAGACCACATTGCGGCGCACCAGATCCGCCAGGTTCTGGTCGAGCGTCTGCATGCCCATGCTGTTGCCGGTCTGGATCGACGAGTACATCTGCGCCACCTTGTTCTCGCGAATCAGGTTGCGGATGGCCGCGGTGCCCAGCATGATCTCGTGCGCCGCCACGCGGCCGCTGCCATCCTTGAGCTTGCACAAGGTCTGCGAGATCACGCCGATCAGCGATTCCGACAGCATCGAGCGCACCATTTCTTTCTCGGCCGCGGGGAACACATCGACGATGCGGTCGACGGTTTTTGCGGCGCTCGACGTGTGCAAGGTGCCGAACACCAGGTGGCCGGTTTCTGCTGCAGTGAGTGCCAGGCGAATCGTTTCCAGGTCGCGCATTTCGCCCACGAGGATCGCGTCCGGGTCTTCGCGCAGCGCCGAACGCAGCGCGTTCGCAAAGCTCAAGGTGTGCGGGCCGACCTCGCGCTGGTTGATCAGGCACTTCTTCGATTCGTGCACGAACTCGATCGGGTCTTCCACCGTCAGCACGTGGCCGAACTCGTTCTCGTTCAGGTGGTTGACCATCGCCGCCAAGGTGGTCGACTTGCCCGAGCCGGTGGGCCCGGTGCACAGCACCATGCCGCGCGGTTTGAGCGACAACTCGGCAAAGATCTTCGGCGTGTTGAGCTGCTCCAGCGTGAGGATCTTCGATGGAATGGTTCGGAACACCGCACCCGCACCGCGGTTCTGGTTGAACGCATTGACGCGAAAGCGCGCCAGGCCCTGGATCTCGAACGAGAAGTCGCATTCGAGCGACTCTTCATACGCCTTGCGCTGCGAGTCGTTCATGATGTCGTACACCATCTCATGAACCTGCTTGTGTTCGAGCGGGTCGACGTTGATGCGCCGCACGTCACCGTGCACGCGGATCATCGGCGGCAAGCCGGCCGAGAGGTGCAGGTCGGATGCCTTGTTCTTGACCGAAAACGCCAGCAGTTGGGTAATGTCCATGGGTCTGGGGTGGGTTGCCGCCGAGGTTGCCGCCGAAGTTGCCGAACTTCCCGGCGGAGTAGCCAACGAAAAGTAGCCAACAAAAGAGAAGGCCGTCGCGCGGTACGCTCGGCACATTATGGCGATGATGGCAGACAAGCTACAAGAAGTGCAGCGGCGCATTGCCGGGGCCTGCGCAGCGGCGGGGCGCCCCGTGGAAAGCGTCACGTTGCTGGCGGTGAGCAAGACCTTCGGCCCCGCGGCGGTGCGTGAAGCTTGCGCTGCCGGTGAGCGCCGCTTCGGTGAGAACTATGTCCAGGAAGGCGTCGACAAGATCGCTGCGCTGGCCGACTTGCGCGGGCAGATCGAATGGCACCTGATCGGCCCGTTGCAAAGCAACAAGACGCGCGTCGTCGCCGAACAATTCGACTGGGTGCATTCGGTCGATCGCCTGAAGATCGCGCAGCGGCTGAGCGAGCAGCGGTCGGCGCATCGGGCGCCGCTGCAGGTGTGCCTGCAGGTCAACATCAGCGGCGAAGCGAGCAAGAGCGGGCTCGCGCCGGCGGACGTGATCGACGTGGCGCGCCAGGTGGCCGCGCTGCCTCGCCTCAGGCTGCGCGGGCTGATGGCGATCCCCGAACCCGCCGCGAACTTTGCCGAACAACGCCAGCCGCACCGCGCTTTGCATGAACTGCTGACGGCGATGCAAGCGCAGGGCCTGGCGCTGGACACACTCTCGATGGGCATGAGCGCCGACCTGGAAGCCGCCGTCGCCGAAGGCGCCACGATCGTGCGCATCGGCACCGCCATCTTCGGCGGGCGCGGTGGAAACAAGCAAGACGAACAAACAAGCCCCGCATCATGAAGAACACCCGCATCACCACCGACCTGGTGCACGCCGACCGCCACTTCGGCGTCGAGCACGGCGCCATCCACAAGCCCATCCACACCTCGGTGCAGTACGGCTACGAGCGCACCGAAGACCTGATCGGCGTGTTCCAGGGCACGCTCAAGGGCGCCTTCAACTACGCCCGCCAAGGCACGCCGACCACGGCCGCGCTCGAAGCCAAGATCACGCTGCTCGAACAGGGCCTGGGCACGGTGTGTTTTGCCAGCGGCATGGCGGCCTTGAGCGCGGTGTTCCTGACCTTGCTGCGGGCCGGCGACCACCTGGTCAGCAGCCGCTTTGTGTTCGGCAATACCAACAGCTTGTTCGGCACCCTGGGCGACCTGGGTGTGGCGGTCAGCAAGGCAGACGCGGGATCGGTCGCCGCGGTCGAAGCGGCGTTGCGCCCGAACACCCGCATCGTGTTCGTCGAAACCATCGCCAACCCCGGCACCCAGGTTCCCGACCTCGAACGCATCGGCGCACTGTGCCGCGAGCGCGGGGTGCTTTACGTGGTGGACAACACCGTCACCTCACCGGCGCTGTTCCGCCCGCGTGACGTGGGCGCCGGCCTGGTGGTCAATTCACTGACCAAGACCATCGCCGGCCATGGCACCGCGCTCGGCGGCGCGGTCACCGACACCGGCGTGTTCGACTGGAGCGAGTACCCGAACATCTTTGCCAACTACCGCCAGGGCAACCCTGCTGCCTGGGGCTTGCAACACATTCGCAAGAAGGGCCTGCGCGACATGGGCGGCTCACTCTCCAGCGAGCAAGCGCACCCGGCCGTGGCGGCGGTGCACTACCCGATGCTCGAAACGCACCCGCAGCACACGCTCGCGCAGCGTCTGTTCGGCGGTTCGGGCTCGTGGCTGCTGGCGTTCGAGTTGCGGGACGCCGGCGCGCTGCTGCCGGTGCTGAACCGCCTGCGCCTGCCCGTCAAGGCCACCGGCCTGGGCGACACGCGCAGCCTGATCATTCCGGTCGCGCCGACGATCTTCTGGGAAGCCGGTGCCGAAGTGCGCGCCGAGATGGGCATTGGCGACGGGTTGGTGCGTCTGTCGGTCGGGCTGGAAGACCCGCAGGACCTGATCGCCGATTTCGACCAGGCCTTGGGCTGACAAGACTTGGGCCGACAAGAGGCGGTGCAACCCGGCTCAGGCTTCTGCCGCGATCTGCCGCAGTGCCTGCTCGAACACCTCGGGCGGCTGGCCGCCCGAGATCAGGTGGCGGTCGTTGATGATGATCGCCGGCACCGAGTGAATGCCCTGCTGCTGCCAGAACTGTTCACGTTCGCGCACCGCATCGGCAAATTCGTCCGAGGCCAGGATCGCTCGAGCACGGTCCACGTCGAGCCCCGCCTCGCCGGCCAGGCGCAGCAGCACGTCGGTGGCGCCGGGGTTTTGTGCATGCGTGTGGTACGCCTCCAGCAAGCCGAGCTTCAACTTGCGCTGGCTGTCGGGCGGCCCTTCGAGCCCGGCCCAGTGAAGCAGGCGGTGCGCGTCGAAGGTGTTCCAGATGCGCGGCCGCTCGCCGAACGTGAAGCCGACTGCCGCGCCGCGCTGGCGCAAGGTTTCGCGCCCCTGCGCCAGTTGCGCCGGTGAGGCGCCGTACTTCTTGGCCAGGTGCTGGAGCGTGTCTTCACCTTCGGGCGGCATGGCCGGGTTCAGCTCGAAGGGCTGGAAGTGCAGCTCGACCGGGATGTCGCTGCCCACCCGCTGCAGCGCCGCCTCGAGCGAGTGCAGGCCGACGGCGCACCAGGGGCAGGCCACGTCGGAGACAAAGTCGATCTTCATGGGGTTCCCTTTTTCAGATGGGCAGCATCGTGGTGTTCTTGACCTCTTCCATCACCGCATAGGTGCGCGTCTCGCGCACACCGGGCAAGGCCCAGATCACCGAGCCGACGAACTCGCGGTACGCCTGCATGTTCGCCACGCGAGTCTTGATCAGGTAGTCAAAGCCCCCCGCCACGAGGTGGCATTCCAGGATCTCGGGGCGCACTTGCACGGCCGCCTTGAAGCTGTTCATCGCGTCGTGCGTCGTGCGGTCGAGCACCACCTCGATGAAGACCATCATGCCGGCGCCGAGCTTGTCGGGGTTCAGGCGCGCTTCGTAACCCAGGATGTAGCCGTCGCGCGAAAGCCGCTTCACGCGCTCCAGCACCGCGGTGGGCGACAGGTGCACGTCTTCGGCGAGCTTCAGGTTGGAGATGCGGCCGTCTTTTTGCAGCACGCGCAGAATCCTGGCGTCGATCTTGTCGAGGCTGTGGGGTGAGGTATCGTCCATGGGGGTCGTTGAATCATCGTCTGTGGATTGGCGCGAGTTTAGCGAAACATTCCAGAGATCAGCAGATAACCTAGCGGCTTGTTCGTTGCGCTTGTCCGTTGAGAGAGGGTCACCCATGTTCTCCCTGCCTGAGCCGTCCGCCCGCCTGCCGCACCCGTCCCGGGGCGAAATCGAGGTGCTGAAGCATCTGATGAAGGCGCTCGCCGGCGCACTCGACTGGCCCGCCGCGGCCCGCGCCGCGCGCCCCTGGGTGCAGGCGGTGCGCGACAACCCCGCCCCATTCTGGGCGATGGAATCGCTGCTGCGCGAGTACCCGATTTCCAGCGCCGAGGGCCTGGCGTTGATGCGGCTGGCCGAAGCGTTGCTGCGCGTGCCTGACGCCGAAACCGCGATCGCGCTGACGGCCGACCAGCTCGGCAAGGCTGAGTTCGACGCCAAGGGCCACAAGGGATCGGGCGCTGCCCGCTCGGACGGCGGCCCGCACAAGCTGCTCGCCAGCCTGTCCGCCAGCGCGATCAGCCTGTCGAAGAAGTTCCTTCCCGAGGCGGAAGCGGAGTCGGGCCTGTTCAAGCGCCTCGGCGCGCAGACCGTGGTCGCGGCCACCGTGCGCGCGATCCAGTTGCTCGGCCGCCAGTTCGTGCTTGGCCGCAACATCCGCGAGGCGATGGGCGAAGCCGCTTCGGCCCGCAAGGCCCAGCCGAACCTGCGCTACAGCTACGACATGCTCGGCGAAGGCGCGCGCACCGAGGCCGACGCGCAGCGCTACCTCGCGTCGTACCGGAACGCGATCGAACACATCGCCGAGGCCAATGACGGCAGCACCGGCCCCGAACATGCCGACGGCATTTCGATCAAGCTCAGCGCGCTGTTCTCGCGCTATGAAGACACGCAGCGCGAGCGCGTGTTCGCCGAGCTGCTGCCGCGCGTGTGGCAGCTCATCGAGCCGGCAGCGCGTGCGCAGATCAACCTGACGATCGACGCCGAAGAGAGCGACCGGCTCGAGCTCTCGCTCGATGTTTTCGAGGCGCTGGCGCAGCGCATTGCCAAGGAGTTTCCGCAGTGGCGCGGCTTCGGCCTGGCGGTGCAGGCCTACCAGACGCGCGCCTTGCAGGTGGTCGATGAGGTGGCGCGCATCGCCAGGGCCAACAAACTGCGCTTCATGGTGCGGCTCGTGAAGGGCGCGTACTGGGACGGCGAGATCAAGCGCGCGCAGGAGCTCGGCCTGTCCGGCTACCCGGTGTTCACGCACAAGCACCACACCGACCTCTCGTACCTGGCCTGCGCGCGCGCGCTGGTGAGCCACGCCGACGTGATCTACCCGCAGTTCGCCACGCACAACGCCGGAACCATCGCTGCCATTGTGCAGATGGCACGCGATAAAGGACAAGAGAAAGGCGCCGCCTTCGAGATGCAGCGCCTGCATGGCATGGGCGAAGCGGTGTACCGCGAGGTGATGACGGACGCGCGACTGCCGGTGCGCGTGTACGCGCCGGTCGGCGAACACCGCGATCTGCTCGCCTACCTGGTGCGCCGGCTGCTGGAAAACGGCGCCAATTCGTCCTTCGTGCACCAGCTGTCCGACGAATCGGTCGACGTGGAGGCGTTGCTCGCGTCACCTTTGCATCCTGCCGACCGGCCGGCGTTGGCGGCACCGGTGTCGCTGTACGGCTGGGACGGCGAGCACGGGCGCCAGGGCCGCAAGAACTCGCTCGGCATCGACCTGGCCATCCTGGCCGACCGCCGGCCGCTCGACGCAGCGATCGCCTCCGCCACGGTCGAGCCGGTCGCCGAAGCCAGCCGCGCTGACATCGACGCCGCGATGGCCCGCCTTCAGCGCGGCTTCGAGACCTGGAACGCCATACCCGTGAACGAACGCGCCGCCGTGCTGCGCCGCGCCGCCGATTCGCTCGAAGCGCGCCTGCCCGAGTTCTGCGGCCTGCTGGTGAAAGAAGCCCACAAGACGCTCGGCGACTGCGTGTCTGAAGTGCGCGAGGCGGTGGACTTTTGCCGCTACTACGCCGACCAGGCCGAAGACCGCTTGAAGACGCAAGTGCTGCCCGGCCCCACCGGCGAGAGCAATCAGTTGCACCTGCACGGCCGCGGTGTGTTCGTCTGCATCAGCCCGTGGAACTTTCCGCTCGCGATCTTTGCCGGCCAGGTGGTGGCCGCGCTGGTGGCCGGCAATGCGGTGGCCGCCAAACCGGCCGAGCAGACGCCCGCGGTGGCGCAGCGTTTCGTCGCGTTGTTGATCGAGGCGGGTGTGCCGCACGATGCGCTGGCCTTGCTGCACGGCCCCGGCGAAACCGTCGGCGCGGCGCTCGTGGCCGATGCGCGCACGGCCGGCGTGTGCTTCACCGGCTCGACCGTGGTCGCCAAGATCATCAACCGCACGCTCGCTGCCAAGGACGGCCCGATCGTGCCGCTGATCGCCGAGACCGGCGGCATCAACGCGATGGTGGTGGACAGCACTGCGCTGCCCGAGCAGGTGGTCGACGCTGTTGTGCACAGTGCCTTCCGCTCGGCCGGCCAACGCTGCTCGGCGCTGCGCCTGCTGTGCGTGCACGAGGGCGTGGCCGACGGCGTGATCGAGATGATCCGCGGCGCCTTGAAGGAACTGCGCGTTGACGACCCGACGCACCTGTCCACCGACGTCGGCCCGGTGATCGACGCCGAAGCCTTCGACGGCATCGGCGCGCACGTCGCCCGGTTGCGCCGCGAGGCCACCTTGATCGGCGAAGCGCCACTGAGTTCAAGCTTCGCGCGCCTGATCGCCCCTGTTGCGTTTGAGCTGCCTTCGATCGCCGCCGTGAAGCAGGAGATCTTCGGCCCGGTGCTGCACGTGGTGCGCTGGGGCGGTGATGTGGACGGCGTCATCGCGCAGATCAACGCGCTCGGGTATGGCCTGACCTTGGGAATCCAGACGCGCATCGACTCGCGCGCCTTGCGCCTGGCTGCGGCGGCGCGCATCGGCAACGTCTACGTCAACCGCAACATGATCGGCGCGGTGGTGGGCGTGCAGCCGTTCGGCGGTGAGGGTTTGTCGGGCACCGGGCCCAAGGCCGGCGGGCCACACTACCTGTATCGCTTCTGCGCCGAGCAGGTGGTGACGATCAACACCGCCGCGGCCGGCGGCAACGCCGCGCTGCTGGCCGGGCTGCATTGACCGTCTTTCCGTGGAGGTTTGTCGATGACCGAAGCAGCCCCGCCGGGCGAGAAGCTCAACGTCTTCATCTCCTACAGCCGGGACGATCTGGCGTTCTCCGACCAGCTGGAGGCTGCCCTCGAGCTGACCGGCTTCGACACCACCCTCGACCGGCACGGCATCTCCGGCGGCGAAGACTGGCGCAGCCGGCTCGGCAACCTGATTCGTGACGCCGACACGGTGGTCTTCGTGCTGTCGCCGTCGTCGGCGCGGTCCGAAATCTGCGCTTGGGAGGTGGCCGAGGCCATCCGCCTCGGCAAACGCATCGTGCCCGTGCTGTGCCGCGCACTGGCCGATGCGAACCCGCCGGCCGCGCTGGCCGACCTGAACTACATCTTCTTCTACGACGAGCCGCGCTCGCCGGGTTCGGGCTTCGGCTCGGGGCTGGTGCGGCTGGTCGGCGCGCTCAACACCGACCTCGACTGGCTGCGCGCCCACACCCGCTACCTGCAGCGCGCGAGCGAGTGGGATGGCGGCGCGCGGCCGGCCAACCGCTTGCTGTCTGGCGCCGACATCGCGCTGGCCAAGGCCTGGGTCGCGCGCCGGCCGAAGAACGCGCCGGAGCCGACCGCGCTGCACCTCGACTTCATCCGCGCGAGCGAGGCCGAAGACAACCGCCAGCAGAGTGCCGAAGCCCAGCGCCTGCGCCAAGTGGCCCAGGCGCAGGCCGAGCGCGAGGCAGCGTTCGCCGACAAGGCAGCCGCGCAGGAGCGCGAGGCAGGCGCCCGCAAGGCCGAGGCCGACGCTCAACAGCGCGCGGCCGAGCAGGCGCTGCAGGTCATGCGGCGCACGCGCATGGGGCTGGTGGTGGCCCTGGTGCTGGCGGTCACCGCCGGTGGCTTTGCGTGGGAGGCCCGGCAGCAGAAGCAGCAGCGCACCGCACAGGCTTTCCAGACCGGCTGGCAGGCGCTGGCCGGGCTGGACGAACGCTCGGACGACCAGACCTACGAGCTGTGCGGCGCGGTCAAGGGCATGGAAGGCGTGCGCCGCATCTACTGCGAGGTGGCCAACGTGCTGAGCCTGCAGACCCTGGCCACCCTGTCCGGCATCGAGGTGTTCAGCGCCGGCCCGCATGTGCGCGCCGGCAGCGGCGCCAAGGCCTACCAGTACAACCTGCGTTCGCACCAGATCGCGCGCTACAACCCCGCCTTCGTCGCCTGGCTGAACGAGCATGCCGTGCCGGCGCTCGACAACGAAGCGTTCCGCAACCGCACCAGCGCACTGTTCAAGGGCCACGTGCAGGAGCCCGCGCTCAATTTCTACCGCGCCTACCTGCGCTTCTTCAACAAGGCCGGGCGCAGCGAGCGCCTGCGCCTGACGAACGAGTTCCGCAGCAACCTCGCCACCTACACCGCCGAGATGGAGCGCGCCCGCCGCGACGCCAGTGGCGCCAACTACATGGAGGCCTGGAGCACGTCGCCGAGCTACAAGCTGCAGGAGGGCCTGGCCACGCTGTCGGGCCAGGCCAACGCGGGTGATCTGCCCGGCGCCGCCTACGACCTGCATGTGGCCATGTCGTTCTGGGCCCGGCGCAGCCTGGACGGCACGCACCGCCCCTTTTTCGAGATCCTGGTCAAGACGTTGAAGGCCTACGGCGCCCTGCCCGAGCCCGGCCCGCCGGCCGATCTGGATGACCGCTGATCACGAACCACCACGCGTGACCGCCACATGACCCATACAGGCGCGCCTGTTCGTACACTCCGGTCATGAACAGCATCGCATTCATCGGCGGCGGCAACATGGCCAGCGCCATCATCGGCGGCCTGCTCAAGAGCGGCCGCCCGGCCAGCAGTGTGATCGTCGTCGAACCTTTCGATGCCCAGCGTGACAGGCTGCGTGTGGACTTCGGTGTGCAGGCGCTGGCCGAGCCCGACGCGGCGCTGGCGCAGGCCGCGCTGGTCGTCTGGGCCGTCAAGCCGCAGATGTTCCATGCCGCCGCCGTGCCGTGCGCGCCGCACGTGGGCGGCGCGCTGCACCTGAGCGTGATGGCCGGCATCCGCAGCATCGCCATCGCCACGGCGGCCGGCACGCAGCGCGTGGTGCGCGCCATGCCCAACACGCCGGCGCTGATCGGCCAGGGTATCGCCGGGCTCTTTGCGCGCAGCGCGGTGACGGCCACCGACAAGGCCGAGGTCGACACCGTGCTCGCCCCCACCGGCCGCACCTTGTGGGTCGCGAACGAAGAAGACCTCGACGCGGTGACCGCGCTGTCGGGCTCGGGCCCGGCCTACGTGTTCTATTTCGTCGAGGCGATGATGCAGGCCGCGCTGGACATGGGGCTCAGCGCCGAGCAGGGCAAACAACTCGCGCTGGCCACGTTCGCCGGCGCCACGTCGCTGGCGCAGGCGTCTGACGATCCGCCCGACGTGCTGCGCGAACGGGTCACGTCCAAGGGCGGCACGACCTACGCGGCGCTCACGTCGCTGGAGGCCAGCGGCGTGAAGGAGGCGTTCATCAAGGCGCTGAGGGCCGCGCAGCATCGTGCTCACGAACTCGGCGACGAGTTTGGTTGAGCTGGGCCAGGTTCGCCAGCGCCTGCGCGCGCTCGGCGCCGGGCCGTTGCACGAGCAGCGCGTGCTGCGCTTGTGGGCGCAGGGCTTGCCGCAAGACACCGGCAAGCGCCGGCCCGAAGACTTTCTGCCGCTGAGCCTGCGCAACGGCCTGCCCGCGCTGGTGGCCGAACTCGATGGCCTGGCGCGCCTGCAGTCGGAGCACCCCGCCGCAGACGGCTCGGCGCGTCTGCTGGTCACGCTCGCCGACGGCCAGTCGGTCGAGAGCGTGCTGTTGCCGCGCGATGGCCTGTGCGTGTCCACGCAGGTTGGCTGCGCGGTTGGCTGCGTGTTCTGCATGACCGGGCGCGACGGGCTGCTGCGCCAGTTGGGCAGCGCCGAGATCGTGGCTCAGGTGGCGTTGGCGCGCCGCCAGCGCACGGTGAAGAAGGTCGTGTTCATGGGCATGGGCGAGCCGGCGCACAACCTCGACAACGTGATGGACGCGATCGAGCTGCTCGGCACCGCGGGCGGCGTGGCGCACAAGAACCTGGTGTTCTCGACCGTCGGAGACCGGCGCGTGTTCGAGCGGCTGCCGGCCGGCCCGGTGAAGCCCGCGCTGGCGCTGTCGCTGCATTCGACCGACGCCGAGCTGCGCGCCCGGCTGCTGCCACGCGCGCCGCGCATCGCGCCGGCCGAGCTGGTCGCGTCGGGCGAAACCTATGCGCGCGCCACCGGCTACCCGATCCAATACCAGTGGACCTTGCTCGACGGCATCAACGACACGCCGGCCGAGATGGACGGCATCGTGCAACTGCTCGCCGGCAAGTACGCGCTGCTGAACCTGATTCCGTACAACACCGTCGACGGCCTGCCGTACCGCCGCCCGGCGCCCGAACGCGCGCTGCAGATGGCGCGCGAGCTGCACCGCCGCGGCGTGCTGACCAAGCTGCGCCAGTCGGCCGGGCAAGACGTG
>JANOQS010000446.1:0-3865 GCA_031414975.1 Methylibium sp. | reverse complement strand
CGCCGCCAGCATCAGCAGCGTCAGCCCGCAGGGCGAAGCCGCACAGGTGCGCCAGATCACGGTCAAGTTCTCTGAAGCCGTGGTGCCTTTCGGTGACATTCGCCTGCCCGACCCGATGACGGTGCGTTGCGAGGGCGCTGCTTCGGCCGGCACTGGCCGCTGGGCCAGCGACCGCGTCTGGCTCCACGACTTCAAGGACGCACTGCCGCCCGGCACACGCTGCACGCTGAAGGCGCGCCCGGAATGGAAGCCCGGCACCGGCACGCTGACCGGCCGCAGCGAGTTCAGCTTCAGCACCGGCGGCCCGGCGGTGGTGTCCGTTCAGCCCTACGACGGCAGCACCATCGACGAAGACCAGCACTTCCTGCTGCGCCTCAGCGGCCCGGCGGTCGACACCACGGTGGCCGCCAACGTGTGGTGCGAGGTGCAGGGCATCGGCGAGCGGCAGCTGGTGCGCCTGGTGACCGGCAAGGCGCGCGACGAAGTGCTGAAGGCGCGCCGGGTCGAGAAGCAGGCCGCGAAGGAGCCGGCTCAGTGGCTGCTGCTGGCCTGCCCGCGCCCGCTGCCGGCCGAAGCCGCGCTGCGCCTGGTGTGGGGCAAGGGCATCGCGGCGCTGGCCAACCCGCGCATCGTCACCAGCGTGGAGCAGATCCACAAATACAAGGTGCGCAAAGCCTTCGTCGCCGAGTTCTCGTGCGAGCGTGAACGTGCCGGCGCGCCGTGCTGGCCGGTGCTGGCGATGAGCCTGAGTTTTTCGGCCCCGGTGCCGCGCGCGCTGGCCGAGCAGGTGCGGCTCAAGGTCGCCGGGGGTCCGGCGCTCGCACCGGTGATCGACAAGGACAACAAGAGCGAAGACCTGCAGTCCATCACCTTCCCGCGCCCGCTGCCCGAGAACGCCACGCTCAGCCTGGAGTTGCCGCCCGACTTCAAGGACAACGCGGGCCGCCCGCTGGCCAATGCGTCGGCGTTCCCGATGCAGGTGAAGACCGCCGAAGCCCCGCCGATCGCCAAGTTCGCGACTGCGCCGTTCGGCGTGGTCGAGCGCCACGCCGACGCGATGCTGCCCGTCACCCTGCGCCACGTGCAGGGCGACCTGCGCCCGGGCGCGAACACCGGCAGCGTGCGCGTGCTGCGCTTGCAGAGCGACGCCGACATCGTGGCCTGGTACGCCCGCGTGAAAGCCCTCGACGGCGACCACGACGCACGCAAACGCTCGCTGCTGACGGATCAGAAAGACGCGCGCCGCCTCGACCTGCCCCAGCTCTTGCCACAAGGACAGGGCGGTGACCCCAGGCCCTTCGAGGTGGTCGGCCTGCCGCTGCCCGAGCCCGGTTACCACGTGGTCGAGATCGAATCGCGCCGCCTCGGCGAGTCGCTGCTCGAACCGAAAGCGCCGATGTTCGTTCGCACCGGCGTGCTGGTGACGAACCTGGGCGTGCACTTCAAGCGCGGGCGCGAGAACAGCCTGGTGTGGGTGACGAGCCTGGACCGCGCCCGGCCCGTGGAAGGCGCCGACGTGGCGATCAGCGACTGCAAGGGCCAGCGCCTGTGGCAAGGCCGCACCGACGCGCAAGGGCTCGCGCGGGTGCCCAAGGCCTTCGAGCAGCGTGACGATTGCGGCAGCCGCTCGGGTGACAGCGAAGAAGGCGACGGCGGCGGCAGCAGCGACGGCGCCCTCTTCGTCAGCGCGCGCAAGGCCGATGCGAAGGGCGTGCTCGACACCGCGTTCGTGTTCAGCGGCTGGCAAAAGGGCATCGAATCGTGGCGCTTCAATGTGCCCACCAGCAGCGGCCCCGAGCCCGACGCGCGCGCCCACACGGTGTTCGACCGCAGCCTGCTGCGGGCCGGCGAGACGGTGGCGATGAAGCACTTCATCCGTGCGCAAACCTCGGCCGGCCTGGCGCTGTTGAAGGCCGACGAGTTGCCCGCGCAGGTGAAGCTGGTGCACCAGGGCAGTGGCCAGGAGTTCACGCAGCCGCTGCAATGGAACGGCGCGCGCAGCGCAACGTCGAGCTGGAACATCCCGGCCGCCGCCAAACTGGGCGTCTACGACGTGATGCTGGTGCGCGGCAAACCCGGCGACGACAAGCGCCACCGCAGCTGGAACAGCGGCAACTTCCGCGTCGAAGAATTCAGGGTGCCGCTGGTCGATGCGAGAGTCAGCACACCGAAGGCGGTGCCGGTGGCGCCGAAGGAACTGCCGGTGGCGCTGCAGTTGAACTATTTCTCCGGCGGGCCGATGGCCCAGGCGCCGGTCCGCGGATCGGCGCTGTTGAAGAACCGTTCGGTGACCTTCAGCAACTTCGACGAATACTCGTTCGAGCCGCCGCGTGAGGCCGGCCCGGCGCAAGAAGCCGAAGAGGGCGATGAACGCCCGGGCGGCGACGGCAAGCTGGTGGCCGACAAGCTGGCGCTGAGCACCGACAAGAGCGGCGCCGCGACCCTCACCTTGAAAGACCTGCCGCGCATCACAAGGCCGTCCGAACTGTTGGCCGAGTTCACCTTCAACGACCCGAACGGCGAGGTGCAGACCGCGAGCACCAGCGTGCCGCTGTGGCCCGCGGCGGTGGTGCTGGGCATCAAAGCCGGCTCATGGGCCAGCAACAAGGGCAAGGTCAAGTTCACCGCGCTGGCGCTCGACACCGGCGGCAAGCCCGTCAAGGGCCAGAGCGTGGATGTGCGCGGCCAGTCGAGCCAGGTCATCAGCACGCGCAAGCGCATGGTCGGCGGCTTCTACGCCTACGACAACCGCACCGAGGTGAAGGAGATCGGCAGCCTGTGCACCGGCACTACCGACGAGCGCGGCCTGCTGCTGTGCGAGGCCGAACTGCAGACCCCCGGCGAGGTGCAGTTGATCGTGCGCGGCACCGATGCACAGGGCAACACCACGCAGGCCGCGACCAGCGTGTGGGTCACGAAGCAGGGTGAGCTGTGGTTCGCGCAAGACAACGACGACCGCATCGACGTGCTGCCCGAGAAGAAGCGCTACGAGGTCGGCGAGACGGCCAAGCTGCAGGTGCGTTCGCCGTTCCGCGAGGCCACTGCGCTGGTGGCGGTCGAGCGCGAAGGCATCGTCGAGACGCAATTGGTGACCTTGCGCGGCGACGACCCGACGATCTCTCTGAAGGTGCAACCGGGCTGGGGCCCGAACGTGTACGTCAGTGTGCTGGCGCTGCGCGGGCGCATTCGCGACGTGCCCTGGTTTTCGTTCTTCACCTGGGGCTGGAAGGAACCGCTCGACTGGGTGCGCAGCTTTCTCTACGAAGGGCGCGAATACCAGGCGCCGAGCGCGCTGGTCGATTTGTCCAAGCCGGCCTTCAAGCTCGGCGTGGCGGCATTGACCGTCGGCATCGCCGAGCACGAGCTGCAGGTCAGCGTCAGCACCGACAAGCCGCAGTACGCGGTACGGCAGAAGGCGGTGGCGCGCATCAAGGTGTCCGCTGGTGGAAAAGAAGCAGGCAAGCCGCTGGCCGGCACCGAGGTGGCGTTCGCGGCCGTCGATGAAGGCCTGCTCGCCTTGCGCAACAACGATTCCTGGCAACTGCTGACGGCGATGATCCAGCAGCGCGCCTGGGGCGTGGAAACCAGCACCGCGCAGAGCGAGATCATCGGCCGCCGCCACTACGGCCGCAAGGCGATTGCAGCGGGTGGCGGGGGCGGGCGCGGCGGCACACGCGAGCTGTTCGACACCTTGCTGCTGTGGAAGGCGAACGTGCTGCTCGATGCGAACGGCGAGGCCACTGTCGAGGTGCCGCTGAACGATTCGCTCACCAGCTTCAAGCTCGTCGCGGTGGCCGACGCCGGTGCGCAGCAGTTCGGCACCGGCAGCACCAGCATCCGCGTCACGCAGGACCTGCAGTTGCTG
>JANOQS010000445.1:0-1680 GCA_031414975.1 Methylibium sp. | reverse complement strand
GGTGCGCGGCGACCTGGGTGTTTCATCGGCGACCCAGCTGCCGGTGTCCGAGCTCATCGCCAGCCGGCTGCCCAACTCACTGCTGCTGGCGGCCGTGACCGCGTTGTTCTCGGTGCCGATCGCGCTCACGCTGGGCATCTCGGCGGCGGTGTGGCGCGGCTCGTGGTTCGACCGCGCCGCCTCCACCGGCGCGGTGGCCGTGGTGTCGGTGCCCGAGTTCCTGGTGGCCACTCTGGCCGTGCTGATCTTCGCGGTGCAGCTGCGCTGGCTGCCGGCACTGTCCTACCTGAGCAACATCGAATCGTTCGGGCAGTTGTTGCGCGCCTTTGCCATGCCGGTGCTGACGCTCACCTGCGTCATCGTGGCGCAGATGATGCGCATGACGCGCGCTGCGGTGATCGACCAGCTCGAGGCGCCCTACATCGAGATGGTGCAGTTGAAGGGCGCCTCGCCGCTGCGCACCGTGCTCGCGCACGCGCTGCCGAACGCGGTGGGGCCGATCGCCAATGCCGTGGCGCTGAGCCTGTCGGGCCTGCTGGGCGGCGTGATCATCGTCGAGACCATCTTCAATTACCCCGGCATCGCCAAGCTCATGGTCGACGGCGTGACGCAGCGCGACATCCCGCTCGTACAGGCCTGCGCGATGCTGTTCTGCGCCGGCTACCTGATCCTGGTGACCACCGCCGACCTGTGCGGCATCGTCGCCAATCCGCGCCTGCGGCACCGTTGAAGGAGCCTTCGATGTCGACCCTGACTCACAGCGGCAGCTTCGAGCGATCGGCGATGCGCCGCTGGCTCGCGCGGCTGGCCCACTTCGGCGTGACCGGCTGGCTCGGCCTGGCCGTGATCGCCTTCTGGGCCGCGGCCGCGATCTTCGGCCCGGCCATGCTGTCACAGCGCGGCGACATCGGAGGCGGCGAGGTGTTCGCACCGATGAGCGCCGCGCACTGGTTCGGTACCGACTACCTCGGGCGCGACATGCTGGCGCGCGTGATCGAAGGCGCGCGCTACACCGTGGGCGTGGCCTTCGTCGCCACGCTGCTGGCCAGCGGCACCGGCACGCTGCTGGCACTGCTGGCGGCGGCCAGCGGCCGCTGGATCGACGGCAGCCTGAGCCGCGCGCTGGACACGCTGACCGCGATTCCCAGCAAGATGTTCGCGCTGCTGATGGTGGCGGGATTCGGCTCGTCGGTGCAGATGCTCATCATCACTGCGGCCATCATCGACGTGCCCGGCTCCTACCGCATGGCGCGCGCGTTGGCGGTGAACATCAATGCGCTCGACTACGTGACGGTGGCGCGCGCGCGCGGCGAGGGCACCGGCTACGTGATGCTGCAGGAGATCCTGCCCAACATCACCGGGCCGATGCTGGCGGACTTCGGACTGCGCTTCGTCTACGTGGTGCTGCTGCTGGCTTCTCTGAGCTTCCTCGGCCTGGGCATACAGCCACCCGAGGCGGACTGGGGCTCGCTGGTGCGCGAGAACATCGAAACGCTCGCCAGCGGCGGTGCCGCGGTCATCGCGCCTTCGGCGGCAATAGCCAGCCTGACGATTGCCGTCAACCTGGTCATCGACAACCTGCCGGGCCGCGCGGCCCGCGAACGAGGAGGGCGTTGACATGGGTGCATTGGTCGTCGTCGACAAGCTCACCGTCAGTGCCGGCAGCGCCACGCTGGTCGA
>JANOQS010000444.1:0-2148 GCA_031414975.1 Methylibium sp. | reverse complement strand
GGTCTCGAAGCCGCGGTGCGGGTGGTCGGGAAAGCCGCCGATGTAGTCCTGCGGGTTGTCGGTGCCGAAGGCGTCGAGCATCAGGAACGGGTCGAGCCGGCGCTGCAGCGGCTGCGTGAGGACGCGCGTGAGCTTCACGCCTGCGCCGTCGGAGGTCGGCATGCCGGCCACCAGCCGCTCGACGCCACGCGGGCGCGCGACGACTTCGGCGACTTCGGCGACTTCGGCAGTCTCGGCGGGCCGGGTCGAAAGGGTGGTGGTGGTCATGGTGAACTCCTTGGGGTCACTGTTGAAACTCTGCGCGGGCCCCCGGTTTTTCAAGCGGGCAACGCTTCTTCGATCTGCGACTGCGCTGACGCCAGGGCAAGTTGCTCCGCCTCCGGCCCCATCGCCAGCCCTTCGGCGTAGACGAACTGCACGTCGGTCATGCCGAGGAAGGCGAACACGGTCTGCAGGTACGGCACCTGGGTGTCGGCCGGCGTGTTGCGGTACTGGCCACCGCGCGTCAGCGCTACATAGACCTTCTTGCCCTTCAGCAAACCCTCGGGCCCCTTGGCGGTGTACTGGAAGGTGACCTTGGCGCGCGAGATCGCGTCGATCCAGTTCTTCAGCGCGGCCGGCACGCCGAAGTTGTACATCGGCACGCCCAGCACCACCACGTCGGCGGCCTGAATTTCGGCGATCAGCGCATCGTCCAGCGCCACCCGGGCGGCCTGTTCGGGGCTGCGCGCTTCGGTGGGAGTGAACAGCGCCTGCAGCGCAGCTTCGTTCAGCTCGGGGTGCGGTGTGCGGCCGAGGTCGCGAACTTTCACCTTGGTGGGCGCTGACTTCGGCTGCGAGCCCTGCGAGCCCTGCAAACGATCGACGATGCTGCTTGCCAGGCGGGACGAATGGGAACCGTCGGCACGGGCGCTGGAGTTGATTTGCAGGATGTTCATGGTGACTTTCGATGGGATTCGGGTTGCGATGGAGTCACTTTAGTTGTTCCACAATCAATCCGGAAGACGCTGAAATGGATAACATTGTTCGTCTGGTGGAACGATGGAGCGGATCTTGAACCTCGAAGCCAATGACCTGTTGCTGTTCGCCCGCGTCGTCGACGAAGGCAGTTTCAGCCGCGCGGCCGAGCGCGTGGGCCTGCCCAAATCGACCGTGTCGCGCCGCATCGCCGGGCTCGAAGCGCAGCTCGGCGAGCTGCTGCTGCTGCGCACCACCCGCAAGCTCACGATCACCGACTTCGGCCACAGCGTGCTCGAGCATGCGCACCAGGTGCTGGCCGAAGTGGAAGCCGCGGCCTCGCTGGCCCAGCACCGCCAGGTGGCGCCGAGCGGCCGTTTGCGGGTGTCGATGCCCTGCGACTTTGCCAACGAAGTGCTGGCCGGCATGCTGGCCGAATTCGTCACCCTCTACCCGGCCATTACCTTGGAGCTGGACCTGTCGCCGCGGCGCGTCGACCTGATCGGCGAGAACTTCGACCTGGCGCTGCGCATGGGCGAGCTGCCCGACGACGCCTCGCTGGCCGCGCGCCGGCTGGCCGTGTTCAGCATGGGCTTGTACGCATCACCGGCCTACCTGCAGCGCCGCGGTTTGCCGCCCGAGCCCGAAGCGCTGATGGAGCACGACGCGCTGCGCCTGCTGGCGCGCGGCGGCGAGGCGCAACCCTGGCTGCTGAGCCGTGGCGAAGCGCGCTGGGAGGGCATTCCGCCCGCTCGCGCCAGCGCCAATGCGCCCGAGCTGCTGATGCGCCTGGCGCGCCTGGGCGCCGGCATCACCGGCGTGGCCCACCACTTTGCCGAACCGCATGTGCGCAGCGGCGAACTGGTGCCGGTGCTGGAGGACTGGGCCCTGCCGGCCGCTTCTGCCTGGGCCGTGTTCCCCGGCCGGCGCCTGATGCCGGCGCGCACGCGGGTGTTCCTGGACGCGATCCAGGCCCAGTTGTCGGGGCCGCGCTGCCAGGCGCAAGAAGAGAAGGTGGCGAAGACCTTGCGCGAGCGGAAGGGCAAAGCGTTCGCTCCCTCTCCCGAAAGGGGCTAGGAGCGTGGGCGGCAGAAGGTCGTCGGCTGCAACGCGCGAGAAACCGGCACCGCCGGGTATCACCTCCTGCGCCCAGGGGGAAGACCCTGGGCTTGTCGGCGCTCCCCCGCGGTA
>JANOQS010000443.1:0-7146 GCA_031414975.1 Methylibium sp. | reverse complement strand
CGGCCGCTTTCGCCGCGCCGGCAGCGAAGAGCCGTTCCGCATCGGCGTGGCCATCGGCGACCAGGTGCTGGACCTGAAGCAGGCGCTCGAGCAGTGCCCCTGGGACAACTTCCACTACCGCATGCTGGAGCCGCTGGCGGCCGGCAACCTGTACCACCTGATGTCCTTGGGCCCGCAGGCCCGCCATGAAGCGCGCGTGGCGCTGTGCAACGCGCTGCGCCACGACAGCGTGCAGGGTCCGTTCCTCGAGCTGTGCCTGCTGCCGCAGGCCAAGGCCGAGTTGACCTTGCCGTGCCGCATCAACGACTACACCGACTTCTACACCGGCATCCACCACGCGCAGGCCGTGGGCAAGCTGTTCCGGCCAGACGCGCCGCTGCTGCCGAACTACAAGTGGATCCCGATCGGCTACCACGGGCGCGCCTCGTCCATCATCGCCAGCGGCCAGGGGTTTGCGCGGCCCAGCGGCCAGAGCAAGGGGGCTGACGGCACGCCGGTGTTTGGCCCGTGCCGCGCGCTCGACTATGAGCTGGAACTGGGCGCGCTGATCGGCCCCCCGAATGCGCTGGGCGAACCGGTGAGCATGGAGCAGGCCGAAGACCGGCTGTTCGGCATGGTGCTGCTCAACGACTGGTCGGCGCGCGACCTGCAGTCGTGGGAGTACCAGCCGCTGGGCCCGTTTCTGGGCAAGAGTTTCGCCACCACGATTTCACCCTGGGTGGTCACGATGGACGCGCTGGCGCCGTTTCGCAAGCGAGCCGACCGGCCGGAAGGCGACCCGCAACCCCTGCCCTATCTGGACAGCAGCGACAACCGCGAGCAAGGTGCCATCGACATCCGATTGGAGGTCTGGCTGCAGACGCCGCAGATGAAGTTCCAACGCCTGCCGGCGGTGCGGCTGATGCAGTCCAACTTTCTCGACGCGTACTGGACGCTGGCGCAGCTGGTGGCGCACCACACCAGCAACGGCTGCAACCTGGCCAGTGGCGACTTGTTCGGCACGGGAACCTTGTCGGGCCCGACGCCGGGGCAAGGCGGGTCACTGCTTGAACTGACCCAGGGCGGCAAGCAGCCCATCACCCTGCCCGGTGGTGAGCAGCGCACCTTCTTGCTGGACGGTGACACGGTGATCCTGCGCGGCCGCTGCGAACGCCCCGGCTTCAGGCCGCTGGGTTTCGGCGAATGCGTCGGTCAGGTGGGCGGCTGATGGTCTCTTGGCCTCTGATGAGAGTCTGAGAGTCTGGCTGCGTACGCGCTTCCCCCCTCGTGCGTTGTCGATGCGGTGCAGTAGCATCGTCCACGCTGATTTTTGCTTTGCCTCAGGAGAGTTCCAATGAAGTCGTTTGTCCCGTCTTTCGTCACGCTCGTCGCTGCATTGGCCGCGGTGCCCGCGCTGGCCCAGGAAGTCACGCTCAAGTTTCACCACATCTGGAATCCGCAGGCCATGGCCTCGGTGCAAGTCATCGGGCCGTGGTGCGACAAGGTCGCTGCGGAGTCGAACAACCGCATCAAGTGCCAGATCTTCCCCGCCATGTCGATGGGCGGCACGCCGCCGCAACTGGTGGACCAGGTGAAGGACGGCGTGGTCGACCTCACGATCACGTTGCCCGGCTACACCGCCGGCCGCTTCCCGACCACCGAGGCCTTCGAGCTGCCCTTCATGTGCAACTCGGCCGAGGCCGGTGCGCGCGCTGCGTGGGACTACTTCGGCAAGTACTCGCTGAAGGAGTTTCCGGGCACCAAGATCCTGGCGACCTGGGTGCACGACGAAGGTTATGTGCACACGCGCGACAAGCCGGTCAAGACGCTGGCCGACTTCAAGGGCCTGAAGATGCGCGCCCCGACGCGCCAGACCAACAAGCTGCTGACCTCGCTGGGCGCCTCGCCGGTGGGCATGCCGCTGCCGGCCATTCCCGACGCGGTGATCAAAGGCACGATCGACGGCTTCTTGCTGCCCTGGGAGGTGATGCCCTCGCTGAAGCTGCACGAGATGGTCAAGTTCCACAGCGAAACCGACCCGACGCGACCGGCGCTTTACAGCTCGGTCTTCATCTTCGGCATGAACCAGGCCAAGTTCGACAGCCTGCCCGCCGACCTGAAGGCGGTGATCGAGCGCAACAGCGGTGCCGCGTACTCGCAGGCCATCGGCAAGATCTGGGACGGCAGCCAGGCGGCCGGCCGGGCCGCGGCCAAGGAGCGCGGCAACACGTTCTACACGATCCCGGCGTCCGAGCTCGACAACTGGGTCAAGGCGTCCGACCCGCTCTATGTGGACTGGGTGGCCGACATGGACAAGAAGGGCCTGAACGGCAAGCAGATGCTGCAGGACGCGAAGGACCTGCTCGCCAAGTACAAGAAGTGACCCGGCACGGCAGCGGCCACGAAGTGACACACAGCAAGCGCCGGGAAGTGATGCCCACGTGACGCGATTTCTGACCCGGCTGGCCAGGTGGTTTGCGGTGATCGGCGGCCTGTGCGCCAGCGTGACGGCCGTGATGACCGTGGTCAGCATCGTGGCGCGTGCGGTGGTCTCGCGGCCGATCCCCGGCGATGTCGAGCTCACGCAGTTCGGCATTGCCATCTGCATTTCGCTGTGCCTGCCGTGGTGCCAGCTTCACGGCAGCAACATCATCGTCGACTTCTTCACCCAGAAGGCCAGTGCCGCGGTGACCCGCCGGCTCGACGCCCTGGGCGGCCTGCTGCTGGCGCTGATGGTGGCGCTGCTGGCATGGCGCACCGCGGCCGGCGCGTTGGCGGTGGGTGGGGCCGGCGAAACCAGCATGATCCTGGGCCTGCCGATGTGGTGGGTCTACGCGGCCCTGGCACCGGGTCTGGCACTGACCGGCGTGATCGCGCTGTTCCAGGCCTTCGAACGACTGGCGGGCCGCAACCCGGTGCAGGACATCGCATGAAGGCAACCCGTCAATGACCCCGACCGCGATCGGTCTGCTGATGTTCGGCGGCATGCTCGTGCTGATGGGCTTGCGCGTGCCCATCGCCGCGGCCATGTTCATTCCCGGCGCACTCGGCTACGTGGCGCTGACCAGCGACACCGCCTTGCTAAACCTCATCAAGGGCTCGTCGGTCGCGCGGCTCACGGTGTACGACCTGTCGGTCATCCCGCTGTTTCTGCTGATGGGCCAGTTCGCCACCCAGGGCGGCCTGAGCCGCGCGCTGTTCAAGGCGGCGGCGGCGTTCGTCGGCCACGTGCGCGGCGGGCTGGCGATGGCGGCGATCCTGTCGGCCGCGGCCTTCGGCGCGGTGTGCGGCTCGTCGGTCGCCACCTCGGCCACCATCACCCAGGTGGCCTACCCGGAGATGCGCCGCCACGGCTACAACGGGCGCTTGTCCACCGCGTCGCTGGCGGCCGGTGGCACCTTGGGCATCCTGATCCCGCCGTCGGTGCCGCTGGTGGTCTACGCCATCCTCACCGAGCAGAACATCGGCAAGCTGTTTGCTGCGGCCATGGTGCCGGGGTTGCTCGCGATGGCCGGCTACATCGTGGTGATCGCGCTGTACTGCCGCTTCCGGCCGGACCTGGCCACACCGAGCGAGCCGATGCCTTGGGGCGACCGCTGGAAGGCGCTGGCCGGCATCTGGCCCATCGTCGTGATCTTCTTCATCGTCTTCGGCGGCATCTACGGCGGGCTGTTCTCGCCCACCGAAGGCGCGGCCGTCGGGGCCGTGGGCACCTTCATCGCCGGCGCGGCGCAGCGCGAACTGGGGCGCGATGCGATCGTGCGCAGCTTCCTGGGCACGGCCGAAACTTCGGCGATGGTGTTCATGATCTTCCTCGGTGCCGACATGATGAACTCGGCCCTGGCCGTCACGCAGATGCCGGCTGCGGTGGCCAACTGGGTCTCGCACCTGGCCGTGCCGCCGATCACCGTGGTGGCCGCGGTGCTGTGCCTGTACGTGCTGCTGGGCTGCGTGATGGACGAGCTGTCGATGCTGCTGCTGACGATTCCCGTGATCTTTCCGGCCGTGATGGGGCTGGAGCTGTGGGGGCTCACGCCGGAGTACAAGGCCATCTGGTTCGGCATCCTGGTGCTGATGACGGTGGGCGTCGGGCTGGTGGCACCGCCGGTGGGGTTGAACGTGTACGTCGTCAACGGCATCGCACGCGACGTGCCGATGAACGAGACCTACAAAGGCGTGCTGCCCTTCCTGGCCAGCGACTTCCTGCGCATCGTGGTGCTGCTGTTCTTCCCCGTGCTGAGCCTGGGGCTGGTGCAGTTGCTCTTCAAGTAGCTGAAGCCGGCCGGGCCGCGCGCCGGTGCGCCACGTGATGGCGCCAGGTGAAGAAGGCGCGGTACAGCGCCACGCTGGCCACCATGCCCCAGGTCATGCCGACGAGCATGCCGGCCAGCATGCCGGGCAGGGTGTCGGCACCCAGGTTGCCCCCGATCGGCAGCGGCCAGCGCGACAGCCACAGGCCGCCCCAAGTCATGCCCAGCACCATCCAGCCCGAACACAGCAGGTTCTGCGTGAACAGCGAGCACAGCCAGCGCTTGCAATGCGGGCGCAGCCGGCGCAGCACCGGAATGGCGAGCAGCCCACCGGCCAGCATGCCGGCGTGCATGCCGGGCAGGAAGCGCAGGTGCAGCCACAGCGCGTCGAGCAGGCCGAGCGAGCCGCTCCGCGCACACACCGCGCCCAGTTGCGCGGCGCCGGCCTGGCGCAGGTCGAACAGCAGGCCCAGCAGCATGCCGGCAAAGCCCAGCGCCAGCATCACGTGGGGCGGCGACACGCCCTGCCGCCGCGGGCGGACCCAGCCCAGCGCGAGCCAACCTGCGGCCACGCCGGCCAGGGCCCACGCCAGGATGGACAGCGCGGGCAGGTCAGTGACCATGCTTCGGGAAAGTACCGAGCCGATGGGCCATGCGTCGTGGTGACATTCGATTGAATGTATCGGCGCGGTCGTTGCCCCGCCAGGCGAATGAACGAACCGATGGCCGCCTCGCATGAATGCCCCGTATCCGAGCACGAGCGACGACTGAAACCTTGGGAGACCCTCACGCATGGAACCCGATTGCCCCCAAGCCGAATCACGCCCCGCACCCTCGGGGTCGTGGCTCTATCTTCTCGAGCGCTTCGACGTCGGCGTGGTGAACCTCGACCGCGAGCTGCACGTGATCGGCATGAACGACTACGCGCGCCGCAGCCTGCCGGTCAAGGAGCGCATGCCGTTCGGCAAGATCGTCACTTCGTTCCACCCGGAATCGTCGCGCGCCAAGGTGCAGTTCCTGCTGGGGCAGGCCGAATGCCCGGTCAACAACGCGCCGCCGATGGCGATGATCATCAACATCCCCGAACGCGTGCTGCTGATCAAGGTCTCGAAGATCGGCGATGAGAGCGGCGCAACCGCCGGCTACACGCTGGTGTTCTACGACATCACCGAGGTCGTCAGCGTTGAGGGAGACGCTGGCGCAGGCCGCTCGGCGCGCGACGGCGCGACACCCGGCAAGCGCCAGTTGCGCAAGATCCCGACGATCCGGCAGAACAGCATGGTGCTGGTCGACGTGGCGAACGTGTCCTTCATCCGCTCCGAGGGTCACTACACCTGGGTGCACACCGCGCAGGGCAGCCAGTTCTGCAACCTCAACATCGGCGACCTCGAAAGCCGGCTCGACCCCTCCCTGTTCCTGCGCGTGCACCGCAGCTACATCGTGAACCTGTCGCACGTTGACGAGATCATGCGCGACGACGGCCGCATGACCCTGCGCATGCTGGGCTCGGTGCCTACCGAGATTCCGGTCTCGCGCAGCAGCGCGCCCAAGCTGATGGAGCAGCTCGGCCTCGCCGAAGCCACCCCGGTGAAACCCTGATCCGCAGCGCTGCCGGCGTGGGCCGCCGGGCGGACGATTGGTGCAGCACAGATGCCATTCGTGCAACGTGTGCAACCATTGATTGATGCGCCGCCCTGCGTTACGGTTCGCTTCCTTAGACTGCGCTGGCCGCTCTGCCGGCAACCCTGGAGGCGACAAAGTGATTCCAAGCGAATTTGCGTACCACGCACCCCGTTCCGTCGGTGACGCGCTGGCGCTGCTGAGCCAGTTTGGCGGTGACGCCAAGCTGCTCGCCGGCGGCCACAGCCTGCTGCCGATGATGAAGCTGCGCTTTGCTGCGCCGGCCCACCTGATCGACCTGGGCCGCATCGACGGGCTGAAGGGCATCAAACAGGTCGGCAACGCGATCCACATCGGCGCGATGACGACCGAGAACGAGCTGATCTGGTCCACGCTCGTGCAGGACAAACTGCCGCTGCTGGCCGAAGGCGCGCGCCAGATCGCCGACCCTCAGGTGCGCTACAAGGGCACGCTGGGTGGCGACATCGCGCACGGCGACCCGGGCAACGACCACCCGGCGCTGATGCTGGCGCTGGGCGCGTCGTTCGTCGTCACTGGCCCGAAAGGTGAGCGCGTGCTGCCGGCCGATGGCTTCTTCCTCGGCACCTATGAAACGCAGCTCGGTGCCGACGACATCCTGACCGAAGTCCGCATCCCGATCCCGCCCGCCGGCAGCGGCCATGCCTACGCCAAGCTCAAACGCAAGATCGGCGACTACGCCACCGCCGCCAGTGCGGTGCTGCTGCAGATGAAGGGCGACACGGTGGCCGATGTGCGCATCGCTGACCAACGTCGGCCCGACCGCGCTGAAGGCCACTGCCGCCGAAGCGTCGCTCAAGGGCAAGCGGCTCGACGACGCGGCCATGAACGAGGCGGCGCGCCTGGCGATGAGCATCTGCGAGCCCGCCGCCGACCAGCGCGGCAGCGTGGAATACAAGACCGCGATGGCCGGCGAAATGACGGTGCGCGCCTTGCGCACCGCGGCGTCCCGCGCGAAGTGACAAGGAGCAACACCATGGCCAAGAAGACCCTCGTCGAATTCAAGCTCAATGGCAAAGCGACCGACGTTGCCGTCGAACCGCGTGAACTGCTCATCCACACCCTGCGCGAAAAATGCGCTCACACCGGCCCGCACATCGGCTGCGAAACCTCGCATTGCGGCGCCTGCACGGTCGACCTGAACGGCATGTCGGTCAAGTCGTGCACGGTGCTGACGGTGCAGTGCGAAGGCGCCGAAATGCTGACCATCGAAGGCCTGGCGAAAGACGGCCAGTTGCACGCGCTGCAAGCCGCCTTC
>JANOQS010000442.1:0-1903 GCA_031414975.1 Methylibium sp. | reverse complement strand
TTGCAATGCTTGATGCTGCGGGCTTGGAACATCGGCAAGAGTTTAGGCGACGTTGATCAAGTCCCCGCGAGTGCGCGCGCCTCGATTCGGGATGGGTTGCAAGGCGCAAACCACAGCCATGGCCCCCGCCATGGCGAGGATTTGCAACGCCGCAGACCGCCCGAAGCGAGGATGTGCGAACCGCGAGGGACTTGATCAGCGTTGCCCCAAGGTGGAACCCGCTACTTTTCTGCCAGCGCCTTCAGGTTGGCCAGCCCGGCCTCGAAGTCCTTGCCGATCAGCGAGTCCATGCTGACGAACACCTGCATCAGCTTCGACACGAACGGCGTGGGGCCGTGCATCACCCAGGTGAGCTGGGTCGCATCGGCCTGAGGTTCGAGCGTGAACTCGGCGATGTTGTGGCCTTCGAACGGCTTGATGAAGTCGAGCTTGATCACGAGCTTGTTCGGCGGCGTGGGCTCGGTGATCTCCATGCGCCCGGCACCCACCTTGTTGTTGCCGGTCCATTCGTAGACGGCACCCTTGCCGCTGGCCGCGCCGCTGAACGTGCGCTTCAGATCCGGGTCAAGCTTCTCCCACGGCGACCATTGGCCCCATTGGCGAAAGTCGTCGATCAGCGCATAAACCTTGGCGGCCGGGGCCTTGATGGTGGTGGCGCGCTGCACGCGGAAGGTGTCGGGTTTGGTGGCGGCCAGGCCGAGCACCACGGCGATCAGCACGACGATGACGATGGCGATGATCTTCAGCATGGGGGCGTCTCCGGTCTCGTTGAGGTCTGGATGGTAGTGGCGGGGCATCGACGCTTGCGCGTGCGCGGCCCGTCATGAATACGACGAACCACGCTGCCCCGTCTCGACACGGCATGAACCGGTTCCAGCCCCCGCGGCAACTCAGGTTCAGCGTTGCCTGCATGGACAGCGGCGCAGAGATGGGCCGGTTTCGGCCTGCTCATCCTGCACTTGCGCCCAGCGGCCCGCGCTACCTTAGTCGGGCAGGAGGACGTTATGCGCTACCAACATCTTCTCGGGGTTTTTCTGGTGGCGGCCACCCTGGCCGCCCACGGCAGTCTGCAGGCGCAGCCGGTGCACGCCGACCCGTGCGACCACGCTGCCGCGCTCTACAAGGCCGGTGAAACCAAGGCCGCGTTCCGCAGCTTCTTTGCCTGCGCGATTGCCGGCAACGCCAGCGCGCAATACAGCGCGGCGATGATGATGCGCTCCGGCGAGTCAACCGACGACCGCAACCCCAACCCATGGGGCGCGCGCGTGTTCCTGGAGCAGTCGGCCGCACAAGGCTACGCGCAGGCCGTCTACACCTTGGGCATGGAATACGACCTGGGCAGCGCGGCCTTCACGCGCGACGCGGCGATGGCCACTGAACTGTTCCGCGAAGCCGCGCTGATGGGCCACGTGGAAGCGCAGGTCGACCTGGGCACGCAGTACTTCCTGGGCCGCGGCGGCGTGCCGCAAGACGATGCAGCCGCCGCACGCTGGTACGAGCAGGCGGCCTACGCCGGCCACTGGGGTGCGCAGTTCCTGATCGCCTCGATGTACGAACATGGCAACGGCGTGCTGCGCGACGAGCGCACTGCGCTGCGCTGGTACGAACGCGCCAAGTCGGGTGGCGACGAACTGGCGCCGGTCAAGGTCGAGCAACTGAAGCTGCACATCGCCACGAAGGAACGGCAGCTGCGGCTGGACTGAGCGGCTCGCTCGGCCACCGGACCGAGCCGAGCGGAGGGTCAGCGGCCCTTGTCGCGGTGCCCGCTGCGGCCGCGGTCGTCGTCGCGATCATCGTCGCGGTCGTGGCCCTTGCCTTTGCCCTTGCCGCGGTGCTTGTCGTGGTGCTTGTCGTGCCCGCGGTGGCGGCCACGATCCCAGCCCGGGTGCTCGCGCTCGTAGCG
>JANOQS010000441.1:0-5695 GCA_031414975.1 Methylibium sp. | reverse complement strand
CCCGCCTGCATCCAGCCCAGCCGCGCCACCGGCGCGCGGTCGAAGCGCCGCATCCCCATGTTGTCGGCCACGCTCAGCTCGCCGACGCAGGCGTTGCGCAGCGGCTCCTCGGGCAGGCTGCGCACCTTCAGGCGAAAGTTCTGCGCGCGCGTGGCGTAGAAGCGTTCGTTGCCGATGTGCACCTCGCCGGCCGAGATGCGCCGCTGGCCGACCAGCGCTTCGAGCAGCTCGCGCTGGCCGTTGCCCGCCACGCCGGCCACGCCGACGATCTCGCCGCCCTGCACCTTCAGGCTCAGGTCGTCCACCGCGATCTGGCCGCGGTCGCCATCGACCGTCAACTTGCTGACCTTCAAACGCTCCGGCCCGACCTCGCGCAATGCACGTTCGGGCGCGCTGAACTCGCGCTTCGCGTCGTCGGCACCGCCACCCACCATGTCGGTCGCCAGTTGCTGCGGGTTCGTATCGGCCACCCGGTGGGCTGCCACCAGCCGGCCACGCCGCAGCACACTCACGTCGTCGGCATACGCGTTGACCTCGCGGAACTTGTGCGTGATCAGCACGATGCTGCACTCGCCCGCGTGGGCGCGGTCGCGCAGCAGGCCGAGGACTTCATCGGCCTCCTGCGGCGTCAGCACCGAGGTCGGCTCGTCCAGTATCAACAGCCGCGGTTTGAGCAGCAACTGCTTCAGTATCTCCAGCTTCTGTTTCTGGCCAGCCGAGAGTTGCTGCGGCGTCGCATCCAGATCGAGCTTGAATGGCGTGGTGTCCAGAAACGCCGCCAGTTCCTTGCGCACCGCCGGCCAGTCCACCACCGCCGGAATGTGCCCCCGTGCGAGCAACAGGTTCTCGGCCACCGTCATGCCCGGCACCAAGGTGAAGTGCTGGTACACCATGCCGATGCCCAGGTCGCGCGCGATCACCGGCGTGGCGATGTCCTGCTCGCGCCCATCGATCAGCACGCTGCCTTCTTCCGCGCGCTGGTAGCCGACCACGCACTTCACCAAGGTGCTCTTGCCGGCGCCGTTTTCACCGAGCAGCGCGTGCACCGTACCCGGCGCAACCTTCAACGACACATGGTCCAGCGCGGTAAAGGCACCGAAACGTTTGGTCAGGTCCAGCGTGTCGAGCGCAATCGCGCCGGTGGGCTTGGGGGTGGGGTCGAGGGGGGCGGTCATGGTTTCGCACTTCCTGTTTGGGTTTGCGCGGGCAAAGGCGCGTCCGGGCAGGCCGGAAGGCTTCGCTGAGGCGGTCGGCCGGGTACAGCCGACCGCCCCAGCATGAGCCCACGGCGGGTGCCGCCCGCCGCGAGCCGCGCAAACCGTCGAAACGAGAACCTCACGCCTTCATCTCCCGCCGAAACACTTCCAACGTATGCGCCTTCACCGCCACAAACCGAGGATCAGAGACAGCCTCCGGCAACCTCGGCCGCGGCATATCAAAAGGCACGAACTCCGCAATCCGCGTCGGCCGACGCGTCAGCAACAAGATGTGATCCGCCAGGAACACCGCATCCTCCAGATCGTGCGACACGATCACCATCGTCACGCCGGTGGCAATGTGCGCCTCCTGCAGCTTTTCGCGGATGAACAGGGTCATCTCGAAATCGAGCGCCGAGAACGGCTCGTCGAGGAACAACACCTCGGGCTCGGGCGCGAGTGACCGCATGATGCACACCGTCTGCATCTGCCCGCCCGACAACTCGTACGGGTAGCGCTGCAGGTCGAAGCGGATCTCGAACAGTTTGACGAGTTCGTCGACGCGCTTCTTCACGTCGGCGGCCTTCATGCCCGAGCGGCGCAGCGGGTAGGCGATGTTGTCCCACGCGGTGATCCACGGGAACAGCGCGTCGCGGTAGTTCTGGAACACGTAGCCGATCTTCGTGTCTTTCAGCGACTTGCCGTCGAACAGGATCTCGCCGGCGTCCAGCGGCACCAGCCCGGCGATCATGTTCATCAAGGTGCTCTTGCCGCAGCCGTTCGGGCCGAAGATCGAGACGATCTTGTTACGCGGCAGGTCGAGGTTGAAGTTGGTGTACAGCGGCGCGCCGGCGAACGACTTGCTCAGGCCGCGCACCGTCACGTGCGTCTTCGGCGCCGGGCGCAAGGTCAGCACCGTGTCGGTTTGTGTGGTCAGCGCTTCCACCGGAAGCGCCTCCATGGGCAAGGGGCCGCTCATGCTTTGCCACTCCAGTGAATCAGGCGCTTCTCGAACAGCAGAAACAGCAGGTTGAGCCCGTAGCCCAGCGCGCCGGTGACCAGGATCGACGCGTACATCTCCTTCACGTTGAACACCTGCTGCGCGTCGATGATGCGGTGGCCCAGGCCGTTCTCGGAGCCGATGAACATCTCGGCGACGATCACGATCACCAGCGCCATCGACACCGCGCTGCGCAAGCCGACGAAGGTCTGCGCCAGGCTCTCCATCAGCATCACATCCTTGAACACGTGCCATCTGGACACGCCCATGATCTGCGCCGCCATCACGCGCGTCTTCTTCGCGTTCATCACACCGTAGGCACTGTTGAACAGCACGATCAGCATCGCGCCGAAGCTGGCGATGGCGATCTTGTTGATGTCGGTGATGCCGAAGATCAGCAGGAACAGCGGGATCAGCGCCGAACTTGGCGTGGAACGGAAGAAGTCGATCACGAACTCGACGCTGCGGTAGGCCGCTTCGGAGCTGCCCAGCACGATGCCCAGCGGCACGCCGATCAGCACCGCGATGGCAAACGACCACAAGGTGCGGTAGACGGTGGCCCACAGGTCGACGTAGATCGAGCCGCTGAGGAAGTTGCCCGCCATGTGCGCCAGCGTCTCGCCCGGCGGCGGCAGCAGCACCGGCTTGACCCACTGGGCCGAGATCATCAGTTGCCACAGCGCGATCAGCAGCAGCGGGCCGATGATCGGCAGCAAGCGCTTGTCCATGAGCTTGTTCAAGACGTTCATCACGGGCTTTCGGCGGCGGCTCAGCCAGCGTAGATCAGCGACTGGACCGACAGCGTCTTCGTGAAGATCTTGCGGTCGGTGAACACGTCGAAGAACTGCTGGAACGCCGCGATGTCGGCCGGCTTGAATTCGTTGTAGAGCGTGAAGCCCGACAGCGGCACTTCCTTGGCCAGCGCTTCTTCGATGCCGGTAAACCCGTCCAGGCTCTTGCGCGCTTCGTCCGGGTTCTTGCGCACGAAGTCGACCGCCTTGGCGTAGGCCGCGACGTACTTCTTCACCTCGTCGCCGCGCTCCTTGATGAACGCGGTGGTCACGCTCGCCGAGCCGCCGAACCACAGCGCGTCGGCGTTGCCGAGCACGTACTTGGCGATCACGCCGTTCTCGAGCACGCGGGTGATGCCCTTCAGGCGGCCCGCGGTGCCGGTGGGCTCCAAGGTGTAGACCGCGTCGATCTGCCCCGCCGCGAGCGAGGGCACGTGCTGGCCCACCGGCAACTCGATCACGCTCGGGTTGGCGATGCCGTTCTTCTCGAGAATGATCTTGGCCAGGGTGACGTTCTGGATGCCGGGGCCGCTGGCTATCTTCTTGCCGGCCAGTTCGGAGATCGCCTTGATCGGGCTGTCTTTCGGCACCAGGAACTGGTCCAGCACCAGCTTGTGGTTGCTCGGGTTGGAGCAGATGATCTTGAACAGGTTGGGGCTGGTGATCTCGGCCAGCGCCAGCGCCGCCGACGCGGTGCCGTTGGCCGAGCCCTGGATGCGGCCGGTGATCATCGCCTCGGCGACCTGCTGGGCACTCGCGAACTTGGCGCCTTCGACGTTCAGGCCAGCCTCCTTGAAGAAGCCCTTTTCCAGGCCGACGTACAGCGGCAGGCCGCTCGCAATCGGCCAGTAGCCAATCTTGATCGGGTCGGCCGCGCGGGCCGCCGGCAGGCCGCTCAAGGCCAAGCCGGTGGCGGCGGCGCCGATCAGGTGGCGGCGGCTGATGGCGGGGGTCTTGGCTTGGGTCATGGCGTGGCTCCAGGGGTTGATGGGTGCGAGGTGATCGAAATGAGTGCAGTGCGGCCGAGGCGGGTCAGGCCGCCTGCAGCGCTTCGATCAGCGCCGCTGAATCGGACACGGCGCCGAACACGCCGCCTTGCATCGTCACCATCTTCAGCGCGGCCAGGTGGTTGCCGTGGTCGGTGGCGCCGGTGCAGTCGGACACGATCACGCACTCGAAGCCGCGGTCGTTCGCGTCGCGCATCGTGGTATGCACGCACACGTCGGTGGTGATGCCGGTGAGCACGAGGTTGCGGATGCCGCGCGTGTGCAGCACCAGTTCCAGGTCGGTGGCGTAGAACGAACCCTTGCCGGGTTTGTCGATCACCACCTCGCCGGGCAGCGGCTTCAACTCGTCGATGATTTCCCAGCCCGGCTCGCCGCGCACCAGGATGCGCCCGCACGGGCCCACGTCGCCGATGCCCACGCCGTTCGTGCCGATCTGGCGCGAACGCCAGCGCTTGTTGGCCGGCAAGTCCGACAGGTCGGGCCGGTGCCCTTCGCGGGTGTGGATGATGGAGCAGCCGGCAGCGCGCATCGCGGCCATGAGCTTCTTGATCGGCTCGATCGGCGCGCGCGTGTTCGACAGGTCGTAGCCCATCTTGTCCACGTAGCCGCCCACGCCGCAGAAGTCGATCTGCATGTCGATCACGATCAGCGCGGTGTTCTCGGGGCGCAGGTCGCCGTCATAGGGCCAGCGGTACGGAACGGCGGCGGCATAGCGGGGGGTCGAGCTCATGGTCAGGCCACTTTCTTCAACGGAGCGGTGGAAGGTGGCGGCGCCGAGTCGGGCACCAGCGGGTGAGCTTGCGCGCCGATGTAGCTTCGCGTCGGCGCTTCGAAGCCGCAGGACGTGCCATCGGTCACCTGCACCTGATCGTTCCACGGCAACTGGTAGCGGCCGGCGGCCATGTCGGTCATGTAGGTGTAGGGGCAGTCCTGCGCGCCGCCCTTCACCGCCACATAGCCGCGGTGGTAGAGCTGGTACGGGTTGTTCTCGACCCCCCAGCCGGTGCGTGCCTCGCGCACCAGGTCGGGCCGCAATTCGCAGGTGATGATCTCGTCGGGCCGGCCGCTGCCCTCGACCATCACGGTGCCGTCGAAGTTGCAGAACATGCCCTCGCCCATCGAGTCGAACGAGCCGTCGCTGCCGCACATGCAGACGCTCGCGGTCTGCGCGAGGTTGCAGAAGGCGTTCGCCTGGTTGGTGATGCGCCAGGCGTGCCGGATCGGCGCCGTGTAGCCTGCCGTGCGGAGGATGATTTCGGCACCCTTGTAGGCGGCCTCGCGCGCCATCTCGGGGAACATGCCGTCGTGGCAGATGATCAGCGCCAGCCTGGCGCCGCGCGGGCCGGTGCAGACCGGGATGCCCAGGTTGCCCGGCTCCCACGCCTCGACCGGCACCCAGGGGTGGAGCTTGCGGTAGTAGAGCTGGATGGCGCCCTGGTCGTCGATGATCAGGCCGCTGTTGTACGGATTGCCGGCGGGGTTGAACTCCATGATGGAGAAGCAGCCCCAGATCTTGTTCGCGCTGCAGGCTTGCTTGAAGGCGGCGACCTCGGGGCCGTCGAGCCGGCACATGATGGCCTCCGACGTGTCCATGCTGAGGCCATGCAGCGAGTACTCGGGGAACACCACCAGGTCCATCGCGGCGTTGTTGCGGCGCGCCTTGGCCACCATGTCGCAGACGCGTGCGGTCTGCGCGGCCAG
>JANOQS010000440.1:0-1745 GCA_031414975.1 Methylibium sp. | reverse complement strand
TCCAGGCCTTGCGCCGCGTGGCGGAAGTAGCTCACCACCTGCTCGATGGAGTCTTCCATGCCGTAGAACTCGGCAAAGGCGGGGTAGATCTTGATGACCGTGTTGGCGAACAGGCGCGACATGCGCGGGTCGTTGCGTGTGTCGACGCTCTGCGGCTCGCCGATCGCCTTGAGCATGCGCTCGGCGGCGGTGGCGTACGCAACCGGGTTGCGCTTGCACTCGGCGAGGTAATCCTCGAGCGAGAGTTCTTCTTCACGGGTGCGCTCGAAGCGCGCTGCGAAGTTGCTGATGACATCCATGCTGATCTCCTAGTGGGAAATCACAGAACCTCGACGATACAAGGCACTGCGAGAGGGAAGTTCTGATGAAGTCCTGCGGGCTTCATCAGAGCTTTCCGTATCAATCAGCAACGTGATTCGCGACGATCTTCAGCTAGCCGACCGCCCTTCTCGGGAAGGGCGATCGGCTGGCGGTACAACTGCCCGATGGGCAGTTGCGAATCGTCGCCAATCACGGTCAGCAATTCGTCGAATCAACTTTGCATCATCCTGTTTCCGGCGGTCCCGTGAGAACCAGGGGCTTTGCCCCGCAGTTCGCCGGTGATCCCCTGGCGCATTGTGAGCAAACAACGTGCCGACCGGGCCTGCGGTTGAATCAGCTTTGTCGAAAGAGCTCAGGCCGGTGTGCAAAGTTCCGCAGGAAATTTGGGGGCCTTGGTCGGGCATCACTTTAAACCTACATCTGCACGAACGGTGGCGTTCAGTGCAGACGAAGGTCATTGCCGCGGCGTTCAGGCGCCGCGCAGTCCGAGCTTTTCGAGCACGCCGTTGAGTTCGTCCAGCGTGCTGAAGTGGATCGCGACCTCGCCCTGTTCGCCGCGGGCGGTGCGCCGTTTCACGCGGATCTCGACCGCCGCGGTCAGCGCATCGGAGAGTTGCTGTTCGATGCGCAGCAACTCGCGCGGCTTGTCTGCTTTGCCGCGTGCCGGGGTCGTTGTTTGCGCGGCATGGTTGCTGGCGCGGGCCACCAGTTTTTCGGCTTCACGCACGCTCAACTTTTTGCCGACGATCTGGGTTGCGCTGAGGATCTGCTGCGCACCGTCCAGCGGCAGTAGGGCACGCGCGTGGCCCCTGTCCAGGTCGCCGGCCATCAACATCTGCTGCACCGGCCCGGTCAGCTTGAGCAAACGCAGCAGGTTGCTGGCGGCGCTGCGCGAGCGGCCGACGGCCTGCGCGGCTTGTTCATGTGTCAGGCCGAATTCGTCGGTCAGGCGCTTCAGGCCCTGCGCTTCTTCGAGCGGGTTCAGGTCTTCGCGCTGGATGTTCTCGATCAGCGCCATGGCTGCGGCGGCTTCGTCGGGTACTTCCTTGACGAGCACCGGCACGTCATCCAGGCCGGCCAGTCGCGCGGCACGCACTCTGCGCTCGCCGGCGATGATTTCGTAGCGATCCGGGCCGACCGGGCGCACCAGGATGGGCTGCATGATGCCCTGCGCCTTGATGCTTTCAGCCAGCTCGTACAGCGAGCCCTCGTCCATGCGGGTGCGCGGCTGGTACTTGCCGGCCTGCAGTTGCGTGAGCTTCAGAACATGGGGGGCGCCGGTAGGGGCAGGGTCGGGGGCGTCGCCAGCCTCTTTGACACGCGGCCCGAGCAATGCTTCCAGGCCCAGGCCCAGGCCCTTGGGTTTTTTGGTGACCATGGAATGATTGTCGGCGATCAAGCCGGGGCGACGGTCAGGCCGGGCG
>JANOQS010000439.1:0-2061 GCA_031414975.1 Methylibium sp. | reverse complement strand
TGGCGTGCGTGGCGGGCGCGTCGGGCGTATCGTGGGCGGCGGGGCCTACAACAACGGCCGATTCTGGTCCCGATCCGGCGCGCGCCGCTGCGGCGCCAGCAGCAGCCAGTCGGCCAGCGGCCACAGCAGCGCCTCGAACAGCGGCGCCAGCAGCATGGGCCAGCCGGGAAACATGCCGCCGGCGAACAGGCGCACCGTCAGCGCCACGGCGTGCGCCGCGAACAGCAGCGGTAGCACCTGGAACATCTGCGCCAGCGGCGTGAAGCCGGTCAGCCTTCGGTGGATCGTGATGGCCAGGTAGCTCAGCAGCGTGTAGGCCAGCGCGTGCTGGCCGAGCACCGCGCCGTCGTGCACGTCCATCAGCAGCCCGAGCAGGAAGGCCACGCCCACGCCCACGCGGCGCGGCTGGTGCACGTTCCAGAACACCAGCGCCACGGCGACGAAGTCGGGCATCCAGGGCACGCGCCCCATCGGCACCAGGTTGAAGGCAAACGCCAGCAGCAGCGTGAAGGTCAGGAACCACGGGTTGACCGGCAGCAGCAGCTGGTCAGAGGCCACCGGCATGATCATTTTCTGGGCCCCCGCTTGGCCTTGGCGGGCTTGGCTTCGACCGGCTCCGGCTCGGGGGGGGGCGGCAACTGCGCGCCGGTGGGTTCGAGCACCAGCACATGGCGCACGCTGTCGGCCAGCGCAACCGGCGCGAGCAGGATGCGGGCAAAACCGGCGTCCTGCTTGCGGTCCACGCTGGCCACCCGTGCCACCGGCAGGCCTTGCGGGTAGACGCCGTCCACGCCCGAGGTGCTGAGCAGGTCGCCGACCTGCACGTCTGCGTTGCCGGCGATGAAGCGCAGCTCCAGCGCACCGGCATGTGACACGCCACCACCGAAGGCCGCGCTGCGCGCCTGCGTGCGCGTGTTGAGCACCGGAATCGCGGCGTCCTTGTCGGTCAGCAGCGTGACTTCGGAAGACAGCGGATACACACGCGTCACCTGCCCCAGCACGCCGGCTTCGTTGATGACCGGCGAGGCGACCACGACGCCGTGCGTGGAACCCTGGTCGATGATCACCTTGCGCGAATACGGGTCGGGCGCGTCGTACAGCACCTGCGCGGCCATCGAACGCGCGCGCAGGGCCGGGCGCAATTGCAGCAGGGCGCGCAGGCGGGTGTTTTCGTTTTCCAGCTGCTCGACCCGCATCGCGCGCTCGGCCTGAAGCATCAGGTCGCTGCGCGCTGCTTCTTCAGCATTACGGGCCTGCTGCAGGCCGGCGAAGTATTCATTCGCGCCTGCCCAAGCCTGCACCGGCAGCGCCAGCCAGCGCTGCGGAAAGTGCAGCACCGTGGCAAATACCGCCCGTACCGGTTGGGTGATCTGGAAACGGGTGTCGGCCACCATCATCAGCAAGGCCAGGGCCGAGAACACCACCAGCTTGGTCAGCGCCGTGGGGCCCTGGCGAAAGAACGGCGGCGGGCTGCGGTCGATCGTGCCCAGCGTCATGGCCACACCCGGGCTCCTGGGCCCCGGGCGGCCCCTGCGTGAGGCTGGCGGGGCGAGCGACCCGGGGAGTGGCCCGGCGCTGCCTTCGCGGTCATTCCGAGGTGAAGATGCTGCCCAGCCGTTCCATGCGCTCCAGCGCCATGCCGCAGCCGCGCACCACGCAGGTCAGCGGGTCTTCGGCCACCAGCACCGGCAGGCCGGTCTCTTCGGCGAGCAGGCGGTCCAGGTCGCGCAGCAGCGCGCCGCCGCCGGTCAGCATCATGCCGCGCTCGGCGATGTCGGCGCCGAGTTCGGGCGGGGTCTGTTCGAGCGCGTTCTTGACGCTCGAGACGATCTGGTTCAACGGGTCGGTCAGCGCTTCCAGCACCTCGTTGCTGCTGATCGTGAAGCTGCGCGGCACGCCTTCGCTGAGGTTGCGGCCCTTGACTTCCATCTCCTTGACTTCGGAGCCCGGGAAGGCGCTGCCGATGGTCTTCTTGATGGTTTCGGCGGTGGGCTCGCCGATCAGCATGCCGTAGTTGCGGCGGATGTAGTTGATGATGGCTTCGTCGAACTTGTCGCCGCC
>JANOQS010000438.1:0-6126 GCA_031414975.1 Methylibium sp. | reverse complement strand
GCACCTGATGGACCGCCTCGGCTCCAAGGTGCAGATCGTCGGCGACGACCTGTTCGTCACCAACACCAAGATCCTGAAAGAAGGCATCGAAAAACGCGTCGCCAATTCGATCCTGATCAAGATCAACCAGATCGGCACGCTGACCGAAACATTCGCCGCGATCGAGATGGCCAAGCGCGCCGGCTGGACCGCCGTGATCAGCCACCGATCCGGCGAGACCGAAGACTCGACCATCGCCGACATCGCGGTGGGCACCAACGCCGGCCAGATCAAGACCGGCTCGATGAGCCGCAGCGACCGCATGGCCAAGTACAACCAGTTGCTGCGCATCGAAGAAGACCTGGGCGACGTGGCCAGCTACCCCGGCCGCGGCGCGTTCTACAACCTGCGCTGACACGCAGCGCGTTTCAACCACTCGACGCGATGCGCTACCTCACCTTCGGTCTGCTGGTCCTGCTGGGGCTGGTGCATGCCGAACTCTGGTTCGGCAAGGCCGGCGTGCCGCGCGTGATGGAGCTGAACTCGCGCCTGAATGAGCAGCTGGCCAGCAACACCACGAGCCGGCTGCGCAACGAGCAACTGCTGGCCGAGGTGCGCGACCTGAAGGAAGGCCTGGAGATGGTCGAGGAGAAGGCCCGCTTCGAGTTGGGCATGGTCAAGCCCGACGAGATCCTGGTCCAGATCGCGACGCCCAAGCGTTGAGCACGGCGCTGCGGCCCGTGCCTGGCTGACGCCGCCTCCAACCTAACCCTCTGCCCCGATGGATTCCCTGCTGCTCTGGCTGCAGCCGCTGTTCGCGAGCGCGTTCACCTTGTGGGGCGCGCCGGTCACCTGGCTCGAGATCGTGGCGCTGGTGCTGTCGCTGGCGATGGTGGTGTTCAACATCCGCGTCAACCCGCTCGGCTGGCCCCTGGCCATCGCGGCATCGTTGCTGTACTTCCTGCTGTTCTGGCAGAGCAAGCTGTATGGCGAGGCGAGCCTGCAGATCTTCTTCGTCGTTGTTGCGCTGTGGGGCTGGTGGCAGTGGCATCGCGGCACGCAGGCCGTCGGTGCCGCGCTGCGCGTGCGCTTGCTGGGAACGCGCGGCCGCATCGGCGTGCTGGCCGCGCTGGCGCTGGCCTGGCCCGCCACCGCGCTGCTGCTGCGCAGCACCACCGACAGCGACGTGCCGTGGTGGGACGCCTTCCCCACCGCCGCCAGCGTCATCGGCCAATGGCTGCTGGGGCGCAAGTACGTCGAGAACTGGCCGATGTGGGTGGTGGTCAACGTGGTCAGCGTGGCGCTGTTCGCCTACAAGTCGTTGTGGTTGACGGCGCTGTTGTACGCGGTGTTCGTGGTGATGTCGGTGGTGGGCTGGCGCGCCTGGGCGCGGTTGGCGGCACGATGAACAGCGCGCCGCTGATCGTCGCGCTGCTGGGCGCCGAAAGCACCGGCAAAACGACCTTGGCGAACGAGTTGGGCGCAACGCTCAGCGCACAAGGCCTGCGCTGCGCCGTGGTGCCCGAGTACCTGCGCGAGTTCTGCGCCCAGCACGGCCGCACGCCGCAGCAGCACGAGCAACACGCCATCGCCGCCGAGCAGACGCGCCGCATCGACGCCGCAGCGCGCGAGCATCACATCGTGGTCGCCGACACCAGCGCATTGATGATCGCCGTCTACAGCGAACACGTGTTCGGCGACACCGCCCTGTACGCCCAGGCACTGGCCGACCATGCCCGCTGCGACTTGACCTTGCTGACCGCGCTCGACCTGCCCTGGCTGCCCGATGGCCTGCAGCGCGACGGCCCGCAGGTGCGTGCGCCGGTGGACGCGCTGGTGCGCGCCGCGCTCACGCGCGCGGGCCTGCCGTGGTCGGTGGTGTTCGGCAGTGGCGTCAGCCGCACGCACGCCGCGCTGGCCGCCGTGCAGCGTGCGCTCGCGCCGCCGACCGTCGTTGAAGCGTCGAAACGCTGGCACTGGTTCTGCGAACGCTGCGGCGATGCGAATTGCGAACGGCACCCGCTGCGTCTCTCAAGTCAATGACATCAAGCCAATGACATCAGCCCGCTGACATCAGGCCCCGCGCGACGCCCACACCACGAGCAACTTCGCCAGCCGCCACAAGCCCCACATCAACAACAGCGGCAGCACCAGGGTCTGCATCAGGAACACCACGATCAGCCGCACGATGTGCTCGACCGTGCGCGCTGCCACCTGCTTCATTTCGTCGAAGCGCTTGCCGACATCGGCGGTCTGCGACCACCAGCGCTTCATGCGCTCGGCCACCCCCTCGTCGGGCCGCGCCGGGTCGGCCGGCGCGCTCAATCCCGAGAACTGCTCGGCCGACAGCTCGATGCTCGCCTGGCCGGCCACGTAGTCCTGCGCCAGAAAAGCGCGAAAGCCCGCTTCGCTGGCCAGCGCCACCACCGGCACAGCAAAGCGCAGCAGCAAAAGGCCGACGAGTACGTGCGTGGCCCAGCCCGGCGGCATGCGCCCGCGCCAGCGCAGCGCGGCCCAGGCCAGCGCCGCCACGGTCAGCAACAAGGACACGACCCAATGCTGGCCCACCCCCAGCAGCGCACGCTGGATGCCGAACGACACGCTCGCCGCCAACATCAGCGACGAGAACTGCTCGACCAGGTCGTTGATCGGGTCCAGCACCTGGCCGGGTGTGAAGGTCACGCCCACGCCGGCCGGCTGCACCGCCACCTCGGTGCCCTGCGCGACCGAGATCACCGCGTTCAGCGCCCGTGCTGCGGCGAAGGTGGTCAGCGCGCGTTTCAGCCCGGCATCGACCTCGGGCGTGGCCGCAACGTCGAGCGGGCGCCACCATGCGGTGGCCAAGACCAGCAGCAAAGCCAGCACCAGCACCACCCGGGCGCGCGTCGACATGGTTGGCCCTACAGCGCCGCCGCGACCGCAAGCGGTGGCGCGGCCCGCTCGCCGCGACCGCCTTGCACGAAGCCGAGCACACCACGGCCCGCCACCACGCCGCTGGCGAAGCAGCCGGTCAGCAGGTAACCGCCGGTCGGCGCTTCCCAGTCGAGCATCTCGCCGGCGCAGAACACGCCCGGCAGGTTCTGCAGCATCAGGTTCGCATCGAGCGCCTCGAAGCGCACGCCGCCAGCGCTGCTGATGGCCTCGTCGATCGGGCGCGGCGCCACCAGGGTCAGCGGCAGGGCCTTGATCGCTTCGGCCAGCCGCTGCGCATCGGCAATCGCGTCGCGCGGCAGCAGTTCGTGCAGCAGCGCCGCCTTGACGCCGTCGATGCCGAGCCGGCTCTTCAGGTGGGTCGACAAGGAGCGCGAGCCGCGCGGGCGCGCCACTTCATCGCGCACGAACTGCGTGCTGCGGCCGGGCAGCAGGTCGATGTGCACGGTCGCGCTCCCATGCGCCGCGATGTGGTCGCGGACCCGCGCCGACGCGGCATAGACCAGGCTGCCTTCGACCCCACCACTGGTGACGACGAACTCGCCCGGCGCATTGAAAAGCACGCCATCGTCACCGGCCGAACTTCCGTCGAAAGAGAGCGCCACCGTCTTCAGCGGCTGGCCCGCGAAGCGGCTGCGGAAGTGTTCTGTCCATCCGGCTTGCAACTCACCCTGAACGCCGATCCGCGCCACGTCGAAGCCGCAGTTCGACGGCTGCAGCGGCTCGATGGTTACGCCCCGCTGTGCGAGCAGTGACACCCAGGCACCGTCAGAGCCGAGCCGCGCCCAGCTGACGCCGCCGAGCGCCAGCAGCACCGCGTCGGCATGCCGGGTGGTCTCGCCGGCCGGGGTGGCAAACCGCAACGCGTGCGATGCAGCACCGTCGACCGGCGCATCGCCCCATGCCACCCAGCGGTGCCGCATGTGAAATCGCACCCCTGCCCCACGCAGCCGGTGCAACCACGCGCGCAGCAGCGGCGCGGCCTTCAGGTCTTGCGGGAACACGCGCCCCGAGCTGCCGACGAAGGTCGCCACGCCCAGGCCCTGAGCCCACTCGCGCAAGGCCTGCGGGCCGAACGCGTCGAGCAGCGGCGCCATCTGTTCGTGGCGCTTGCCGTAGCGGGCCATGAACGGCGCCATCGCTTCGCTGTGCGTCAGGTTCAGGCCGCCCTTGCCTGCCAGCAGGAACTTGCGGCCGACCGACGGCATGGCGTCGTACACATCGACCTGGCAGCCCCCGATCGACAACACCTCGGCCGCCATCAGCCCGGCCGGGCCGGCGCCGACGATGGTGATGTTCTTGCTGGGTGCTGGATGGCGGGCAGTCGACATGGGGGGCGCAGTGTGACACAGCGCCGGCACGTAAGAATGACCCTGGTGCCGCGACCAAGTGTGCACTCCCGACGGAGAACCGTTCATGCCGACACGCCACCTCTCACGCCACCTCTCACGCCGCCTCTCACGCTGGCCGGTGAGCGCCGCCGCCGCGCTGGCCTGTGCCGCGAACCTGGCACCGGCCAATGCACAGACGAGCGCTGCCTGCAGTGCCCGCAGCGCCGCGACCGTGGCGCCGGTGGTCGAGCTTTACACGTCCGAAGGTTGCAACTCCTGTCCGCCTGCCGACCAGTGGCTGTCGCGCCTGAAGGCCGATCCGAACGTGATCGGCCTGGCCTTTCACGTGGACTACTGGGACCGCCTGGGCTGGAAAGACCGCTTTGCCAGCCCGGCCTACACGCAGCGCCAGGCGCAGCAGCAGCTGAGCAACGGCGCACGCTTCAGCTAAACGCCGCAGGTGGTGCTCGACGGCACCGACCACAAGGACTGGCACGCACTGCCGCCACCTTCTTCAGCCAAGGCGCGCGCTGCCGCCACGGTGGCGCTGGCGCTCGCGCGCGACGGCGAGCGCTTCACCGCCACGGTGCAGCCCGCAGCCAATGCCCCGGCGCGGCTGGCGGCATTCTGGGCCGTCACCGAAAACGGCCACAGCACTTCTGTGAAGGCGGGCGAGAACCACGGCGTGACCCTGCCGCACGACTTCGTGGTGCGCGAGTACAAGCCCGTCACGGCTTGGGCCGCGCAGCCGGGCGCGCCGGTCACGCTGTCGTTCACCCCTGCGCCGGCAAGCTCGGCAGAGCATCCGCGCCACGTCAACCTGGTCGTGCTCGACGCCGCCACCGGCAAGCCGGTGCAGGCGCTCAAGCTGGGTTGCTGACGGACGCGCCCTCGGTCTTCTCGACCGGCGGCCACACGAGCTCAAACCATTCGAGCACCAGTTCAACCCGCTCATCGACCTCGAAGCCTTCGCGCTCGGCCCGTTCGGCAAAGTCCTGCCGGTGCGCGGTGAGCCACCAGCGCAGGCTCAGGTCGCCTTCGCCGGCGTCGAACGCGAAGGCATCGTCGATCTCATTGAAGTGGCGCAACTCGACATGCGTGCAGCGCAGAACCGCGCGCGGCGCGCCGGCACCGTCGAGCACCACCAGGTGGTCACCGATCTGCGGCAGCGGGTCCAGGTCTTTCTGGAAGTCGCGGTGCAAGGTGGCGTGCGCGCGCTTGATGCCGGCCAGCACCAGCTCGGCGCGCTCGTCGGCCAGCATGCGCGTGTCGCCCAATGCACTGGCGGAGAAGCCTTCGACCTTGACGTTGCAGGCGCGCTGGTAGGCGAGCCAGAAGGGTTCGATGTCTTCGGCGCGGCCGGGTTGCGGCTCGGAGTTCACTGGGCGCTCAGGGCGCGCGCAGCGCGGCCCGCAACTCGGCACCGATGTGCGGCTTGGCGGCGAACGGGTCGGTCGGGTTGCGTGCGGCCATGATGTCTTCCATGCGCGTCTGCACGCTGCCCAGCGCCTTGGGGTGGCTGTAGATGTAGAAGCGGCGCTCGCGCATCGCATCGAACACGAACTGCGCCACCTGCACGGCGGTGACCTTGCCGCTGCCGACCGCCTTGTCGCTCATCGCCTGGCCGATCAGCTGGCTGCGCGTTGGCTTGGCGCCCTTCTCCTTCATCTCGTCGGGCCGGTTGCGCTCGCTCTGCGTGATGCCGGTGGGCACGAAGAACGGGCACAGCACCGACGCGCCGACCTGGTCGGTCACCAGCGACAGGTCCTGGTACAGCGTTTCCGACAGCGCCACCACCGCATTCTTGGTCACGTTGTACACGCCCATGTTGGGCGGGTTCAGCAGCCCGGCCATCGACGCGGTGTTGACGATGTGGCCTTCGTAC
>JANOQS010000437.1:0-3247 GCA_031414975.1 Methylibium sp. | reverse complement strand
CACGGCGTGAAGTTCTACGAGACCTTCGGCGACTTCGGCTTCACGATGCGCGCGCGCATGGAAACGCTGCGCGTCTACGGCGCCGCGTTGTCGCCGATGAGCGCGTGGCAGATCCTGCAGGGCGTCGAGACGCTGCACGTGCGCATGGAGCGGCATTGCAGCAATGCGCTCCGCGTGGCCGAGTTCTTGCGCACCCATCCGCGCGTGAGCTGGGTCAACTACCCCGGCCTGCCGGACCATCCGCAGCATGCGCTGCTGGCGAAGCAGATGCGCCAGGTCGACGGCGCGCCCGGCGGCTCCGGACTGCTGGCCTTCGGGGTGAAGGGGGGCTTGCCAGCCGGTGTGAAGTTCATCGAAGCCGCGCGCTTCATGAGCCACCTGGCCAACATCGGCGACACGCGCACGCTCATCATCCACCCGGCGTCCACCACCCACCGCCAGCTCGACGATGCGCAGCAACTCGCGGCCGGCGTGCGGCCCGACATGGTGCGCATCTCGGTGGGCATCGAGCACATCGATGACATTCTTTGGGACATCGATCAGGCGCTGGCGCAGTCGAACGAGTAGGCCGAGCAGGCCGAATGGAAAAGGGGCAAGCATGAGCAGCATCTACGACCAGGGCCTGGACAAGAACGCCGCCAACTTCGTCGCGCTGTCGCCGGTGAGCTTCGTCGAACGCAGCGCCGAGGTGTTCGGCGACCTGCCCGCCGTGATCCACGGCGCGCGCCGCTACACCTGGGCCCAATGCCGCGACCGTTCGGCGCGCCTGGCCGCGGCGCTGGCGGCGCTCGGCGTGGGCCACGGCGACACCGTCAGCGCGATGCTGCCCAACACGCCCGAGATGGTGGAAGTGCACTACGCAGTGCCGGCCCTCGGCGCGGTGCTGAACACCTTGAACACCCGGCTCGACGCGCCCTTGCTGGCCTGGCAGATGAACCACTGCGAGGTGAAGGTGCTGATCACCGACCGCGAGTTCGCGCCGACCATCGCGCAGGCGCTGAGCCTGCTGAAGCAGGAGCACGGCCGCAGCGTGATTGTGATCGACGTGTGCGACAGCGAATTCACCGGCCCCGGCGAGCGGCTGGGTGGGCAAGAGTACGAAGCCTGGCTGGCCGCGCATGCGCCGCTGCCGCTGCTTCAAGGGCCGAAGGACGAATGGGACGCCATCGCCGTGAGCTACACCAGCGGCACCACCGGCGACCCCAAGGGCGTGGTCACGCACCACCGCGGCGCGTACCTGAACGCGGTGTGCAATGCAGCGACCTGGACGATGCCGAACTTCCCGCGCTACCTGTGGACCTTGCCGATGTTCCACTGCAACGGCTGGTGTTTTCCGTGGACGGTGGCGATGCTCGGCGGCACGCATGTGTGCCTGCGCAAGGTCGAGGCGCAGGCGATCCTCAGCGCGATGCGCGAGCACCGGGTCGATCATTACTGCGCCGCGCCGATCGTGCACAACCTGCTGATCGCTGCGCCGGCACAGATGCGCGAAGGCATCACGCAGAAGGTGCGCGGCATGGTGGCCGGCGCGGCGCCGCCGGCGGCGATGATAGAGGGCATGGCCCAGCTCGGTTTCGACATCACGCCCGTCTACGGGTTGACCGAGGTCTACGGCCCGGCGGCGGTGGCTGTGAAGCGCGCTAGCTGGGCGGACGAAACCCTGTCGGAGCAGACCCGCTTGAACGGCCGCCAGGGTGTGCGCTACCCGCTGCAGGAAGGCATGACGGTGCGGGGCGCCGAGGACATGAGCCTGACGCCCGCCGACGGCGACACGATGGGCGAGATCATGTTCCGCGGCAACATCGTGATGAAGGGTTACCTGAAGAACCCGGCCGCCACTGCCAAGGCCTTCGAAGGCGGCTGGTTCCACACCGGCGACCTGGCGGTGATGGAGCCCGACCGCTACGTCAAGATCAAGGACCGCAGCAAGGACATCATCATCTCCGGCGGCGAGAACATCAGCTCGATCGAGGTCGAAGACGCGCTCTACCGCCACGCCGCGGTGATGGCCTGCGCCGTGGTCGCGCGGCCCGACCCGAAGTGGGGCGAAACGCCGCTGGCCTTCGTCGAGCTGAAGCCCGATGCCGCGGTGACGGCGGCCGAGTTGATCGCGCATTGCAAGGGGTTGCTGGCCGGCTACAAGGTGCCGCGCGAGATCCGCTTCGAGGCGATCCCGAAAACGTCCACCGGCAAGATCCAGAAGTTCACGCTGCGCGAGCGGGCCAAGTCGCGCAGCGCGATGGAGTGACACGATGAGCACCGACCCCTTGGTTCTTTCGCAACGCGATCCGCGCGGCGTGTTCACGCTGACGCTGAACCGCCCACTGGCTTTCAACGCGTTGTCCGAGGCGCTGCTTTCTGCGCTGCAAGACGCGCTCGGCGTGGTGGCTCGCGATGAGGGCGCGCGTGCCGTCGTGCTCGCCGCCGCCGGCAAGGCCTTTTGCGCCGGCCACGACCTGAAGGAGATGCGCGCCGAGCCGTCGCTCGCCTACTACCAGGCATTGTTCGCGCAGTGCACGAAGGTGATGCTGGCCGTGCAGCAACTGCCGGTGCCGGTGATCGCGCGGGTGCAGGGCATCGCCACAGCCGCCGGCTGCCAGCTTGTCGCGATGTGCGACCTGGCGGTGGCGTCGAGCGACGCGCGCTTCGCGGTCAGCGGCGTCAACTACGGGCTGTTCTGTTCGACGCCTGGTGTGGCCCTGTCGCGCAACCTGAGCCGCAAGGCGGCGTTCGAGATGCTGGTGACCGGTGAGTTCATCGGCGCCGACGAAGCGATGGCCAAGGGGCTGATCAACCGCGTCGCTTCAGTGGATCAACTCGATGCCGAGGTCGAGCGGCTCGTCGGCGGCATCGTCGCCAAGCCGCGCGTGGCGGTGGCGATGGGCAAGGCGCTGTTCTACCGGCAGATCGAGAAGGGCATCGCTGCGGCGTACGACGATGCCGGCCAGACGATGGCCTGCAACATGATGGACGCGGCGGCGTTGGAGGGGGTGCAGGCGTTTGTGGAGAAGCGGGCGCCGCGCTGGTGATCCACCGTGGTTTCTCGCAACGCGGGCATTGAGCCCGCGTCACTCGCCGCTGCGCCCGCTGGTCGATCCCCGTAAACGGGGTAGTCGTACTTTTCGTGCAGATTGGTGCGCTTCGCTCTGAAAGCACGTTGCGCGACAAGCACTTACGCTTTCGGAACTTTCGAGCGCTCTATATTTTTTGTGCAGATTGGTGCGTTTCAGCTCCGGTGGCCCTTTGA
>JANOQS010000436.1:0-2012 GCA_031414975.1 Methylibium sp. | reverse complement strand
GCCATGCAGTGGAGCCAGCGCTATTTCAGGGAAGGTGGCACGAGCGGCTCGATCCGCACCTTGCTGATCCAGAGCCAGTACCTCAGCGGTGATTTCGCAGGAGCCGCCAAGGAGTTGACGGCCGAAGTGCAGGCGGCCGAGAAGAGCGGCACGCCACCGGCCGAAGACCGCCTGAAGCTGCTGCTCAATGCCGCGCTCCAGCAGAAGGACAACAACACTTACGTTTACGCGGTCGAGAAGCTCGTCACCTACTACTCGAAGAAGGAGTACTGGGTCGACCTGTTGAGCCGCATGCAGCGCAAGCCCAACTTCAGCGATCGCCTCGCGCTCGATGCTTACCGTTTGAGCCTGGCCACCGGCAGCATGTCGGCGGCCAGCGACTACATGGAAATGGCTCAGTTGGCCCTGCAGGCGGAACTGCCCGCCGAGGCCAGGCAGGTCGTCGACAAAGGCTTCGCCGCCAACGTGCTCGGCACCGGTGCCGAGGCCGAACGCCACAAGCGCCTGCGTGATCTGGTGAACAAGAAGATCGACGAAGAAAAGAAGGCGCGCGCCGACAACGAGAAGCAGGCCGCCGCCGACAAGGACGGCACGGCCCTGGCCAAGGCCGGCTTCAACCTGGTGTTCGAAGGCCAGGCGCCCAAGGGCCTGGCGATGATGCAGCAGGGCATCAGCAAGGGCGGCATGAAGCGGCCGGAAGACGCCAAGCTGCACCTCGCCATTGCGCAGCTGACGGCAGGCGATGCCGCCAAGGCCCAGGCCACACTGAAGACCGTCGGTGGCGCCGACGGCACAGCCGATCTGGCGCGTCTGTGGGCGCTGTACGCCCGCCGCAAGTCCTGACCATTCCAGCGCAAGCCAGAACGGCTTGCGCGCTCGCCCGTTCTACTTCGGCGCGAGCCGGATCGCACCGTCCAGGCGGATCACCTCGCCGTTGAGCATTTCGTTCGTGACGATCTGGTGCACCAGCTTGGCATAGTCGGCGGGCGTGCCCAGGCGGCTCGGGAAGGGCACGCTGGCGGCCAGCGCGTCTTGCACTTCCTGCGGCATCGTGAACAGCATCGGCGTGCCGAAGATGCCCGGTGCGATGGTCATGTTGCGGATGCCGTTGCGCGCCAGGTCGCGTGCGATCGGCAGGGTCATGCCCACCACGCCGCCCTTGGATGCTGAATACGCGGCCTGGCCGATCTGCCCGTCGTAGGCGGCCACGCTGGCGGTGGAGATCAGCACGCCGCGTTCGCCGGTGGGCTCAGGCGTGTTCTTGCTCATCGCCTCGGCGGCCAGGCGGATCATGTTGAAGCTGCCGATCAGATTGACGGTGACCACTTTGGCGAAGGTGTGCAATGCGTGCGCGCCGTCCTTGCCAACAGTCTTGGCAGCCGGCGCGATGCCGGCGCAGTTCACCAGCCCCATCAGCTTGCCCAGGCTCACCGCCTTGGCGACGGCGGCCTGGCCGTCGGTCTCCTGGCTCACATCGCACTTCACGAACTGGGCCACCGAGGCGCCACCGAGTTCATCGGCCAGCGCCTGCCCCTTGTCGGCCTGCAAGTCGGCGATGACCACCGTGCCGCCGTGCGCGACCAGCATGCGCGCCGTGCCTTCGCCCAGGCCCGACGCGCCGCCGGTGACGATGAAGACCTTGCCTGCGATGTCCATGGTGTTCGTGCCCCGGTTCAGCTCAGCGCGGCCAGCGCGCGTGCCGTGATCTCGTCCACCGTGCCGGTGCCGCTGATGGCACGGTACTTCGGCGCTTCGGGCGAACCCGTCTTGCTCCAGTTCGAGTAGTACTCGACCAGCGGCCGCGTCTGGCTGTGATAAACCTCGAGCCGCTTGCGCACGGTGTCTTCCAGGTCGTCGACTCGCTGGATCAAGTCTTCACCGGTCACGTCGTCCTTGCCGGCCACCTTGGGCGGATTGAACTTGACGTGATAGGTGCGGCCCGAGGGCTGGTGCACGCGCCGGCCGCTCATGCGTTCGACGATGGAAGCATCGGGCACGTCGATCTCGAGCAC
>JANOQS010000435.1:0-8949 GCA_031414975.1 Methylibium sp. | reverse complement strand
ACAAACTTGACCGCATTGGACAGCAGGTTCAACACCACCTGCAACAGGCGGTCGGGGTCGGCCTGCAACGTGGGCACCTGCGCCGGCAACTCCAGCACCAGCGTGGCGCCGCGTTCGCGGAACAGCTCGGTGGTGGTCTGCGCGGCCTGGGTCAGCAGCGCACGCAGATCCACCTCGGTGTGCAGCCACTCGCCCTGGCCAGACTCGATCTTGGCCATGTCGAGCACCTGGTTCACGAGCCGGCTCAGGCGTTCGGTCTCGGCGGTGATGATGGACAGGAACTGCTGGCGCTGCGCGACCGGCATGTCGGCGTCCTCACCCATCAGCTCGGACAGCGCGCGGATCGAGGTCAGCGGCGTGCGCAGCTCGTGCGTCACCGACGACATGAAGTCGTCCTTCAGCCGGTCCAGGCTCTTGAGCTGCTCGTTGTAGGCGCGCAGTTGCGAGGCTTCGTCGAGGATGCGCATCACGTCGTCGAGCGCCAGCGGTTCTTCCTCGACAACGGACGCCACCATCACGCGGGCCGACGCACTGCCGATCGCGCCGGCGAGTTGGGTCTCGACGAACTGCACCAGTTGCGCATCGGGCGGAATCTGCGCGATGCCGGCCACGCCGGTGCGGCGCGCGAAGTCCTCGAACAACTGCGTCGCGCGCTCGGTGCCGACGAAGCGTGCAACCAGCCCCAGCAGATCGGCCACGTTGGCGCGGCCTTGCCAGAACACCGGGCCGGCGGCTGCGGGGCTGCCGTCGGCAGCGCTGGCGCGGGTGCGCGCGAACACGTCGACAAAAAGAAGCGCCTGGCTGGTCTCGTTCGCCGACGGCGCGCGCCGCAGCGAGACGCCCACGTACGCCGCCACGTTGGCCAGCAGGCTCCAGAACAGCGAATGCGTCAGCCCGTCGAGCCCGCGCAGGCCCAGCAACTGCTCGGGCTTGAGCAACTCGATGCCGAACAGCCCGTGCTGAAGGAAACCGCCAGGCATCCAGCCCGACTTGGCGATCGACGGCAACATCAGCGTATAGGCCCACAGCACGAAGCCCGCCAGCAGCCCGGCGAGCGCGCCACTGCGCGTGCCACCACGCCAGTACATGCCGCCCAGCACGGCCGGCGCGAACTGCGCCACTGCGGCAAAGCTGATGAGGCCGATGCTGACCAGCGCATACGCCTCGCCGGCGACGTGGAAGTACACGTAGCCGAGCAGCAGCACGCCGACGATGGCGGCGCGCCGGATGCCCAGCAGCACAGCGCCTAAGTCGCCACCGCTGCGCGTGCCGAAGCGGCGCAGGCGCAGCAGCAGCGGCATCACCAGGTCGTTGCAGACCATGGTGGAGACCGCAATCGTCTCGACGATGACCATGCCGGTGGCCGCCGACAGCCCGCCGACGAAGGCCACCAGCGCCAGCGCCTGCTGCCCGTGCGCAAGCGGCAGCGACAGCACGAAGCCTTCGGCGTCCATCGTGCCGGGCCCGAAGTACAGCAGCCCGCCCAGCGCAATGGGCAGCACGAACAGGTTGATCAGCAGCAGGTAGAGCGGAAACGCCCACACCGCGCGCTTGAGGTGCCGCTCGTCGACGTTCTCGACCACCATCACCTGAAACTGGCGCGGCAGGAAGATGACCGACAGCATCGACAGCAAGGTGAGCGAGAACCACTGCTCGTACGCAAACGGCTTGCCCTGCCCGAGCGTGAGCAGGTTGCGCAGCGCCGGCACCGCACGGGCGCGCTCGAACAGATCGCCCAGGCCATTGAACATGCCGTAGCTGACGAACAGCCCGACGGCCAGGAACGCCAGCAGCTTGACCACCGACTCGAACGCGATGGCCGCGACCATGCCCTCGTGGCGCTCGGTGCTGTCGAGCTGGCGCGCGCCGAACACCATGGTGAAGCCGGCCAGCGCGAGCGCGAAGTACAAGGTGCTGTCGCTCCACCAGTGGCCCACCGGCGCATGCGGCTGGCCGAGCGGCGTGGTCAGCACCACGAAGCCGCTCGAGATGGCCTTCAGCTGCAGCGCGATGTAGGGCACGATGCCGACCACCGTGATCAAGGTCACCAGCCCGGCCAGCAGCGGGCTCTTGCCATAGCGGCTGGCAATGAAGTCGGCGATCGACGTGATGCGATAGGCCTTGGCGATGCGGATCATCTTGCGCACCACCACCCAGGCCAGCACCATCGCCAGCATCGGCCCCAGGTAGATCGGCAGGAACCACACGCCGGCCGACGCGGCCCGGCCGACGCTGCCGAAATAGGTCCACGCCGTGCAGTAAACCGCCAGCGACAGCGCATAGACCCAGGCATTGCCGATGACCGACCGCCCCTGGCGCGCGCGCCGGTCACCCAAGCTCGCGACCGCGAACAACAGCAGCAGGTAGGCGAACGACGCGCCGACGACGAGGGGGGCGGAGAGCATGTCAGCCGGGACCCGCCGCGCCCGTCTCGTCCGTCTCATCGTCGCGCTCGACGATCAGCGCCAGCAGTGCGACCAGCACGCCCCAGACGATGAACAGCGCGGCCGGGAACAGCGGCACGCCCCACAGCGTGACATCACGGTCCCACAGCGCCAGCAGCGGGAAGTTGAACAGCAGCCCACCGGCGAAGAACAGGGCCAGCAGGCGCTGTGTGGTCAGGCCCTTGAACATGGGCGTGGCCGCCTCAGCCGTAGATCGGAAAGCGGCGCGTGATCCCGCGCACTCTTTCCAGCACCGAGCGTTCGGTCGCGCTGTTGGCGCCGCCACCGGTGCCGCGCAGGCCTTCCAGAACCTCGTGGACGAGATCACCCACGACCTCGAATTCTTCAACACCGAAGCCGCGCGTGGTGGCGCCCGACACCCCGAAACGCAGGCCCGACATCACCTTCAGATCGGCCGCGTCGGACGGGATCGGGTTCATGTTGGCAATGATGCCGGCGCGCTCCAGGCTCTGCGCCGCGGGCGCGCCGGTGAGGCCCTTGGCACGCAGGTCCAGCAGCATCAGCGGCGTGTCGGTGCCGCCGCCGACCAGATCGAAGCCGTGCCGCTGCAGCCGCTGCGCCAGGCAGCGCGCATTGGCCAGCACCGCCGCCGCGTAGGCCGCGAATTCGGGCTTCAATGCCTCGCCCAGCGCCACCGCCTTGCCGGCGACGATGTGCAGGAACGGCGTGCCCTGCAGGCCGGGGAACACGGCCGTGTTGATCGGCTTGCGCAGCGCCTCGTCGTTCCACAGGATGATCGCGCCGCGCGGCCCGCGCAGCGACTTGTAGGTGGTGGTCGTGACGACGTGGGCGTGCGGGAACGGGTGCGCGTGCGCGCCGCCGGCCACCAGCCCGGCGAAGTGCGCCATGTCCACCAGCAGCCTGGCGCCGCCCGCATCGGCCGCGCGCCGGAAGGCTGCGAAGTCGAGCGCACGCGGGTAGGCCGAGCCGCCGGCGATCACGAGCTTGGGCCGGTGTTTGCTCGCCAGCCGCATCACCTCGTCGTCGTCGATCAGCCCGGTCTTGGCGTCGACGCCGTAGCTCACCACCTTGAACCATTTGCCGCTGAAGTTGACCGCCGCACCGTGGCTCAGGTGCCCACCGGCGTTCAGGTCCATGCTCAGGATCGTGTCGCCCGGTTCGGCCAGCGCATGCAACACCGCATGGTTGGCCTGGCTGCCCGAATGCGGCTGCACGTTCGCGAAGCGGCAGCCGAACAGCTGGCAGGCGCGCTCGATCGCCGTGCGCTCGACGACGTCGACATTGACGGCCCCGGCGTGGTAGCGCTTGCCCGGGTAACCCTCGACGGTCTTGTTGGTGAGGATCGAACCCTGCACCTCGAGCACCGCGCGGCTGACGATGTTCTCGGACGCGATCAGCTCGATCACGTCTTGCTGGCGCTGCGATTCGTGCGCGATGGCGTTGGCGATGACGGGGTCGGTCTGCGCAACCGGGGCGCTGAAGTAGCCGGGCGGGAGGATCGGCTGGAGCGGCAGAGGATGCATCGGACCGGGCCTTCAGGAGCCGCGCAAGGCAGCGACCGTGTCGCGGATCAGGTGCCCGGCAATGCTGAAGCGCGGCGGAATGTTCGGCAGCGCGTCGATCGGGAACCAGCCGGCGGCTTCGATCTCGCTTTCTTGCCGCACGATCTCGCCGCCGGTCCATTCGGCGCTGAAAGCCACCATCAGGCTGTGCGGGAACGGCCAACTCTGGCTGCCGTAATAGCGCAGGTTGCTGATCTGCACACCCACCTCCTCGGCCACTTCACGCTGCACGCAGTCTTCGAGCGATTCACCGGGTTCGACAAACCCGGCCAGCGCGCTGAACATTCCGGCCGCAAAGTGCGGCGCGCGCGCCAGCAGCAACTCGTTCTCGGGCCCGTTCTTGCGCCACACCAGCGCCATCATCGCCGGGCTCAGGCGCGGGTAGGCGGCGTGGCCGCAGGCCGGGCACTTGCGCGCCCGCTCGGCGGCCTGCAGTTCGGTGGGCGTGCCGCACACACCGCAGAAGCGGTGCGCGCGGTCCCATTCGAGCACCTGCGCGGCGCGCCCGGCGAGCGACATCAACGGCTCGGCAAACTGCATCATCGCGGCGCGCAAGGGCACGCTGCGCCGGCCGCTGGGCACGCTGGGCAGGCTGACGGCCCAGCAGTCCACGTCGTCGAGCCGGCCCAGGTAGTGGCGCGCGCCGACCAGCGGCTCCCAGGCGTCCCACGGTTCGGGCACCAGCGCGGCGTCGCCGGCTTCGGGCAACAGCAGCTTGCCGTCGACGAAGGCAAAACACCAGGCCAGCGGCGTGCCGGGCTGGCCGGGCTCGATGATCTGGATGGAAGGAACGAACAGCATGACGGGGCGATGCCGGCGGGCACGGCAGTGGCTTGGCAGCCCTGAATGTAGCGCGCCGCAGCGCACGCCGGCACGCTACGATGCGCCCCCATGGCGGGCCGCCCGGCGCGCGAACCGAAACACCATGGCCGACCCCGATCTGTTCGATGCCAGCGCAGCGCCCTCGGCGTCGCTGCGCGCACTTGCCGAGCGCGGCGACATTCGGCGCTACCGCAAAGGCACTCTGCTGATCGAGGAAGGCGACCACGGCGACAACCTGTTCATCATCCTCAAGGGCCAGGTGCGCGCTTACGGCAGCAGCAGCGAGGAAGACCGCGAAATCACCTTCGGCTACTACGGCCCGGGCGAGTACATGGGCGAGATCAGCCTGGACGGCGGGCCGCGCTCGGCCAGCGTGATGGTGATGGAACCCACCACCTGCTCGGTGGTCACGCGCGCGATGATCGAGCAGCACATTGCGCAGGATCCCCAGTTCGCGTTCGAGCTGCTCGCCAAGGTGATCCGGCGCGCGCGTTTGCTGACCGCGCGGGCCAAGGACCTGTCGCTCGACAGCGTGTACGGGCGGCTGGTCAAGCTGCTGAACACGCTGGCCGTGGCCGAGCCCGACGGCACACGCCTGGTCACCGAACACTGCACCCACCAGGAACTTGCCGACCTGCTGGGCTGCTCGCGGGCCATGGTGACGCGGCTGATGAAAGACCTGCTCACGAGCGGCAGCATCGTCCAGGAGCGGCGCCACTTGCGGCTGATGCGCGAACTGCCGCCCAAATGGTAGGGGGCTCCGGCCCGGATCAGCGTAATGCCGACACCAGCGGCGGCAGCATCGACACCTGCCGGATCAGCTCGCGGATGCTGACCGCGCTGGTCTTGGCGCGCACGCTGCCGATCTGGGTGCGCACGGTGTGCATCGACACGCCCTGGTGGCTGGCGATCTGGCTCGGGTCGTGCCCGGCGCACAGCGCGGCCAGCACGCGCGTTTCGGCCAGGGTCAGCGAATGGTTGCGGGCAAACCATTGCACCGACAGTTCGCCGCACATCGCGCGCTTGCCCAGCACCACCAGCATGGCAGCACCGCGCCCCACATCGGTGGCCATCAACGGCACCACCGCAATGCTGACCGCTTGCGCGCCCTCGCCCACCGAAAGCATCCGGCGCAGGCCACGCAGCGCGGCACTTTGCAGCGCGTCGTGCAGCGGCGCCACGTCGAGCGGGCGGCGGGCCCGCAGCTGCCCGGCGTAGAGCTGCAACGGGTGCTGCGCGTCGAGTTCGGCGCGCGCCACGTGGTTGACGTGCAGCACCTCAAGCTCGTCGTCGAGCAGCAGCATGCCGTAGTCGATCTCGTCCAGCATCGGCCCGAACCATTGGGCGGTCCGGGTGCCGTGGCTGCGTCGTTCCGGCCCAGCGTAGCGGCGCGAGCCGGGCGGCGGGTCGGATGGGTTGACAAAGCCCCGCTGGGGCGCTGTCTGTACTGGCTCAGGCATGTCGAACACTTGGATGCTCCCGGTTTGCGCGCGGGCGACATGGCCCGTTGCAGCCAAGGAAATCTAGTTCGACGTGGCTCGGGCGTCTGGCCACTCTTCAACCACCGGTTGGCAAATATTTGCACTGAGGGGCCCAGCGCCAAAACAAGAACAAGGCGCGGCCTCATCAGTCCTGCGGAGATCGCGATCCCCAGATCAGGTGATGCGTCTGACACCGCACAAACGGACATTGCTCGCGTCCCTCGTACTTTTTGTGGACACCTCCAACCAACTTCCGGGAGAGAAAACTTGAAATCCGCGCACCCCCACCCCCTCACGCTGGCCACGCTGTGCGCCAGCGTGGCCCTGCTCGCTGCCTGCGGCGGCGACCCCAAGTCGCCGGACCCGGCGCCGACCACCGTCACGCTCAACGGCGTGGTCGCCGACGGCCCGCTGTCCGGCGCCAGCGCCTGCTTCGACGTGAACGACAACGGCGCCTGCGACGCCAGCGAGCCGACCAGCAGCACCAGCGACGCAGACGGCAAGTTCAGCTTGGTCGTGCCCGAGGCGGACGTCGGCAAGCACGGCATCGTGGTCGTCGTGCCCGCCACTGCGGTGGACAAGGACACCGGCACCGCCGTCGGCACGGCCTTCACGCTGAAGGCGCCAGCCAGCACCGGTACCACGCCCTTCGTGAGCCCGCTGACGACGCTGGTGGTCAACATCGCCGCCGTCCAGGGCCTGAGCACGGCCGACGCCGAGGCCGCGGTGAAGACGCAACTCGGCCTCACCAACTCGCCGCTGGCCGACTTCGTGGCCGGCGCCGACGCGCAGGCCGGCACGTTCGCGAAGACGGTCAACACCGTGATCATCGAAGTCACGAAGCTCGCTGACGCCAGCACCACCGTCGTGTCGGCCGAGGGCAGGCAGGCGCTGATCGCGTCGGTCACGACCAGCGACCTGAAGACACTGGCCGCGCTGGTGAACAGCGCCGGCGCCGGAACCCCGGCCCAAGTGGCAGCAGCCGTGGCGCAAACGGTGCTCGAAGACCACAACCTCAGCGCCACCACGGTGGCCGAGCAGGCCGCGTTCGTGCTCGGAACCACTGCGCCCCCGACCCCGGCCGCCACCGGCCCGTTCGTGAGCCTGCGCCGCTTCACGTACACCGACGCCAACAACTATCAGGTGCAGGCCTTCGTCGGCGACGACACGCCGGGCAGCGACGGCAGCTTCAAGGTCAGCGAGGTACGCACCAACCTGGTGGCCGGCGCGAACCAGGCGTTCAACCGCAACACGGCTTACTGGAACAGAACCAGCGCCAGCTGGACGGTGTGCGACCGCCAGTGGCAGATCATCGTGGTCACGCCGGCCGCAGCCGCCAGCGGCGCCACGCCAGCCCAGCCGCAGCGCTCGGTCTTCTGCGGCGCCTCGTTGAGCAGCACCCAGACCAGCGTAGAAGATGTGGCGGGCAAGAAGATGGCTGACGTGGTGGCCGCGCTCCGCGCCTCCACCTTGGCCGACGCGCCTGGCTTCGACACCGACGCCAAGGGTCTGCCCAAGTTCTGGGGGCCGGACCCCGCCCTGCTCGGCGAAGACACCTTCCCGCCCGGCTCGGCCTTCAGCAAGCGCGTGCAGGCCAGCGAAGTGGGCGACACCGAACGCTACAACCTGACCGACAAGCCGCGCGTCATCCCCGCCAGCGGCACCGGGACGTACCGCCAGGCCGCGACGCTCGAAGACTTCAAGCGCATGTCGGGCAACCTGGTCAACACCGCGGCCGTGGTGAGCAACCTGAACAGCATCTTCCTCGACGACCTGCCCTTCGTGCAGGCCGACCCGCTGCTGAGCCAGATCAAACGCTACCGCGCCGCCTTCGACCCCGCCGGCAACGCGGTTCGCTACTACGTGTGCGACGTGCTGACCTCGGCCAACACCTCGCAGAACTGCGCGGCGGTGGGCGACGGCAGCAGCAGCATCGCCACCCGCGCCGACTCGCGCGTGCTCAAGTTCGACACCGGCTACCCGGCCGCGCTGACCACCGCGCTGGCGCGCAAACGCCTGTTCGTCGAACGCAGCGGCGCGGTGTTCGGCGGCGCGATCGACCTGGAACGCACGCGCTACCAGCAGCGGCCCAACACGGTTGCGTGGAACGCGCTGCGCACGAAGCTCGGCATTGCAGAGCCCGCCGCTCCGGTGGCGCCGGCGGGGGCAGGGCCGTTCGAAACCCTTCGGGTCTGGACCTATGCCGACACGTCGAACTACTTTTTCCGCCTGTTCACCGGCGACAGCAGTGTGCTCGACGCCAACGGCTACTACCAGGTGGCCGAACAGCGCCGCAACGTGGTGGCCGGCGTGGCGACATCGTCCGCGCGCAATGCGCTGTACTGGACAGGCACCGAATGGTTCGACTGCCCGCTCGAGGCCACCGGCTACTTCAGCGCCAACTCGGTCGCACCGCGCAACAGCAGCTATTGCAAGGTCTTCCTCGACGACCGCTACAACAGCGCCACGATCACCTTGGACAACCGGCTGATGGGCGACGTGCTGCGCGAAATTCGCTGGTTCTCCAGCAAGGATGGCACCTTCGACTACGCCGGCTGGGGCCCGAACCCCGATGTGCACACCGCCCTGAACACCGCGCGCTTCCCGGCTGGAGCGACGATGGAGCACCGCGGCAACCTGCGCACCGGCACGCCGGTC
>JANOQS010000434.1:0-6653 GCA_031414975.1 Methylibium sp. | reverse complement strand
CTCGAGCTCAAGCCTAAACCCAAGCCCAAGCCCAAGAACCTTCGGTCTTTCAACCTTCGGCCCTCGCCCTCGAACGCCCACACTTATCGGCTGCAGATTTTTAAAGAACTCACCGAAGAGCTGTCTCTTCAGCGGGTCGCTGAATGCTCCCAGCGAAGCCTCACATTATGCCACGGTTTTATCGGCCTTGCCAAGCATTTTCTGCAAGGCGGTCTCTGATGTGTCGTCAGGACCTGCCAGAACCTAACACGCTACTGTCGGTAGCTCATCAAATGAGCCATCTTGGCGGAGCCGGAGGGATTCGAACCCTCGATGCAGGTTTTGCCCGCATACTCCCTTAGCAGGGGAGCACCTTCGGCCACTCGGTCACAGCTCCGCAGACAGGCAGCGATTCTAACTGCTTCCGAACTGCCTTCAGCCCGCAGGCTGTTCAAGGTCGAATGCCTTGTGCAACGCACGCACCGCCAGCTCCATGTACTTCTCGTCGATGACGACGCTGGTCTTGATCTCGCTGGTGGTGATCATCTGGATGTTGATTCCCTCTTCGCTCAGCACGCTGAACATCTTGCTGGCCACGCCAACGTGCGAGCGCATGCCGATGCCGACGATGCTGACCTTGCATATCTTTGCGTCGCCCACCAGGTCTGCCGCGCCCGTCACAGGCAGCACGCTGCGCTTGAGCAACTCCATCGTGCGTGCATAGTCATTGCGGTGCACGGTGAACGAGAAGTCGGTCCGGCCGGCGTGCGATACGTTCTGGATGATCACGTCGACGTCAATGTTGGCGTCTGCCACGGGTCCAAGGATCTGATACGCGATGCCGGGCTTGTCGGTCACGCCAAGCAGGCTGATCTTGGCTTCGTCGCGGTTGAAGGCAATGCCGGAAACGATCGCTTGTTCCATCTTTTCGTCTTCCTCGAAGGTGATCAATGTGCCGGACCGGGCTTCTTCGCTCAGGTCGATGTCCCAGGGCGTGAAGCTGGACAGGACCCGCAGCGGCACGCGGTACTTTCCGGCGAATTCGACCGAGCGGATCTGCAGCACCTTGGAGCCGAGGCTCGCCATCTCAAGCATTTCTTCGAACGTGATGGTGTGCAGCCGGCGCGCTTCGGGCACCACGCGCGGATCGGTGGTGTAGACGCCGTCGACGTCTGTGTAGATAAGACACTCGGCGGCCTTCAACGCAGCAGCCACCGCCACCGCTGAGGTGTCCGACCCGCCGCGGCCCAGCGTGGTGATATTGCCTTGCGGGTCCACGCCCTGGAACCCGGTGATGACGACCACCTTGCCAGCCGCGAGGTCGGCCCGCACGCGCCCATCTTCGATACTGCTGATGCGGGCCTTGGTGTAGGCCGTGTCGGTGCTGATCGGCACCTGCCAACCGGCGTAACTGACGGCCGCCAACCCTTCGGCCTGCAGTGCGATGGCGAGCAAACCGGACGACACCTGTTCGCCGGTCGAGGCAATCATGTCCAGCTCGCGATCGAGCGCCGCGCTGCTCGATGACGGTGAGAGCTCCTTGGCCAGGCCCAGCAGGCGATTCGTTTCGCCGCTCATGGCCGAAGGCACAACGACCATCTGGTGCCCTGCGCGAGCCCATTTGGCCACCCGTTTGGCCACGCTGCGGATGCGCTCCACCGAGCCCATTGAGGTGCCGCCGTATTTGTGAACGATCAGTGCCATAAGAGTTGGAAGTCGCCGACATGAAAGCAGCACCACTGCACTGCTCTTCAGAAAACCGCGGATTCTAGCCGGCGCCGACTTCCTGCCGCACCATCGACACCCATTGCAGGCTTACCTGCGGCTGGCCCGGCAATGCCAGTACCCGCGCATCGAGCCCCAGCCCCGGCACGAACACGAGTTGCCCGCCGCTGTAGAACAGCGGCCCGTCGCGCTCCCAGGCTGGAACCGCACTCGCCTGGTACTGATTTTTCAGGCTGCGCGGTGGGCGGCCAAGGCCAGCCTGAAAGCGCTCCGGCCCCGCCCGGGGCTTGATTGCCAACCGCCCCAGCCAGGCGAGCGGCACGCCCTGCTCTTTCGTTGCCATCACGCGCAGGCAGCCTCCCCATCCGGGCAGGCAGAACTCGCCGACACCCCCCACCGCCAGTTCGACTTCGGCCGCCACCTTGCTGCGCTCAGCCGAGCCACCGATCGGCGCCCAACGCAGCACAGCGCGATAGCTGCGCAGCTCGCCCCCGTCCAGGGGCCATCGCGCCGTGCCGGTCGGGCGCAGTTCGGCCATCAGGCGCGCCACGAGGCTGGCCGGCGCCGCCTTCCCCGAGCTCAGTTTGAGCCACGCACGCAGCAAATTGCTGCGCCGGGCCGGCGCCAGTTCGAGCCATGCCCTCACATCCAGCCCACCCGTGGCATCGACCCGCAGTTCCATGTCTTGCAGCGCCAGATCAGCAAGGCACTCGGCCGCCTGCTGGGCCCACTGCGCGCTGTCGGCCAAGGCGGACTCCGCCTGCGGGAAAGAACCGACGAGCGCCGGCCACAGCTGAAGGCGCAGCCGACTGCGGGCAAATCGCGGGTCGTGGTTGCTCTCGTCTTCGATGACCTTGAGCCGGTGGCGAGTCGCGTACGCCTCGATGTCTTCGCGCGGTCTGGCGAGCCAGGGCCGAGCCCATGTGATGCCTTCACGCAGCGCGCTGGCTGGCATGCCTGCGAGCCCGGCCGGGCCGGCGCCGCGCAGCGCCTGCAGCAAGAAGGTCTCGGCCTGATCGCGCCGATGGTGCGCCAGCAGCACCAGCGCAGCACCCTGCTCCAGCGCGAGTTCGCGCAATCCGCGGTAACGTGCAGTGCGCGCCCAGGCCTCGACACTTTCGCCTCTGGCAGGCTGGCCGGACACCTGCATCGATGCGAAGGTGACTGGCCGGCCGCGTCGAGCCCAACGTGCGCATTGGGACTGGCAGTGCGCCAGCCAATCGTCAGCAAATGGGCTGAGGCCGTGGTGCACGTGCAATGCCGCGACTCTGACGCCGAGCGGTTCGGCCGCCGCCAGGGTGGCATGCAGCAGCGCTGAAGAATCGCGGCCGCCGCTGTAGGCGACCGCCACGCAGGGCTGCGCCACGGCCTTGCTCAGCGCTCCTTGGTGTCGCTGAAGCGGCCGTAGGACTGCAGCCGCTCGTAACGGCGCTGCAGCAATTCCTTGGGCTTGAGGTCACTGACCTGGCGCAGCGCGTCATTCAGCGCGCGCTTCAGGAAGGCGGCCATCTGCTTGGGATCGCGGTGCGCGCCGCCCACCGGTTCGCTGACGATCTTGTCGATCAGGCCGAGCGCCTTCAGGCGGTGGGCGGTGATGCCCAGCGCATCGGCCGCGTCCGAGGCTCGCTCGGCCGTCTTCCACAGGATCGAGGCGCAGCCCTCGGGCGAGATGACCGAGTAGATCGAGTACTGCAACATCAGCAACTGGTCGCCGACGCTGATGGCCAGCGCCCCGCCCGAACCACCTTCGCCGATGATGGTGGCGATGATCGGCACCTCAAGCTGTGCCATCTCGAAGATGTTGCGCCCGATCGCTTCTGACTGGCCGCGCTCCTCGGCGCCGATGCCGGGGTAGGCGCCGGGCGTGTCCACAAAGGTGAACACCGGCAAGCCGAACTTCTCGGCGAGTTTCATCAGCCGCAACGCCTTGCGGTAGCCCTCGGGCCGCGACATGCCGAAGTTGCGCAGACCACGCTCTTTCGTGTCGCGCCCCTTCTGGTGGCCGATCACCATGCAGGCCTGCCCGTTGAAACGCGCCATGCCGCCGACGATCGAGCGGTCATCGGCAAAGGCACGGTCGCCGTGCAATTCCTGAAAGTCGGAAAAGATCTCGCTCACGTAGTCGAGCGTGTAGGGGCGTTGCGCGTGGCGCGCGATCTGCGTCACCTGCCAGGGCGTCAGGCTGGAATAGATGTCTTTCGTGAGCTGCAGGCTTTTCTTGCCCAGGCGGTCGATCTCTTCGGAGATGTCGACAGCCGACTCGCTCTGCACGTAGCGCAACTCTTCGATCTTGGTTTCGAGTTCGGCAACCGATTGCTCAAACTCGAGAAAGTGGCGTTTGCTCATGGGTGTGGTGGGTCCTGATGCATCAACAGCGGGGTTGAAGGGGCTCGCTGGCGCTGGTCGCGCAGCAACTCAGTACTCGGTCGAGACCGGATCAAGGCTGCGCCAAATGTACCATGTGGCCACCGAGCGGAAAGGTGCCCAGGCCTCGCCCACTTCACGTGCCTCGGCGCGTGAAACTGGCTCGCCGCTGAAGTAGTTCTGGCTGATGCCCTTGAGCAGCCCGAGGTCGTCCAGCGGCAGCACGTTCGGGCGCAGCAGGTGGAAGATCAGGAACATTTCGGCCGTCCACCGGCCGATGCCGCGGATGGCCACCAGCTCGTCGACGATCGCCTCGTCGTCCATGTGCAGCCACTCGCGAACATGGACCGTGCCCGACTCGAAATGCTGCGCCAGGTCGCACAGGTACTCGACCTTGCGCGCCGACAGGCCGGCCGCCCGCATGCTCGGCACGTCCAGCGCCAGCACCATGCCGGGCTGCAGCGGGCGCGACGAATCTTCCAGCAGGCCGCGGAAGCGATGCCACACGGTCTGCGCCGCCTTGACGGAAATCTGCTGACCGACGATCGAACGCGCCAAGGTGGTGAACGCATCACCGCGACTTTGCAGTCGCACCTCGCCGCACGACGGGATGAGCTTGCGCATCACCCGGTCGCGCTTGGACAGATGGCGGCAGGCCTCGTCCCAATAGTCTGCCGAGGGCTCCGAGGTGCCCTCCGGCTTGACGATGCGCGCCACCGTCAGGCCTTCATCCAGGTGGTTCCCTGGGGCGAGTCTTGCAGCACGATGCCTTGATCGGCCAGATCCTGGCGGATGCGGTCAGCAAGCGCGAAGTTGCGCGCCTGCTTGGCGGCCACGCGTTCGGCAATGCGTGCGGCGATGCCCGCTTCGTCCAGCCCGCTGCCGGCCTGCAGATAGCGCGTGGGCGGTTGCTGCAGCAGGCCCAGCACGCCGCCGAGCGACTTGAGCAGGCGTGCCTGCTCAAGTGATCTGGAGCGGTTCACATCACTCGCCAGCTCGAACAGAACTGCAATCGCGCCGGGGGTGTTGAAGTCGTCGTTCATCGCGGCGCGGAATGCCGCCGCCTGCGGCTGTGTCCAGTCGATGGGTGCGGCATCAACGTCCAGGCCGTTCAGCGCGGTGTACAGGCGCCGCAGCGAAGCTCGCGCGTCTTCAAGGTTGGTGTCGCTGAAGTTGAAGGGGCTGCGGTAGTGGGTGCGCAGCATGAAGAAGCGCAGGGTCTCGCCGTCGAAGTGCTTCAGCACGTCGCGGATGGTGAAGAAGTTGCCCAGCGACTTGGACATCTTCACGTTGTCGACGTTGAGGTGCCCGTTGTGCAGCCAGTAGTTGACGAAGCGCTCGCCGCTGGCACCCTCGCTTTGCGCCAGTTCGTTCTCGTGGTGCGGGAAAACGAGGTCCAACCCGCCTCCATGGATGTCGAAGCGCTGGCCGAACAACTCACAGCTCATGGCAGAGCATTCAATGTGCCAGCCCGGCCGGCCGCGGCCAAACGGGCCGTCCCACTTGGCGTCCTCGGGCTCGCTCTCTTTCGCCGCCTTCCACAGCACGAAGTCAAGCGGATCCTTCTTACCCTCGAGCACGGCCACGCGTTCGCCTGCGCGAAGCTGGTCGAGCGATTTGCCAGACAGCTTGCCGTAGCCGGGGAAGTTGCGCACTGCAAAGTTCACATCACCATCGCTGGCGCGGTACGCAAGGCCCTTGGCTTCGAGCGTCTCGATCATCGCAAGCATCTGCGGCACGTGTGCCGTCGCACGCGGCTCAATGCTCGGCGGCTCAAGGCCGATCGCGGCCATATCCGCGTGCATTGCCGCGGTCATCTCTTCAGTCAACTGACGGATCGGGATGCCACGCTCAAGCGCGCGCCGAATGATCTTGTCGTCGATGTCGGTGATGTTGCGAGCATAGGTAACCCGATAGCCGAGAGTCTTCAGCCAGCGAAACACCATGTCGAAGACGAGAAGGAAGCGCGCATGGCCGACGTGGCACAGGTCGTAGACCGTGATCCCGCACACGTACATGCGCACGTGGTTCGGCTCGATCGGCGCGAAGGTTTCGAGTTCCCTCGACAGGGTGTTGTGCAAACGAAGTGTCATGGGCCGAAGGGGTGAAATCGAGTGCCGCGGCGGGAGCACCGGCGCACAACGCGAGAGCCGTTGAGACGCTGCCGCCGCGGCGTTTTTCGACGTCGGCGCGAGAGCGCTGCATTACAATCGAATCAGTATAGCGGGCCACATTGGCGCAGGGTGTCGCCTCTGTCGCGAACACGCTGCCTCACGCTTCGATTGCCTTACCGGACGCTGATGAGCCGTTCATTCCACCCCATCGCTGTCCCGTTGACCGTCCCGTTGACCGTCCCGTTGACCGTCGCGTTGATCGCCGTGTTGCTGGCGGCCGCACTTCCTGCCCTGGCGGACGAAGTGACTGAGGTCAACCGGTTGCATCGGGTCGGGCAAACCACCGCGGCACTGCAGCGCGCCGAGCGCTTCGTTGCGGGTCGGCCCGACGACGCGCCGATGCGCTTCCTTGTGGGCGTGATGCTGACGGACATTCAGCGCAATGCCGAGGCCACCGAGGCCTTCTTGAAG
>JANOQS010000433.1:0-2849 GCA_031414975.1 Methylibium sp. | reverse complement strand
ATGCAGGCCAAGGGCCTGGTCAAGCGCTACGGCCAGGTGACGGCGCTGGACGGCGCCGACTTCGAACTGCGCGCCGGCGAAATCCTGGCAGTGATCGGCGACAACGGCGCCGGCAAATCGTCGCTGATCAAGTGCCTGTCGGGGGCCACCATCCCCGACGAAGGCGAGATCAAGCTCGACGGCCAGGTGATCCACTTCAAGGGGCCGATCGACGCCCGCCGCGTCGGCATCGAAACCGTCTACCAGGACCTGGCGGTGGCGCCGGCGATGACGATTGCCGAGAACCTGTTTCTCGGCCGCGAGATACGCCGCGGGGGCTTCCTGGGCAACGTGCTGCGCATGCTCGACAAGAAGAAGATGCTCGAGCAGAGCATCGCGCGCATGAACGACCTGAAAGTCGGCATCCGCTCGATGACGCAGGCGGTCGAGACGCTCTCGGGCGGCCAGCGCCAGTGCGTGGCGGTGGCGCGCGCAGCGGCATTTGCCGAGCACGTGGTGATCCTCGACGAGCCGACCGCCGCGCTCGGCGTGAAAGAAGGCAACATGGTGCTGGAGCTGATCCGGCGCGTGCGGGACAAGGGCCTGCCCGTGGTGTTGATCTCTCACAACATGCCGCACGTCTTCGAGATTGCCGACCGGATTCACGTCGCACGCCTGGGCAAACGCGGCGCGGTGTTGAATCCGAAGAAAATCAGCATGAGCGACACCGTCGCGGTGATGACCGGCGCACTCCGCCCCGAAGACCTGCCGGCGGAAGCGCTGGCCTGAACCGAAGAGGACCTCCATGTTGAAGGGCATCGACCCGCTGCTGACGCCGGAGCTGCTGAAGCTGCTGTGCGAAATGGGCCATGGCGACGAAATCGTGCTGGCCGACGCCAACTTTACCGCCGAGTCGCTCAGCAGCGCGCGGCCAGTGTTGCGCCTGGCCGGGGCCGGCATGCTGGCCGCCTGCCGGGCGGTGCTGTCGGTCTTCCCGCTCGACAGTTACGTGGCGCAGCCGGTGGCCTACATGAAGGTGGGCGACACGGCCGAGGGCTACCTCTCCGAACTGCAGCGCAGCGTGGTGAGCCGGATGGAGCAGGACGGCGTGGCCAGGCCGGCGCAGTGCGAAGCGATGGAGCGTTTCGCCTTCTACGACCGCGCCCGCCGCGCCTACGCCATCGTGCAGACCGGCGAGATGCAGGCGTACGCCAACTTCATCTTCAAGAAGGGTGTGATCGCCGACGAGCTGCGGGCATGAACCCTGCGCCACACGTCGGTGCACGCATGAAGGTCGCCGCGGCGCCAGAGTCGCGCCTGCGCCCGCGCGGCTCCAACCACGTGGGCATGGCGCAGTTCAACGAGCGCGTGGTGCTGCAGGCGGTGCGGCTGCACGGCAGCGTGGCCAAGGCCGACATCGCACGGCTCACGCACCTGACGGCGCAAACGGTGCAGACCATCATCGTGCGGCTCGAAGCCGAGGGCCTGGTGCGCAAGCTCGCGCCGGTGCGCGGCAAGGTGGGCCAGCCGTCGGTGCCGATGGCGCTGAACCCGGACGGCGCTTTCTCCATCGGCATCAAGATCGGCCGGCGCAGCATGGACATGCTGCTGGTCGACTTTTGCGGCCAGGTGCGCGAGCGCCTGTCGCTGGGGTATGTGTTCCCCGACGCCGACACGCTGTTCGCCGAGATTCACTCGCGCCTGAAGCTGCTGAGCCAGACCCTTCCGCCCAAGCTGCGCACACGCCTGCACGGCGTGGGCATCGCGGCGCCGCTGTCGCTGGGTGGCTGGCAGACCTTGCTGGGCATCGCGCCGGAGCAGGCGGCGAAGTGGGCCGATATCGACATCCGGGATCGCGTGATGGAAATGACCGAGCTGCCGGTCGAGTTCGTCAAAGACACCGCCGCAGCCTGCGTGGCCGAACTGGTGGCCGGCCGCGGGCGCAGCATCAAGAGCTTTCTGTACATCTTCGTCGACACCTTCATCGGCGGTGGCCTGGTGCTCGACAGCCACCTGCGCAGCGGCCTGAACGGCAATGCCGGCGCGGTGGGCTCGTTCCCGCTCGGCCTGGCGCCGGCCGGCTCGGCCGGATCTATGGCGGCGCCGGCCCAGTTGCTGAGCCTGGCGTCGCTGTTCAACCTGGAGGCCCGCTACCGCGCGCATGGCCTGGACGAGAGCGCCGCAACCGACGAGCGCGCGCTCGCCGAGCCATGGCGCACGCACACGCTGGGCTGGCTGCGCGAAGCCGGGCCTGCGGTGGCGCTCACCGTCAACAGCGCAGCCTGCCTGCTCGACCTGGAAGGCGTGATCGTCGACGGCCTGTTCAGCCCCGCGATGCTGAGTGCCTTGCTGGCCGAAGTGGAGACCGCGCTCGACCGCTTCAGCTGGGAGGGCGTGGCGCGCCCGGCGGTGCTGGCCGGCACGGTCGGCTCCGACGCGCGCGCGATCGGCGGCGCGCTGTTGCCGCTGTACGCCAACTTCGCGCCCGATCGAGACCTGTTCCTGAAAATGGCAAGCTGAGCCCGTGGCCCGTCACTGGCTCGCACGTCTTTCCAACTCCACCGCCCACCCACCCGAAAGCGAGACCTCATGGACGTGTTGACCCGCACCACCCAAGCCATTCCCGGCCAGCGCCCCGGCACCTCGGGGCTGCGCAAGAAAGTGCCGGTGTTCCAGCAGCCGGGCTACCTCGAGAACTTCGTCCAGGCGATCTTCGACTCGCTCGACGGCTTCAAGGGCCAGACCTTGGTGCTGGGCGGTGACGGCCGCTACTACAACGACCGCGCGATCCAGATCATCGTCCGCATGGCCGCGGCCAACGGCTTCGGCCGCGTGCTGGTGGGGCAGGGCGGCATCCTGTCGACGCCGGC
>JANOQS010000432.1:0-4925 GCA_031414975.1 Methylibium sp. | reverse complement strand
GCCAGCGTGGAACTGGTGTTCAGCAACGAAGACGCGCGTGCGGGCGGCCAGTGGAACCAGTTCGCAGAGATCGCCGTCAAGCGCGTGCTCACGCGCGACGGCACGAGCAGCTACTACATCAACAACCAGCCGGTCCGCCGGCGCGACGTGCAGGACGTGTTCCTCGGCACCGGCCTGGGCCCGCGCGCCTACGCCATCATCGGCCAGGGCACGATCAGCCGCATCATCGAAAGCAAGCCCGAAGAGCTGCGCATGTTCCTGGAGGAGGCCGCCGGCGTCTCCAAGTACAAGGAGCGCCGCCGCGAGACCGAGAGCCGGCTGAAGGACACGCGCGACAACCTGACGCGCGTCGAAGACATTCTGCGCGAACTCAACAGCAACCTCGAAAAGCTCGAGAAGCAGGCCGAGGTTGCCAGCCAGTACCGCGGGCTGCAATTGCAGGGCGAGCTGAAGCTGCACCAGCTCTGGTTCCTGAAGCACCGCGACGCGGCGAGCGAAGAAGCGCGCATCAAGCAGTCGGTGCTCGAAGCGACCAACGCGTTGGAGGCGCGCACCGCCGAGTTGCGCCACGGCGAGGCCGAGCTCGAAACCATCCGCCAGGCACACTACGCCGCGAGCGACGAGTTGCATGCCTCGCAAGGTTCGCTGGCCGAAGCGGCGCTGGAGGTGAGCCGGCTCGAAGAGCGCATCCGCTACGTGGTCGAGGGCCGCCAGAGAGTCGAACAGCGCCTGCTCGAACTGAAGGCGCAAATCGACCAGTGGGGCGAGCGCCAGACGCAGGCGAAGGACGAGCTGGAACAGATTGCCGAACACATTGCCGCCGCCGAAGAACAAGGCGAGGTGCTGGCCGCGCAGGCTGAAGAGTTCGCCGCACGCCTGCCGACGCTGGAAGACGCGGTGCGTGCCGCGCAGGCCAAGAGCAACGAGCAGCGCGGCGTGGTGGCCGCGGTGCAGCAGCAGATCCAGGTGCTGGCTTCGGAAAGCCGCAACATCGAAGAGCAGCGCCGCCAGTTCGCCACGCGCCGTGAGCGCCTGGCTGGCGAACGCGGCCAGCTTGCAGTGCCCGACACGCAGAAGCTGGCCGACCTGAAGCACCAGTTCAGCGTCGCCGAAGAAGCACAGGGCGTGGCCGACGCGCGCCTTCATCAGTTGAACGAGCAGGTGCCGGCGCTCGACGAAGCGCGCCGCACGCAACAGGAGCAGGTCAACACCCAGGGCGCTCGGCAGGCCGAGTTGAGCGCGCGGCTCGACGCCTTGCGTGCCCTGCAGGAAAAAGTGCAGACGGAGGGCAAGCTCAAGCCCTGGCTCGCCAAACATGGGCTCGACTCGTTGCAGGGTCTGTGGACCCGGGTTCACATCGAGGCGGGTTGGGAAACCGCATTGGAAGCGGCGTTGCGCGAACGGCTGGGTGCGCTCGAAGTGGGGCGGCTGGAGACGGTGCGTGCCTTCGCGGCCGACGCACCGCCGGCCAAGCTGGCGTTCTACACACCGCCGCTGGCGGGGTTCACCAACAGCCACCAGACCTTGCCGCGCCTGAGCGACCTGCTGCGCCTCGGCGATGCCGGTCTCAAAGCGCTGCTGAACGACTGGCTCGAAGGCGTCTACACCGCGGCCAACATCGACGAAGCGCTGGCCGCGCGCGCGAAGCTGACCCACGGCGAAGTGATCATGACGCGCGAGGGTCACGCGGTGAGCCAGTTCGCCGTGAGCTTCCACGCGCCCGACTCCGAACAGGCCGGCATGCTGGCGCGCGCACGGGAGATCGAGAACCTGGAGCGCCAGTTGCGTGCCCAGGTTCTGATCGCCGAAGAAGCGCGCAGCGCGCTGGTGCGCACCGAAGCGGCCTACACCGACGCTTCGCAGCGCCTGCTCGCGGCGCGCCGCGACGCGACCGAAGCGCAGACGCGCGCGCACCAGTTGCAGGTGGAGGTCCTGCGCCTGTCGCAACTGGTCGAACAGACCAGCACCCGGCGCGAACAACTTGACGGCGAACTGACCGAGATCGACGCGCAGCAGGAGGAGCTGAACGAACGCAGCGCCACCGGCGAAGCGCGCTTCGAAGAGCTCGACATGCAGCTTGCCACGACGCAGGAGCGCCATGCCGAGCTCGATGAAGGCGTGATCACCGCCGAGCGCACGCTGGCCGACGCGCGCGAACAACTGCGCAGCCTGGAGCGCGAAGCGCAAGAAGCGCAGTTCGCATCGCGCTCGCTCGCGGCGCGGCGCGGCGAGTTGCAGCGCGGCATCGAAACCGCGGCCGAGCAGCTTGCGGCCAACGAGCAGTCGGGCACCCAACTGCAGGAAGAGTTGACCCGGCTGACCGACGTGTCGGCCCAGGCCGGCCTGCAGACTGCGCTGGCGCTGAAGCTCGAACGCGAAGCCGCGCTCGGTGCCAAGCGCAGCGAGTACGACGACCTGACCCTGCGCCTGAAACGCTCCGACGAACAGCGCCTGGCGCACGAACAAAGCCTGCAGCCGCTGCGCGACCGCATCACCAAACTGCAGCTCGAAGAGCAGGCCGCGCAGCTCGGCGGCGCGCAGTACCTGGAGCAACTGGTGGCGGCGCAGGCCGACATGGCAGCGCTTGGCCAGAGCATCGAAGACGGCAAGGTGCGCCTCTCGGGCCTGCAGAGCGAGATCGACCGCATCAACCGCGAGATCACCACGCTCGGTGCCGTCAACCTGGCCGCGCTCGACGAGCTGAGCGCGGCGCGCGAACGCAAGACCTTCCTCGACGCGCAGAACGCCGACCTGGTGGAGGCGATGAACACGCTCGAAGACGCGATCCACAAGATCGACCTCGAAACCCGCGACCTGCTGGGCAGCACCTTCAACCAGGTCAACGAACATTTCGGCCGCATGTTCCCCACCTTGTTCGGTGGTGGCGTGGCCCGGCTGGTGATGACGGGCGACGAGATCCTGGACGCCGGCGTGCAGGTGATGGCGCAGCCGCCCGGCAAGAAGAACAGCACCATCCACCTGATGTCGGGCGGCGAAAAGGCGCTGACTGCGATTGCGTTGGTGTTCGCGATCTTCCAGCTCAACCCCGCGCCGTTCTGCCTGCTCGACGAGGTGGACGCGCCGCTGGACGACGCCAACACCGAGCGCTATTCCAAGCTGGTGACCGAGATGTCGCGCGGCACCCAGTTCCTGTTCATCAGCCACAACAAGATCGCGATGGAGATGGCCGAACAGCTCATCGGCGTGACCATGCAGGAGCAGGGCGTGTCGCGCATCGTCGCGGTGGACATGCAGGCGGCGGTGAGCCTGACCGAGCCGGCCTGATGCGACAGCCATGGACAGCCTGACAGTCGCACTGGCAGCGTTGGGCGGCGTGGTGCTGGCCGGCATCGTGGCGCATGGCGCGTGGACCGCGCGCAAGGCCGACCCGAAGCGCGGGGTGCCTACGGGCAGGCCGATCGACTTCCGCGAGCCGGTGCTGGGTGATTCTGCAAGAGATGCGGCCGGCGGATCGACCGCAGGTGGCGACTCGGCATCCTTCCCGCTCGAGCGCAAGCTGCCCCGGCGCACGCCTGCGCGCATCGACGCGTTGATCGATGCAATCGTGGTGCTCAATGTCGAGGCGCCGGTCAGCGGCGAAATGCTGCTGTCGCACCTGCCGCCCACGCGGCGAGCCGGCAGCAAGCCGTTTCTGATCGAAGGCCTGAACGCCGAGACCGGCGAATGGGAGCCGCCGCACGCTGGCCAGCACTACGGCGAGGTGCAGGCCGGTGTGCAACTGGCCAACCGCGGCGGGGCGCTGAACGAGATCGAATACTCCGAGTTCGTGCAGGCGATCCAACCCTTCTGCGAAGCCATCGGCGCGATGGCCGACTTCCCCGACATGCTCGAAGTGGTGGCCCGCGCCCGCGAGCTCGACACCTTCGCGAGCCAGCACGACGCGCAACTCGCCGTGCACCTGCACGCGCGTTCGTCGCCGTGGAGCGTGGCCTACATCCAGCAGCACGCCGGTCGGCACGGCTTCGTGCCGGGCATGGTGCCGGGGCGGCTGGTGCTGCCCTCAAGCGAAGAAGGCGCGCCGCCGGTGCTGACGCTCGGCTTCGACAGCCTGAAGGCGCTCGACGAACACCCGCAGCAGGCGACCGTCAGCGACGTGACCCTGAGCTTCGACGTGCCGCAGACCGACCCGAAGGCCGACCCGTTCGTCGCCTGGCAGGCCAGCGCCACCGCGCTTTCGCTCGGCATGGACGCCGCAATCGTCGACGACAACGGCCAGCCGCTCAGCCCGCAAGGCTTCGCCGTGATTGGCGCCGAGCTGACGCAGCTCTACACCGCGCTCGAAGCGCGCGACCTTGCCGCCGGCTCGATGGCGACGCGGCGGTTGTTCAGCTGACCATGGCTGAAGACGCCACGGCCGCGCGAGCCGCCGAATTGCGTGAGCAACTGCGCTACCACGCCCACCGCTACTACGTGCTCGACGAACCGCAGATCCCCGACGCCGAGTACGACCGCTTGTTCCAGGAATTGCAGGCGATCGAAGGCGAACACCCCGAGCTGCTGAGCGCCGATTCGCCGACCCAGCGCGTGATCGGCAAGGTGCTCGACGGCCTGCAGCCGGTGCGCCATGCGGTGGCCATGCTGTCGATCAACACCGAGACCGACACCACGCCCGAAGGCGCGCGCAAGTTCGACGCCCGCGTGCGCAAGGCGCTCGGCCAGGCCGACGATGCGCCGGCCGTCGCCTACGCTGCCGAACTGAAGTTCGACGGCCTGGCCATCAACCTGCGGTACGAGCAGGGCGTGCTGGTGCTCGCAGCCACGCGTGGCGACGGCGAAACCGGCGAAGACGTGACGCAGAACATCCGCACCATCGGGCAGATTCCGCTGCGCCTGGGCGGCGTGGCGCCGCCGGTGATCGAGGTGCGCGGCGAGGTCTACATGCGCCGCGATGACTTCGAGCGCTT
>JANOQS010000431.1:0-2156 GCA_031414975.1 Methylibium sp. | reverse complement strand
TCTGGAAGAAGCGCTCTTCCTCGGCCTTGAGCACCTCGGTGGTGCGGGCCGCGCCGCGGCGCAGCTCGGGGTAGGCCTCGCCCATCTCGGCATCCAGCGCCGCCACCAGGCTGTGGAAGAAGGGCTTGCGCGCGCCCAGCTTGTAGCCGTGGCGGATGGCGCGGCGCGTGATGCGGCGCAGCACATAGCCGCGGCCTTCGTTGCCGGGGATCACGCCGTCGACCACCGTGAAGGCGCAGGCGCGGATGTGGTCGGCGATCACCTTCAGCGACGGGCTGTCCTTGTCGCAGTCACCGCCGCCCGCTGCATCGACCGCCTTCTTGGCCGCCGCGAGCAGGGTCACGAAGGTGTCGATCTCATAGTTGCTGTGCACATGCTGCAGCACCGCCGTCAGCCGCTCCAGCCCCATGCCGGTGTCCACGCTGGGCTTGGGCAGCTTGTGCATCACGCCCGCTTCGTCGCGGTTGAACTGCATGAACACGTTGTTCCAGATCTCGATGTAGCGGTCGCCGTCTTCGGTCGGCGAGCCCGGCGGGCCGCCGGCCACCTCGGGCCCGTGGTCGTAGAAGATCTCGGTGCACGGGCCGCAGGGGCCGGTGTCGCCCATCATCCAGAAATTGTCGGACGCATAACGCCCGCCCTTGTTGTCGCCGATGCGCACGATGCGTTCCGCGGGAACACCGACCTGCTTGTTCCAGATGTCGTAAGCCTCGTCGTCCTCGGCGTACACCGTGACCCAGAGCTTCTCTTTGGGCAGCTTGTAGACCTCGGTCAACAACTCCCACGCGTAGGCAATCGCTTCCTTCTTGAAGTAGTCGCCGAAGCTGAAGTTGCCCAGCATCTCGAAGAAGGTGTGGTGGCGCGCGGTGTAGCCCACGTTCTCCAGGTCGTTGTGCTTGCCGCCGGCGCGAATGCACTTCTGTGACGTGGTGGCGCGGTGGTAAGCGCGCTTGTCGAAGCCCAGGAACACGTCCTTGAACTGGTTCATGCCCGCGTTGGTGAACAGCAAGGTCGGGTCGTCGCCCGGCACCACCGGGCTGCTCGCAACGATGGTGTGGCCCTTGGATTCGAAGAACTTCAGGAACTGCGAGCGGATCTGTGCGGCTTTCATCCAGGGGCTTTCAAGTGGTGCGCGGTGCGAGGTTCCGGCGCAGAGCGGGCGATTTTACCGGGGGGCGTCGCAGGTCGCGCAGGCGGCGGTGCAGCCTGATCGGGCGCCCTCCGTCATCGGTTGTCGTATGAATACACCCGCGCAATCCCGGTTGACAGCGGACGCCTCAGTTGTATGATGACTGACAACACCGACCCATCATCGAAATGGAGACACCGATGACCTTGACCCGCACCCTTCTCGTCGCCGCTGCACTGCTCGTGGCGGGCGCCGCCCAGGCGCAGGACTGGCCGTCCAAGCCGATCCGCATCGTCGTGCCGTACACGCCGGGCGGCTCGTCGGACATCATCGCGCGCGCCATCAGCGAGCCGCTGGCGGCGGCGCTGAAGACCACCGTCGTGGTCGAGAACAAACCCGGCGCAAACGGCAACACCGGCACCGATATCGTCGCCAAGTCGCCTGCCGACGGCTACACCCTGTTGCTGTGCGACGTGGGCGCGCTGGCCATCACGCCCTCGGTCTACACCAAGCTGCCGTTCGACCCGAGCAAGGACCTGCGCGGCGTGAGCATGCTGGCCTATTCGCCGCACCTGCTGGTGGTGCACCCGTCGGTGCCGGCCAACAACCTGAAGGAACTGGTCGAGCTGTCGAAGAAGACCAAGCTGAACTTCGCCGTCACCGCGATGGGCAGTGCGCCGCACCTGGCCGGCGTGGCGGTTGAGCGCGCCAGCGGCGCGAAGTGGGAATACATCCCGTACAAGGGTGGCTCGCAGGCCATTCAAGACACGATCGCCGGCCAGACCCAGGTGCTGATGAACGGCATGCTCGCCACCTTGCCGCACGTGCAGGGCGGCAAGCTCAAGGTGCTGGGCGTGTCGCGCGCCACGCGCGTGCCGCTGCTGCCGGAGACGCCGACGATCGCCGAACAGGGCGTGAAGGGCTTCGAGTCGGGCACGTGGCAAGGTGTGCTGGTGCCCGCAGGCACGCCGCCGGCGGTGCTGGCCAAGCTCTCGGCCGAACTCACGCGCATCATCCGCTCGCCCGA
>JANOQS010000430.1:0-3044 GCA_031414975.1 Methylibium sp. | reverse complement strand
CGCCGCCGCGCCGCCAGCACGGGCAGCGGCCGCCGCCCCGGCGCCGCGGGCCGTGGTGGCCGCGCCTCCGGCGGCTCCTGCTCGTGCCCTTCCATCGGCGTCGGCACCGGTGGCCGCCGCCACGGTCTTTGTACCGGCATCAGCCGGTGCCGCAACGCCGCCAGCCCCGCCTGCCGCGACCACGCCCGTCGCCCCGGTCGCTGCGCCCCCGGCCACCGCGGTGGCGAAAATGCCGCCCGCAGCGCCCGCCAGTCCGATGGCCGGCAACAAGGCTGCGCCGCAGAAGGCTGCCCCCGCCAAGCCCGCACCCGCACCCGCCAAAACAACGGCTGTGGCCAAGGCGCCTGCGCCTGGTTCCAAGCGGGCTGCTGCCGAGGTGCGCGAACCCGAGCCCAGGGCCGCAGCCACAGCCGCAGCCACAGCCGCCGTGGCCGCTGCGCCCGCGCCAGTGGCCGCCAAGACCACCGGCACGCTCCGGATTGCCGTCAGCCCGTGGGGCCAGGTCGAGGTCGACGGTGTACCCGCCGGCACCACACCTCCGCTCAACGAGCTGACGCTGTCCGAAGGCAAGCATCAGATCATCATCCGCAACGGCGACTTCCCGCCGTTCCGCGCCACGGTCACCGTGAACCCCGGGCAGGCCGTCTCCCTCAAGCACAAGTTCGGATCATGACCCTTCGACTCTTTTTCGCCGCAGCCACCGCCGGGCTGCTGAGCCTGCTTGCCGCCTGCGCCGACATGCAAACCGGCCCCGGCGTGGCCGAAGCCATGTCGCGCCCGGCCGAACAAGCGCTGGTGGTGGGCCTGCGCGCCTACGACGATGCGAACTACCCCGAGGCCGAGAAGCAGCTGAAAGACGCGCTGCAAAAGGGCCTGCAGTCGTACAAGGACCGGGCTGCGGCGCACAAGCACCTGGCCTTCATCTACTGCACCAGCAACCGCAAGAAGGAATGCGAGGGCGCGTTTCGCGCCGCGCGCCAGGCCGACCCGAACTTCGCGCTCAGCAAGTCCGAAGCGGGCCATCCGCAATGGGGCGTGGTGTTCAAGAACACCCTGCCGTAGTGCGCTGCTGCGAGCCGCGCCTGCTTCGATGAGCGAGCCCGCCGTCTTTCGCTGGCCCCTGCGCGTCTACTGGGAAGACACCGACGCCGGCGGCGTGGTCTTCTATGCGAACTACCTGAAGTTCTTCGAACGCGCACGCACCGAATGGCTGCGTTCGTTCGGGTATTCGCAAGAGGCCTTGCGCCATGACACCGGCGCGATCTTCATCGTGACCGATACTTCACTGCGGTATTTGCGCCCGGCGCGGCTGGACGACTGCATCGAAGTGACCGTCGATCTGGGCCGCCGCACCTACACGCGCATGATCTTTGCCCAGCAGGCGTGGCGCGGCACGGAGCTGCTGGCCGAGGGCACGATCGGCGTGGCCTGCGTCAACGCAGGAACTTTCAAGCCGCGTGCCATTCCCAACGAGCTGTTGAAAAGCATCGGATGAACAACCAGAACCTTTCGATCCTCTCGCTCGTCGTCCAGGCCAGCCTGGTGGTGCAACTCGTGATGGCCGGGCTGGTGCTTGCCTCGCTGGCGAGTTGGACGGTCATCTTCGGCAAGCTGTTCGGGCTGCGCAAGGTGCGCGCCGCGAACGAAGAATTCGAACGCGAATTCTGGGCCGGCAAGAACCTGAACGACCTGTACAACGACGCCACCAAACGCACCGGCGGTGCGCCGATGGAGCGCATCTTCGCCACCGGCATGCGCGAATTCCTGAAGCTGCGTGAACGCCGCGTGAGCGATGTGGGTGCGCTGCTCGACGGCGCGCGCCGTGCGATGCGCGCGAGCTTTCAGCGCGAGATGGACACCATCGAATCGAACCTCTCCTTCCTGGCCTCGGTCGGTTCGGTGTCGCCTTACGTCGGGCTGTTCGGCACGGTGTGGGGCATCATGCATGCGTTTGTGGGCCTGGCCAACATGACGCAGGTGACCTTGGCCACCGTGGCGCCGGGCATTGCCGAAGCGCTGGTGGCCACCGCGATCGGGCTGTTTGCGGCGATCCCGGCGGTGATCGCCTACAACCGCTTCGCGCGCGACATCGACCGCATCGCGATCCAGCTCGAGACCTTCATCGAAGAGTTCTCCAACATCCTGCAGCGCAATGCCGGGGTGCCGCCCGCGCCGCCGCCGGCCAACACACGCTGATCATGGCCGCCGTCAGCCACCGCGGCTCGGGCCGCCGCCGCACGATCAACGAGATCAACATGGTGCCCTTCATCGACGTGATGCTGGTGCTGCTGATCATCTTCATGGTCACCGCGCCGCTCATCACCACCGGCGTGATCGACCTGCCCAGCGTGGGCAAGAGCAAACAGCGCCCCGAGCATGTGGTGGAGGTTCAGGTGGGCAGCGACGAGACCATCCGCCTGCGCCTGGACGGCAAGGACACCGCGCCCACCAACCTGGCCGGCCTGCCGGCGCGCGTGCGCGAGGCGCAGGCGGGTGATGCGAACACGCCGGTCGTCATCTCGGCCGACCGCACGGTGAAGTACGAGGCGGTGGTGAAGGTGATGGACAGCCTGCAGCGCGCGGGTGTGCAGCGCGTGGGCTTGTCGGTCAAGACCGGCGCACCTTGAATCTGCGATGACGGCTGCTGCCCTGACCCGCGACGCGCTGATGCCGCGCCGGCCTGCCGGCATGGGGGCAGGCCTGGTGCTGGCACTGCTCGCGCACGCGCTGCTGGTGGCCGCCTTGGCCTTCAGCGTGCGCTGGAACACCAGCAGCCCGGCGGGTGTGGAGGCCGAGTTGTGGGCCGCGGTGCCGCAGATCGCCGCGCCGCGGGCGGTGGCGCCCGAGCCGGTGCCGGTGCCCGTCGAGGTCAAGCCGCCCCCCCCGCCAGCGCCGCCGCCGGTTCCGAAAGTCGACCCCGCGCCGGTGCTCGATGCGCAGATCGCGATCGAAAAAGCCAAGCGCGACGAAGCAAAGAAGCGCCTCGACGAGGAGAAGAAGCGCGAGGAGGCCGAGAAGCGCGCCGAGAAAGAAAAGCGCGATGC
>JANOQS010000429.1:0-4974 GCA_031414975.1 Methylibium sp. | reverse complement strand
TTCTCGACGCCGGTCGAGATGATGCATTTCATCGAGCGGCTGCGCCAACTGTCGGGCGGCAAACCGACCGGCTTCAAGCTGTGCATCGGCCACCCGTGGGAATGGTTCGCAATCGCCAAGGCGATGCTGGCGACCGGCATCACGCCCGACTTCATCGTCGTCGACGGTGCCGAGGGTGGCACCGGTGCGGCTCCCCTGGAATTCACCGACCACGTCGGCGCGCCGCTGCAGGAAGGGCTGCTGCTGGTGCACAACACCCTGGTCGGGCTGAACCTGCGCAGCCAGGTCCGGCTGGGCTGCGCCGGCAAGGTGGTGAGCGCCTTCGACATCGCGCGCATGCTGGCGTTGGGCGCCGACTGGTGCAATTCGGCGCGTGGCTTCATGTTCGCGCTCGGCTGCATCCAGGCGCAGAGCTGCCACACCGGCCACTGCCCGACCGGCGTGACCACACAAGACCCGCAGCGCCAGCGCGCGTTGGTGGTGCCGCAGAAGTCCGACCGGGTGCACCAGTTCCACCAGAACACGCTGAAGGCGCTGAAGGAACTGGTGCAGGCGGCCGGCCTGCAACACCCGAGCGAGCTGACCGCGGCCCACATCGTGCGGCGCACGTCCGACCACAGCGTCAAGCTGCTGGCCAACCTGCTGCCCTTCGTGGCGCCCGGCGTGCTGCTGCACGGCGAGATGCCGCACCAGGTGTTCAAGGTCTACTGGCCGATGGCGCAAGCGGCCAGCTTCGGTGTCGCCGCCGAGAAAACCTGAGCCGCCGGACCGAAGCGCCTGTGAAATTGCGCAGGGTAGGCGGCTCATCTCAGGCCGTCGCGGCCCCGCTGCGCAGGTGCTGCGCTTTGGCCTGAGCCCCCGGAACAAGGGGGAGCCCCGGTTCACGGGGTGGTGCGGCCGGGTGAAGCAGGAACAATCGAAACTCCAAATACAAAGATGGAGTGAGACGTCCCATGGCCAGCATCGTGCTGCTCCAGAACGACCCGTTGGTGGGCGATGCGTTGCGCAAGACCCTTGCCGCTGAAGCCGGGCTGCGGGTGGCCGCGGTGGCCGGCAGCCTGGCGCAGGTGCGCATGCAGCTGGATACAGGCGGCGTCGACCTGCTCGTGGCCGACCTGCGCATCGGCGCCGAACGACTGACCGACCTGCTGCGTGAACGGCGCGAGCGCGGCCTGGCCGGGCGCCCGCAGGTGCTGGTGGTGGCCATGTCGGCCGACGACCCGAACCTGATGCAGGCGCTGCGCCACGGCGCCGACGGCTACTTCATTCACGGCAGCCCGATCCGGGCGCTGGCAGGCGTGATCCGCCAAATGCTGGCGGGCGAGTCCCCGATGTGCGGGCCGATCGCGCGCCGCCTGCAGGCGCATTTCAGACCTTCGGAGCGCGCGCCCGGCAGCGCCGAGCCCAGCCCGGCCAAGCCCGGCCTGACCGCCACCGAACGCCAGATGCTGACCCGCGTGGGCCAGGGTTACCTGCTGCACGAGATTGCCCGCGAGATGAAGACCAGCGAGCACAGCGTGGGGCTGCGCAGCCGGTCCTTGTACCGAAAGCTCCAGCTCGACCTGCACGCCAGCGCCCAGCTCAGGCAAGCCGCCTGAGGCTGGCCGGCCCGCGGCCTGTCAGGCCGGCGGCGCCGAGTCGATGAAGCTCGGCCGCAGGGCCAGCTTGTCGTACAGGCGCTTCAGGCGCGGGTGCGGCGTGCGCCAGTCGAGCGATGCGAAGCGGAAATCAAGGTAACCCAGCGCGCAACCCACCGCAATGTCGCCCAGCGACAGGTGGATGCCCGAGCACCAGGGGCGATCGCCCAGGCCGGCGCTCATTGCCGTGAGAGACGCATGGATCTTGCCCATCTGGCGCTCGATCCACTCAGGGCTGCGTTGCGCTTCGCTGCGGCCGGCCCAGGTGTTTTCCAGCCGCACCAGCAGCGCAGCGTCGAGCAGACCGTCGGCCAGCGCTTCCCAGGTGCGCACCTCGGTGCGCTCGCGGCTGCCTTCCGGGATCAGGCGGCTGACGGGCGAACGGGTGTCGAGGTATTCAACGATCACGCGCGAATCGAACACCGCCTCGCCACCCTCCAGCACCAGACAGGGCACCTTGCCCAGCGGGTTGGACTTGACGATGGCATCGCTGTTCCAGACGTCTTCGAGCACGAACTGGTAGTCGAGCTTTTTCTCGGCCATCACGATGCGCACCTTGCGCACGTACGGGCTGGTGAGCGCGCCGATGAGCTTCATGGTTCTGTGTAGTTGTCCCTGTGAGTTTCATTCTAGCGGGGCACCCGGATGGTAGAGTTTCGCGGCAGTGTCCCCATGAGTGCATCCACCTTCAACGCCCCCCCGACCCGGCAACGCCTGTCATTCGGGTCGGCTGAAATCAGGGACCATCGGCTCGACGTGCGCTTCACCGGTTCGGGCAGCGAGTACTTCCGCATCTGGATCGTCAACCTGCTGCTGATGCTGGTGACCCTGAGCCTGTACTACCCCTGGGCCAAGGTGCGCAAGCTGCGCTACTTCTATGGCAACACGCTGATCGATGGCCAGCCGCTCGACTTTCACGGCAAGCCGCTGAAGATGCTGCGCGGCTACCTGCTGGTGGGCCTGCTGGCGCTGCTGTATTCGGCGGCGGGCAACTTCTCGACGCTGGCCGGGCTGGCGGCCTTGCTGATCGTCGCGGCCATCGCACCGGCGCTGCTCAAGTCGTCGCTGCAGTTCCGCATGGCCAACACCAGCTGGCGCGGGCTGCGGTTTCGCTTCATGGGCACGCTGGGCGGGGCCTACCGGGCGGTGCTGCCACTGTTCGTGCCCAGCCTGTTGATCGTGGCCGCGCTGGTGGGGGTGCCCGACCAGGAGCATCCGCCGATGTGGTACGTCGCACTGGCCGGCGCGGTGACCCTGGTGACGCTGGCCGTGTTGCCGTGGCTGTGGTTCAAGCTCAAGCAGTACCAGCACCAGCACTACGCACTGGGCCAGTTGCAGACCGAACTGCGCACCAACGTCTGGGCCTTCTACAAGGTGTTCCTGAAGACGGTGGGCGTGTTCCTGGGCGTGCTCGCGGTCGTCTTTGGCGTGGTCTTCTTGCTGATCGGGGCCGCCGGCCTGGCCAGCGCGCTGCCGGGCCGAAGTGGCAGCGGCATGGGCGTGGCGCTGCTCGCCGGGCTGGCGTTGGGCGTCTTCGGGCTGATCGTTGCGCAGCTCGTGCCGCGCCCGTACTTCGTGTCGCGCATGCAGAACCTGCTGTGGGGGCGCACCGGCAACAACTCGATGCGCTTTCGCAGCAAGCTCAGGTTCAGGCCGCTGCTGATGCTGAGCCTGAAGAACTGGCTGCTGATGCTGCTGACCTTGGGCCTGTACTGGCCGTTCGCTGCGGTGGCCGTGGCGCGCATGCGCCTGCACGCGGTCACGGTGATCACCCGGGTCGACCCGGCCGACCTGCTGGACGACGCACGCCCGGCCGACGGCGAGGCCGCGGGCGATGCAGCCGGCGACCTGTTCGGCCTGGACATCGGGCTGTAGCTTCACTTTGCAAGCCAAGGTGGCCGCCGCGCCCGCCACGCCGAACCTCATCACCGCCGACTACTTCGACGGCCGCAGTGCCCGCGCCCGCGTGGTGCAGTTGAGCTTGTCCGGCGGCGAATTGAGCCTGCAGGGCGACGGCGTTGCGTTGCGGGTGCCGGCGCACCAGGTGGAGTGGCCCGAACGCATGCGCCACGGTCCGCGCATCGCGCGCCTGCCGGACGGCGGCTCGCTGCAATGCCACGATGCGCCGGCCTGGGACGCCTGGGCGCGGGCCGGCGGGCGCGGCGAGTCCTGGGTGGTGAGCGCCCAGCAGAGCTGGCGCTGGGTGCTGGCCAGCGTGCTCGGCTTGAGCGTGCTGCTGGCGGCGATGTACCTGTGGGGCGTGCCGTGGGCGGCGCGCGTGGCGGTGGCGGCCACGCCGCTGAGCGTGGACCAGGCGATCGGCGAGTCGGCCCTGCAGTCGCTCGACCCGCAGTGGCTGCGGCCGAGCAAGCTGCCCGCCGACCAACAGCAGCGCCTGCGTGCCGCGTTCGCGCGTGCCACCGCCGCACTGCCGCCGGGCAGCGTGCCGGCCCACCGGCTCGAGTTTCGCAGCGGCCCGATCGGCCCGAACGCGTTTGCGCTGCCGGGCGGCACGATGGTGATGACGGATGCGCTGGTCGAGCTGGTGCAGGGCGACGAAGCGGTGATCGTCGGCGTGCTCGGGCACGAACTCGGCCATGTGCAGCAGCGCCACGGCCTGCGCCTGCTGGTGCAGGCGGGGGCGATCGCGGCCGTGTCGAGCGTGGTGCTGGGCGACTTCAGCACCCTGCTGGCGGGCGCGCCGGTGCTGCTGGGGCAGGCAAGCTACTCGCGCGATGCCGAGCGTGAGGCCGACGCGTTTGCGGTGACGGTGCTGAAGGCGGCCGGGTTGTCGCCGGCGGTGATGGTGACCTTCTTCGAAAAGGTCTCGGCCCGCCGCACGCCAGGCAAGGAGAGCAAGGAGGGCACGGCGCAGGGCAGCAGCGGCGCCGATGAAGGCTCCCGGCTCGGCATCGCGATCGCGTCGCACCCGGCCGATGCAGAGCGCATCCGCTTCTTCCGCGACGCTGCGGCGCGCTGACCGGGCTGAAGCAGAGCCCGGCGCAGGTCAGCGCCGAATCGCCCAGTCCACGCGGTCGGGTCGCCCGGCCAGGTTCAACGACGCCGTGCTCGGCGCGCTCCGGGCAATCACCTGCCCGCGCCGCACCACCGCCAGCCGCGTTGCACGCAGGCGGATCGCCTCGACCGGGTCGCGCGCCTGCAGCAGCACGAAGTCGGCCGCCTTGCCGACCTCCAGGCCGTGGTCGGGCAAACCCATCAGTGCCGCGCCGTTCACCGTCACCGCGTCGAAGCAGGCGCGCATCTGCGCCTGCGAGGTCATCTGCGCCACGTGCAGGCCCATTTGCGCCACCTCGAGCATGTCGCCCGAGCCGAGCGA
>JANOQS010000428.1:0-4175 GCA_031414975.1 Methylibium sp. | reverse complement strand
CCTGGCCTGGCCAACATCTGGGTGCCGCCGATCCGCAACCGAATCGACATGCTGGCCACCGGCATCAAGAGCCCCGTCGGCGTGAAGGTGGCCGGCGCCGACCTCACGACCATCGACCGCATCACCGGCGAGATCGAGAAGGTGTTGAAAGACGTGCCGGGCGTGAGCAGCGCACTGGCCGAGCGGCTGACCGGTGGGCGCTATGTGGACGTGACCATCAACCGCGACGCGGCGGCACGCTTCGGCATGAACATCGCCGACGTGCAGGCGGTCATCAGCTCGGCGGTGGGGGGCGACAACATCGGCGGGCCGGGGGGCGAGGTGGTCGAAGGCCTGCAGCGTTTCCCGATCAACATCCGGTATCCGAGGGAGACGCGCGACTCACTGGACAAGCTGCGCAAGCTGCCCATCGTCAGCGAACGCGGAGCGCGGCTGGTGCTGTCGGACGTGGCCGACCTGCGCATCACCGACGGCCCGCCGATGCTGCGCAGCGAGAACGCGCGGCTGTCGGGCTGGGTCTATGTCGACATCCGTGGCCGCGACCTGCGCGGCGCGGTGCAGGACATGCAGCGGGTGGTCGGCGAGAAGGTCCCCATGCCACCTGGCTACTCGGTCTCCTGGTCGGGGCAGTTCGAGTTTCTGGAGCGCGCCACGGCGAAGCTGAAAGTCGTCGTGCCGTTCACGCTGCTCATCATCTTCGTGCTGCTCTACCTGACCTTCCGGCGCTTCGGCGAAGCCTTGCTGATCATGGCGACACTGCCGTTCGCGCTGGTGGGCGGCATCTGGCTGCTGTACCTGCTGGGCTACAACCTGTCGGTGGCCGGCGCGGTGGGCTTCATCGCGCTGGCGGGCGTGTCGGCCGAGTTCGGCGTGATCATGCTGCTGTACCTCCGCCAGGCCTGGGACGCGCGGCTCGCGAATGGCAAGACGGGCAACGCCGACCTGCTCGACGCCATTCGTGAAGGCGCGGTGCTGCGCGTGCGCCCGAAGGCGATGACGGTGGCGGTGATCCTGGCCGGGCTGTTCCCCATCATGTGGGGCAGCGGCACCGGCTCTGAAGTGATGCAACGCATCGCCGCGCCGATGGTCGGCGGCATGATCACCGCGCCCTTGCTGTCGATGTTCGTGATTCCGGCCGCGTACCTGCTGATGCGGCGGCGGCGAGAGGAGCGCAACGCGCCGAAGGCCGCCTGGCAGCCGGTGTCGCCATGAGGTGGCCCGCCCGTTCTGCAGGCGTTGCGCGCTGCGTTCAATCCGTCGCCAGCGCGTGAATGATGGGGCAGGCGCCCTCGCTGCCCGTCGCGTCGCACTGACGCACCAGCGCCGAAAGCGCTTTGCGCATGGCAGTCAGGTCGGCCAACTTGCGCTGGATGTTCTCCAGTTTGCGCGCGGCCAGGGCGCGCGTCTCATCACAAGCGCAGGCTTCGTCAAGGCGCAACAAGCCAAGAATCTCTTCGAGCGTGAAGCCCAGTTCCTGAGCACGCTTGATGAACCGCACGTGCTTGACCATTTCGGGCGGGTATCGGCGGTACCCGCTCTGCGGCTTGTCGGGCTCCGAAAGCAGCCCACGTCGCTGGTAGTAGCGGATCGTCTCCACATTCACGCCGGCATCAATGGCAAGACGCCCTATCGACAACTCGGAAATCATCTCCGCCACCCCTTGACTCCGTACCACGGTACGGAATCTAGACTGCATTCGATCCCGCAAGTTCGAAAGGTTTTGAATGGATTCGCTCAACGTCAAAACGTCGTTGCTCGGCGGGGTGCTTGCCGGCATCGGAGCTTCGGTGTGCTGCGTCGGGCCGCTGGCCCTGCTGGGCTTGGGCGTCAGCGGAGCATGGATCGGTAACCTCAGCGCGCTGGAGCCGATACGGCCCCTCTTCATCGGTGCCACCCTGGTATTCCTGGGCCTGGCCTTTCGGCGGCTGTACCTCGCGCCGCAAGTATGCGAGCCGGGTACCGCCTGCGCCGACCCAAAAGCGCTTGCGCGCCAGCGCGGGATCTTCTGGCTCGTCACCGTCACCCTGGTTGGCCTGCTGGCCGTGCCTTGGCTCGCGCCATACGTCTATTGAAAGGAAATGATCCCATGCGACATCTCACTGCCTGCATCGCTTTCGCGTTCCCGCTTGCCGCGTTGGCCGCGCCCCCGACAAGCGCGGTGCTCGACGTGCAGAACATGAACTGCGGCCTGTGCCCGATCACGGTCAAACAGGCACTGCAAAAAGTGCCCGGCGTCGTCGAAGCAAAAGTCGACCTCGACAAGAAGACAGCGACGGTGACCTTTGACGCAGAGCGGACCGGCACCGTGGCGCTGGTCAAGGCAACCACCGACGCGGGTTTCCCTTCGACCGCGCGGAAGTGATCCGATGAGCGACGCAGTCCTCGATTCCTTGCTGACGTGTCCCCACTGTGGCCACGCCCGGCTCGAAACCATGCCCACCGACGCATGTCAGTTCTTTTATCAGTGCAACGGTTGCGAGGCCTTGCTGCGCCCGAAGCCGGGTGACTGCTGCGTGTTCTGCTCGTTCGGCTCGGTGAGGTGCCCGCCGGTTCAAGCGCAGAAATCATGCTGCGGATAGGGTCCCCTGATCAACTGAGTTTCATGATGAAGCTCGAAAAGCTGGGAACCGTGGGAGCGATGCTGTCAGCGATCCTGTGCCCCGTTTGCTCCCCGAACTCGCGCTCATCGGCAGGCAGCCTGGCTTCTGAGTTCTGGCGCCCTGCGAAGGTCGGTTTGCCGCCGCGGCTCAGGTCCTTCTCGTCTTTGCATTGGCGTCAGAAGTGAATCCCGCGCATCATCTGCGCCATCGCGATGGCCTCGGGTGACAGGCTCGGCTTGGCACTCTTGTCGCCCTTGGCGGCGGCGCTGTCGGGGAACATGCGGAAGGTGGTGTTCATGACGATCTGCGTCACCGTCGGCGCCAGCGCGTGCAGCACCTCGCCGAAGATGCCCAGGCGCGTGGCCACGCGCACCGGTTTGTCGACGCAGGCCTGCACGATCAGATCCGATGCTTCGTCGGTGGACAGCAGCGGCATGTTGTCGTAGATCTTGGTCGGCGCCGTCATCGGCGTGCGCACCAGCGGCATGTTGACGGTTGTGAAAGTGACGCCCTGGTCGGCGTACTCGCTCGACGCACAGCGCGTCCACGCGTCCAGCGCCGCCTTGCTGGCCACGTAGGCCGAGAAGCGCGGCGCGTTGACCAGCACGCTGATCGAGCTGATGTTGACGATGTGCCCCTTGCGCTTGGCCACCATGCCGGGCAGCAGCCCCATGGTGATGCGCAGCGAGCCGAAGTAGTTGAGCTGCATCGTGCGCTCGAAGTCGTGGAAGCGTTCGTAGCTGGCTTCGATGGCGCGGCGGATCGAGCGGCCGGCGTTGTTGATGAGGTAGTCCACGCCGCCGTGGTCGGCGGTCAACTGCGCGACGAAGGCCTTGCAGCTCGCTTCGTCGGCGATGTCGGCGGAGTAGGTCACGACCTTGGCGTCTTTGCCGGCAGCGGCCAGGATTTCCTTCTTCGCCTCGTCCAGCTTGGCCTGGTCACGGGCGCAGATGATCGTCGTGGCGCCGGCCTGCGCGAACTTGATGGCCGCCGCCAGGCCGATGCCCGAGGAGCCGCCCGTCACCAGCACCACCTTGCCGCCAACGGTGCCGCGCAGCGAGCGGTCGATGAACAGCGCCGGGTCGAGGTGGCGCTCCCAGTAGTCCCACAGCCGCCACGCGTAACCCGGCAGCTTGGGGCATTCGATGCCGCTGCCCTTCAATGCTGCGGTGGTGTCGCGGCAGTCGTAGCGCGTGGGAAAGTTGATGAAGGTGAACATGTCGTCGGGCAGGCCCAGGTCCTTCATCACCGCGGCACGCACGCGGCGCACCGGGGCGATCGCCATCAAACCTTTCTTGACGCTCTTGGGGATGAAGCCGAGCAGCGCGGCGTTGATGAACAGGTTCATCTTCGGTGCGTGCGCGGCCTTGCTGAAGATGTCGAGCACGTCGCCCACGCGGTAGCCCTCGGGGTCCACCAGGTGGAAGCACTTCTTGTTGAGCTCGGCCTTGGAGTGGCTGATGTGGTCGAGCGCCGCCACAACAAAGTCCACCGGCACGATGTTGATGCGCCCGCCTTCCAGGCCGATGCTGGGCATCCACGGCGGCAGGATCTGGCGCATGCGCTGGATCAGCT
>JANOQS010000427.1:0-3288 GCA_031414975.1 Methylibium sp. | reverse complement strand
GTCGTGACGCGCTTCGTTGCCGGTCGCGTGACGCGTTCCGCCGGTGACCGGCCGCAGGGCGGCGGGAGCCGGCAGGGCCGCTGCCAGGGCCAGCAGTTCGCACTCGATGGCCGCCACCGTCGGGCCTATCGGGTCGCCCTGCACAGCCTGCTCGGAACCCGCGGGCAACAGCTTCGCAAGGCTCGTCGCCAGCGCTGCCAGGCGGTTGGCACCAAGGGTTGCCGCGGTGCCATTCAGGTTGTGGGCTAGGCGCCGGGCCGTGGCCGCATCACCTGCGGCCAGGCTCGCGGACAAGCAGCTCATGTCTTCGCCAGCCGACACGACAAACCGGCCCAGCAGTTCAAGGTACGCGTCGCCGGGGCCGAGCAGCGCCGCCAGACCGATCGCCTTGTCGACATCGAAACCGGCCACGCCGGCCAACCGCGCCAGGCCGGTCAGCGCGGCGCCCTGCAGTGGCTGCTGCGGCGCCACCTGAGGCGCCGGTGGGTCGGCAGGAGCCACCGCCGGGCCGGGCACGGGCGGGCCACCGGCCCCAGCGCGTGCGCGCTCTGAGTCGGTCGAAAGCCACTTCAGCACGGTGGCGTAAAGCGCCGCGGGGTCCACCGGCTTGGCGATGAAGTCGCTCATGCCGGCGGCTTCACAGGCCTGGCGGTCCTCGTCGAAGGCATTGGCCGTCAGCGCCAGGATGGGTGTGGACGCCCAGCCCGGCAGCGCCCGGATGGCGCGGGTCGCCTCCAGCCCGTCCATGACCGGCATCTGCATGTCCATCAAGACGAGGTCGTAGCCGCCGGCGCGTGCGGCTTCCAGCGCCTGCCGTCCGTCGAGCGCAGTGTCCACCGCGAGGCCCACGCCCTGCAGCAGCACCAGCGCGACTTCGCGGTTGATGGCGTTGTCTTCCGCCAGCAAGATGCGTGCGCCCCCATGGCGCTCCCGCAGCAGCGGTTCAGCTTCCAGTGCAGCGGCGGCTGGCGCCGACGACGCGATGGCCTGGCCGCGCTGCAGCCAGGCCGTGAACCAGAACGTGCTGCCGCCTCCCGGCGTGCTCTCGGCGCCGGCTTCACCCCCCATCAATTGCGCCAGCCTGCCGGTGATGGCCAGGCCGAGGCCGGTGCCGCCGTACTTGCGCGTGGTCGAGGCGTCGGCCTGCTCGAACGGCTGGAACAAGCGCACCAGTTCGTCTGCAGCGATGCCGACGCCGCTGTCCTCAACCTCGAAGCGCAGGCGCAGTGCGTCGCCGCAGTCTTGCAGCAAGCGCACCCGCAGTGTGACTGCGCCCGCGTGGGTGAACTTCACGGCATTGCCGGCATAGTTGAGCAGGGCCTGACGCAAACGCGTGGGGTCGCCGCGCAGCCATGGCGGCACGGCGCCGGGGTCGAGGTGCACGGCAAGCCCTTTGTCCTGCGCCGCCTGGCCGATGATCGAGCCGACGTCGCCAAGCAGGGCCCCGAGGTGAAAGCCGGCGCTCTCCAGCTTCATCCCGCCGGCATCGATTTTCGACAGGTCAAGCACGTCATTGATGATCGCCAGCAGGTGCTGGCCGGCGCTGTCGATCTTGTCCAACTGCCGCGCCTGCTCTGGCGTGGCTTCGCCGCGCCGCAGCAGGTGGTTCAGGCCGAGGATGGCGTTCATCGGCGTGCGGATCTCATGGCTCATGTTGGCGAGGAACTCGCTCTTGGCCCGGTTGGCGGCTTCGGCCTCCTCGCGGGCGGCGGCCAGCTCGACGGTGCGGCTCGCCACCAACTGTTCCAGGTGATTGCGATGGCGATCAAGCTCGTCATCCAGACGTCGCTTCTCGGCCTCGGCCCGCCTGCGCTCCGTGATGTCCTGGATCTGCGCGACGAAGTTCAGCGGCGCTCCAGCCGCATCCCGCACCATCGAGACATTGAGCTGCGCCCAGACCTCGCGGCCTTCCTTGTGCCGGTATCGCTTGCTCATCTGGTAACCCTGGCGCCGCCCGGCGACCAGGTCCTGCGCGAGCAGCAGGTCGGCCGCAAGGTCGTCGGCATGGGTGACGGCCTGGAAGCCGACCGCCAGCAGCTCGGCCTCGGTCCAGCCCACCATGGCGCAGAAGGAGCGGTTGACCATCAGGAAACGGCCGTCAAGCGCGGCCAGCGACATGCCGATCGGCGAAGCGCCAAAGGCCGCTTCGAGCCTGGCCTCGGTCGCGCGCAGCGCCTCCCCAGCCCGCTTGCGTTCAGTGATGTCGCGCCAGGACACGTGGATGGCAGGCAAGCCTTCGTAGACCATCGAGGTGCCCTGCGACTCGACGTCGATGGCCGTGCCATCGGCCTTCAGGAACTGCATCTCGGCCAACGGCGCGCTGCTGCCGTGCTCGGTCACGTGGCGCAGCCGCGCGAGCACGAACTGATGAAAGGCCGCCGGCACGATGGCAAGCAGCGGCCTGCCGAGCAGGTCTTGTGCCGAACCCAGGCCGAGCGTCCTGACCGCGGCCGGGTTGAGGTAGACGAACAGGCCGTCCCGATGGACGTGAATCGGCTCGGGCGACCACTCGACCAGCGCCCGAAAGTGGGCCTCGCTCGCTTGCAGTGCCAGCTCGGCCCGTTTGCGCTCGGAGATGTCGCTCACGGTCAGCCGCAAGACCGGGCGGCGCGTCTTGCGGCGGTCTTGCGTGCCACGAAACTCCTGGCCGAGCACGCTGTTCACGACGGCGTCTTCTTCCGCCGCAGCGGCCGTCAGGTGGGCCCAGAACGGCGTGCCGTCGCTCTTGATCATGCGCAGCTCGCAAGCCTGCGCATTGCCGCTTTGCAAGACCTGCCTGCGCAGCAGGTGGAACCCGTCCTGATCCTGCACGTCGATGAAGCGCTCGATCGGCGGCCTGGCCCGCTCACCCCTCGTCACGCCCAACAGCGTGGCGAGACTGAGGTTGGTCTGCAGAGTCAACCCGCCTTCACTGACGGTGCAATAGCCTACCGGCGACAGGTCATAGAGGTCAAAGTAACGCGCGCGCGAAGCGCTGACTTCGGCCTGCGCACGGCGCAGTTCCTCGTTCTGCACTTCCAGCTCGATCTGGTGCACGCGCAACGCTTGCAGCACCTCGCGCGACACTTCGGCGGGCGCTGCCTCTTCGGCCCCCGATGTCCGCGAATCGATTTCATGCAAGGCCGTTTCGGCCAGCTGGTGCAGTGTCGGCGCGGCGCCCTGTGCGTGGCCGGTGCCTGGCGCGGCAGCGCTGCCGCGGCCACCTTCCTCGCCGCTCACCGCCGACCTCCTGCGGTTCGGCTTGGCCACGAGGCTTCGGCCAGGAGCCTGTCGGACTTGGGGGCACGG
>JANOQS010000426.1:0-7603 GCA_031414975.1 Methylibium sp. | reverse complement strand
TGAAAAGAAACGAAACACAGCGATACCGCACGGAGAAGATCAAAACGCGGCGGCCCGGCACGATCACTCCTGTGTTCTGCCAAGAACCCATCAACCCCTGAAAGGACTGAGAGATGAAACCCTGGATCAAGAGAACCCTGTTCGGCCTGTTCGGCGCATCCATCCTGGTCGGCTCGCTGACCGCCTGCGGCCACCGCCAGCACGATCGCGGCCAGATGTCGCAGATGAGCGCCGAAGACTCCGCCAAATGGCGCGAGCGCCTGATCGAGCGCGCCACCAAGGAGCTGCAGCTCGATGCCACGCAACAGCAGCGCCTGGGCGTGCTGTTCGACAAGATGCGCGAGCAGCGCAACGCCTTGGTCGGCAGCACCACCAACCCGCGTGCCGAGATGGGCGCGCTGATCGCCGGCGCCACCTTCGACAAGGCACGTGCGCAGACGCTGATCGAGCAGAAGACCGGCGCAGTGCGCGAGAAGAGCCCCGAGGTGATTGCCGCGACGGCGGAGTTCTTCGACACGCTCAAGCCCGAGCAGCAGCAGAAGGTGCGCGAGTTCCTGAACAAGCGCCACGGCCGCCGCTGGGGCTGATGTTGACCACCCCCGGAGCGGCTTGCGCCGCTCCGGGTCGCATGGGAGCATGCCGACCATGCACCGAATCCTGTTGATCGACGACGACGAACACCTGGCCGCGCCTCTGGCGGCCTACCTGAAGCGGTTCGACTTCGAACTCGCCAGCGCCACGCGCCCCAGCGCGGGCTTGGCGCTGCTGCGCACGCAGGCGTTCGACGCCGCCATCCTCGACGTGATGCTGCCCGAGATGGACGGTTTTGCGCTGTGCCGCACGATCCGCGCCGAAAGCGACATCCCGATCGTCATGCTCACCGCGCGCGGCGAGGTGATGGACCGTGTGGTCGGGCTCGAACTCGGTGCCGACGACGACCTGCCCAAGCCCTTCGAGCCGCGTGAACTGGCGGCCCGGTTGCAAACCGTGCTGCGGCGCCGCCAGCCCGCGGCTGCCGCAGCCGCCACCGCCACCAACCCACCGCACCGCCTGCGGTTCGATGGCCTGGAGATCGACCTGGAACGCCGCCAGGTGCAGCGCCACGGCCAACTGCTGGAGCTGACCGGCACCGAGTTCGAACTGCTCGCGCTGCTGGCCGGCGAACCGCAGAAGGTGTTCAGCCGCGAGGAGATATTGAACCGCCTGCGCGGCCACGACGCCGACCTGTACACGCGCGCGGTCGACATCCTGGTGAGCAGGCTGCGCAAGAAGCTGGAGCCGCTGGACTGCATCAAGACCTTGCGCAACGCGGGTTATGCGTTTGCCGGAGCGCGTGCATGAAGCTGCCCTGGCGGCACCGCATCGGCCATTCGCTGGGGCTGCGCATGGTGGTGCTGTTCCTGGTGCTCGCGCTGGCGCTGACCTTGACCTTCCTCGGCGGCATGCGCACCGTGTTCTCGGGCGGCTGGCGCGACGTGCTGCGGCCACTGGTAGCCGACTATGTGGACCGGCTGGCGGCAGACATCGGCGCGCCGCCCGATGTGGCGCGCGCGCAGGCCTTGACGCAGCGCCTGCCGCTGACCATCCGCATCGACGGGCCGGTGGTGAACTGGGAGTCGCAGCCGCCGCGCCATCCGGAGCGTTGGCGGCGCGACGGGCGCGGAGCGCGCCAAGGCCAAGGCGCCGACGATGACAGCGATGGCGCCGAAGAAGATGGCGCCTGGTGGCTGCTGACACGCAGCACGGCCGACGGCCATCGCATCCGGTTCGGGCTGGGCGAGGCCGGCTGGCAGCACCGGCCGCGCTACATCGGCTGGGCCACGCTGGGCATGCTGCTGCTGATCACGGCCGCTGCCTACGCCTACGTGCGCCATGTGCTGCGCCCGCTGCGCGACATCCGAGCTGGTGCGGTGCGCTTCGGCCAGGGCGACTTCTCGCAGCCCATCGCCGTGCGCCGGCGCGACGAACTGGGCGACCTGGCGCAGCAGGTCAACAGCATGGCCTCGGGCCTGCACCACATGCTCGACGCCAAGCGCCAGTTGCTGCTGGCCATCAGCCACGAGCTGCGCTCACCGCTGACGCGCGCGCGCCTGAACGCTGAACTGGTGGCCGACAGTGACAGCGACAGTGACAACGGCGACGACAGCCGCGACGCCCGCAACGCGTTGCTGCGCGACCTGGCCGAGATGGGCGCGCTGATCACCGAGTTGCTCGAGAGCGAACGCCTGAGCGCCGGCCACGCGGCCTTGCAGCGCGAGCCGGTCGATCTGAACGCGCTCGTGGGCGAGGTGATCGCCGCGCACTTCGAGGGCCGGGGGGTGCTCGTGGAAGCGGCGGAGTCCCTGCCGGGCCTGTCGCTCGACCCGGTGCGAATCAGGCTGCTGCTGCGCAACCTGCTCGACAACGCGCTGCGTCACAGCGCCGGTGTGGCTGAGCCGCCGGTGGTGAGCACCTCGGCGCAAGACGGTGCTGTGGTGCTGGTGGTGCGCGACCACGGCCCGGGCGTGCCAGCCGACCAACTGCCGCGCCTGGCCGAGGCCTTCTACCGCGTCGACAGCGCGCGCCAGCGCTCGACCGGCGGCGTCGGGCTGGGGCTGTACCTGTGCAAGCTGGTGGCCCAGGCGCACGGCGGGCAGATGGCGGTGCGAAATGCCGAGCCGGGGCTGGCGATCGAGGTGAGGCTGCCGCTGCGGGCCTAACCTATCTAATCCTCCAGCTCGGCCTTGGCCATCTCCACGTCGAGCCGCTCCATCGCATCCATCGGTTCACAGGCGGCGGCGTCTTCGTACAACTTGGTCGCTTCCTTCATCTTCTTGTCGCCTTCGAGCATCACCAGTCCGTTGGCGTACTCGACCATTGCGACGGCAGAGCTCGGGTTCAGTTTCAGCGCCGCCTTGTAGAGCGACAGGCCGGTGTCCTTGCTGGCGCCTTGCGTGCGGCCGAGCAGCGAGCCGACCTTGTCGATGACTTCGGCGTGGAACGAGGCGAGCGCGATGTGCGCGTCAGCATGTTTGGGCTGCAGCTTGATGGCAGTCTCGAGGGCAGTCTTCACCTTGCCGCCCAGCCCCTGTGTCAGCGCCTTGGCCACGCTGATGCCCTGGCTGTAGCGGCCCAGCGCGAGTGCCATGAAGTAGTACGCGTTGGGGTTCTTCGGCTCTTCGGCAATCTGCGCCTCGGCGCGCTCGGCGGCTTCCATGAAGTGGGCCAGCTTGGCCTTTTCGCTCTTCTCGAGGTAGGTGGCGTAGATGGTCTGCGCCTTGTTGGCCACCGTGATGCCGGCGCCGCCCGCCTTCAATCCGGCGTCGAAGGCTTTCTGGAACTCGCCAGCATGGAACAGCGCCCAGGCGGCCAGCACCTTGTCGTCCTTCGGCAGCGGTTCGGCATCGCCGGCATGCAGGCGGGCCCACTTCTTCTTCAAGCTGGCGGGATCAAAGGTGTACGCGGCGGCGTCGTGCGGGAAGGCGGTCCATTTGGCCATGGGGGTGTGCTCCTTGGGGGTAGTGTCGGCGCGGGAATGCCGATCAGGTTTTCGAGTAGTTCGCGACCAGCGCGTGCAGGTGCTCGCGCTGGTCGGCATCGAGGTAAGGCAACAGCAGGCTCAGCACGTGGAAGGCGCCGCGCAACAAGGCGGCGCCGGCACTTTCGGGCTCCAGCGCCTTGCGCGGGTCGCGCACGTACTCGAAACTGAGCCAGTAGGTCAGCAGCACCACCATCGCGGTGGCGACCGGTTCGACGTCGCGCGCGGCAATGCGCATGGCGTTGCCGCGGCCCATGCCGTCGAGCACGCTCTGCACCGCCTTGGCCTTGTTCTTCAGCACGAACTGGAAGTGCGTTTCCAGCCGGCGGTTGTTCGACAGCAGGTCGTTCAGGTCGCGGTACAGGAAGCGGTGGTCCCAGATCAGCTCGAACATCATGTGGAAGAACAGCCAGGCGTCTTCGACGTTGCGCACGCCGTCGGCCGCGCGCAGCAATTCGTTCAGGGCCTTCTCGTAGCGGTCGAACAGCGCGTTGATCAGCTCGTCCTTGGCCGGGTAGTGGTAGTACAGGTTGCCGGGGCTGATGCCCAGCTCGGCCGAAATGAGGGTGGTGGATACGTTCGGTTCGCCGAATCGATTGAACAGGTCGAGCGTGACTTCGAGAATGCGCTCGGCCGTTCGGCGGGGTTTCTTGGGAGGGGAGGCCATTCGGCTCGGGGTCGTGTCGCTTCGGGTGTGGCGTGCGGTGTCGAGTCAATCTAGCACCAGCGCTGCGCCCGTCCAAGGGTGCTCGCCCCTAGTCTGGCGTGCCGGCAAGAACGCCGCGGCCTGCCTACAATGCCGCCCTCGATGCCTTCCATGCCCGCCATTTCCTTTCAGCGCGTCAGCAAGACCTACCTCGGCGCGGGCCGCGAGGTCCAAGCTTTGAACGATGTGAGCTTCGACATCGAAGCCGGTGAATTCTTCGGCCTGCTGGGCCCCAATGGCGCCGGCAAGACCACCCTGATCAGCGTGCTGGCCGGCCTGTCGCGCGCCTCGGGCGGCCATGTGACCGTGCTGGGTCACGACGTGGTGACCGACTACGCCGCGGCGCGCAGGAGCCTGGGCATCGTGCCGCAGGAACTGGTGTTCGACCCCTTCTTCAGCGTGCGCGAGACCTTGCGCATCCAGGGCGGCTACTTCGGCGTGCGCACCGACCCGAAGGCCAACGACGCCTGGATCGACGAACTGCTCGCCCATCTGGGCCTGGCCGACAAGGCCGACGCCAACATGCGCCAGCTCTCCGGCGGCATGAAGCGGCGCGTGCTGGTGGCGCAGGCGCTGGTGCACCGCCCGCCGGTGATCGTGCTGGATGAACCCACCGCCGGTGTCGACGTGGAACTGCGGCAGACCCTCTGGCAGTTCATTGCGCGGCTGAACAAGGAAGGTCACACCGTGCTGCTGACCACGCATTACCTCGAAGAAGCCGAAGCACTGTGTGGCCGCATCGCCATGTTGAAGCAAGGCAAGGTGGTGGCGCTGGACCGCACCTCGGCGCTGTTGGCCGGCACCGCCAGCACGATGCTGCGCTTCAAGACCGACGATGCGCTGCCTGCCGCGGTAGTGCCGCAGGCGCGCGTGACCGGGCGCATCGTGCAACTGACCGCGCACGACGCCGCCGAGGTCGAGACCTTGCTCGCCGCCTTGCGCGCCGGCGGCGTGAAGGTGGAAGACCTGGAGATCGGCCGCGCCGACCTGGAAGACGTGTTCCTCGAAATCATGCAGGGCGGGCGCCAGGCGGTCGCGGTATGACGAGTTCCACCGCACTCACCGGCGTCGGCTCGCTGCTTTACAAGGAGGTGCTGCGCTTCTGGAAGGTCAGCTTCCAGACCGTGGCCGCGCCGGTGCTGACGGCGGTGCTGTACCTGCTGATCTTCGGCCACGTGCTCGAAGACCACGTGAAGGTGTTCGATCAGGTCGGCTATACCAGCTTCCTGATCCCGGGGCTGGTGATGATGAGCGTGCTGCAGAACGCGTTTGCCAACAGCAGCAGCTCGCTGATCCAGAGCAAGATCACCGGCAACCTGGTGTTCCTGCTGGTCACTCCCCTGTCGCACTGGGCGTGGTTCGTGGCCTACGTCGGCGCGTCGGTGGTGCGCGGCGTGGTGGTGGGTGCCGGCGTGCTGCTCGTGACGATGTGGTTTGCGCCGCTGCACGTGGCGCAGCCGCTGTGGATCGTGGTGTTCACGCTCGCAGGCGCGGTGATGATGGGTGCGCTCGGGCTGGTGGCCGGGCTGTGGGCCGAGAAGTTCGACCAGATCGCCGCGTTCCAGAACTTCATCATCATGCCGATGACGTTTCTCTCCGGCGTGTTCTATTCGGTCGGCTCGCTCCCACCGTTCTGGCAAGGCGTGAGCCATCTGAACCCGTTCTTCTACATGATCGTCGGCTTCCGGCGCGGCTTCTTCGGCGTCAGCGATGTGTCGCCGTGGCTCAGCCTGGGGGTGGTCAGCGCCGGCCTGGTGGTGGTGTGCGGCATCTGCCTGCACCTGCTGCGCACGGGCTACAAGATCCGGCACTGATCGGGGCCGGGCCGGCTGAGGGATAATTCGCGCCATGGCAGACCCGACCCCCTCCGAAGTCCAGCGCTACATCGCGCAAGGGCTGCAGTGCGAGCACATCGAGGTGGAAGGTGACGGGCGGCATTTCTTTGCCACCATCGTGTCGGCCGAATTCGAAGGCACGCAGCGCGTGGCGCGCCACCAGCGGGTCTACATGGCGCTGGGCGACCGGATGCGCGAGCAGATCCATGCGCTGTCGATGAAGACGCTGACGCCGGCCGAATGGGCCGCTACCGTTCACATTGGCCCGAGTTCGACCGCCCCCCAACACCACTGACCCGCCGCGGTGTTCCACTGCCGCGCTTGAGCTTGCACCTGCAGGATCAATGGCCGCTTGGAACCTGGGCAATCGAGCAAGCTCATGGACAAACTCCTGATCCGCGGTGGCCGGCGCCTTGAGGGCGAAGTCACCATCTCCGGCGCCAAGAACGCTGCGTTGCCACAGATCTGTGCGGCGATCCTGACGGCCGGGCCGGTCACGCTCACGAACGTGCCGCGCCTGCAGGACGTGAACACCGCCATCAAGCTGCTGCGCGCCATGGGCGTGGCGGTGGAGCGCAACGACGCGCAGCCCGACACGGTGGCGCTCGACGCGAGCCGGCTCAGTTCGCCCGAAGCGCCCTACGACCTGGTGAAGACCATGCGCGCGGCTATCCTGGTGCTCGGCCCGCTGCTCGCGCGTTTCGGCGAAGCGACCGTCTCGCTGCCCGGCGGCTGCGCCATCGGCTCGCGGCCGGTGGACCAACACATCAAGGGGCTGCAGGCGATGGGGGCGGAAATCACCGTCGAACACGGCTACATCATCGCCAAGACGAAGCGGCTGAAGGGCGCGCGCATCACCACCGACATGGTCACCGTGACCGGCACCGAAAACCTGCTGATGGCAGCGACCCTGGCCGACGGCGAAACGGTGCTCGAGAACGCCGCGCAGGAGCCCGAGATTCCCGACCTGGCACAGATGCTCATCAAGATGGGCGCGAAGATCGAGGGCCACGGCACCAGCCGCATCCGCATCCAGGGCGTGGACCAACTCGGCGGTGTGTCGCACCGCGTGGTGCCCGACCGCATCGAGACCGGCACCTTCCTGTGCGCGGTGGCGGCGGCCGGTGGCGACGTGGTGCTGCGGCGCGCGCGCGCCGGCCACCTTGATGCGGTGATCGACAAGCTGCGCGAGGCGGGTGTCTCTATCGAGTCGAGCGTTGAATCCGGCGCCGACTGGATCCGAGTGAAGCACCAGGGCCGGCTGAACGCGGTGAGCTACCGCACCAGCGAGTACCCGGCCTTCCCGACCGACATGCAGGCGCAGTTCATGGTGCTCGATTGCATTGCCAACGGCACCTCGCGCGTGACTGAGACGATCTTCGAGAACCGCTTCATGCACGTCAACGAGTTGCTGCGGCTGGGCGCGAACATCGCCATCGACGGCCACCTGGCCGTTGTGCAGGGGGTTGAGAAGCTGTCGGGCGCCACCGTGATGGCCACCGACCTGCGCGCCTCGGCCAGCCTGGTGATCGCCGGGCTGGTGGC
>JANOQS010000425.1:0-20766 GCA_031414975.1 Methylibium sp. | reverse complement strand
GGCCGGCCGTCCCATTCTTCGCAGTCATGGATGACCACGGCCACGGGTTCCGCGGCCCAGGGAACGATACGCACTGTGGACGCATCGGGTTTGCAGACCATGTCGGGGTCGGTGTCGCCGACGAAGGGTCCGTTGTCGGGTTGCTGACCGTTCACGGTGTTCAGCAGCACGCTCTTCGGAATGCGCATCCCCCCATCGGCCAGGAACAGCTCGCGCGGCAGGATCTTGCCGCGTGCAATGCCGGTCATGTCTGGAATCACGCACTCGACCTCATGGATGCGGCGGCTGGTCAGGAAATCGTGCAAGTGGGTGCTCATACAGCGAGTCTATCCGAGCTTGTTACTTTGTGATCACAAATGATTGATTGATCATGGTGACATCTCTAAAGGGTAGGCTTATGTGATCTCATTATTGGAGGCGGTGGAGCCGATGAGGCAACTTGATTGGCGACCGTGAGCGGCGTCACGTCCCCCATTTGAGGGGACGCTGGCAAGGCGACGACGCGCTGGCCGACCGGCCAGCGATCGGGCGGAGGGCTTGTGCCAGCGGTGCGGCACCAGGTCTTCAATGCGGCGGTTGGGGTGGCCGCGGTGCCGCCATGAACCGCCCGGGAATCGTGGAGGGCCGTGTGTTCGGGCCGACATGGCTGACTCGATGAGTTGACGCCAGACCTTCTCGCGCCTAGACCTGCAGGTGTGGCTCGCCACACGCGGACCGGGATTCGAACCCCAGTCGATCCGGATCTAGCCCTCGGCTGCCGCCGCCAGCGCACCACGCGCCTTGGTGCGCTCCAGCGGCTTGCGCGCGGGCACCCGGGTCGTCTTGCGTTCGACCGAGTAGCGCCAACCCGGCAAGGCCTGCGCCACCTCGGGCACCTGCGCCGGCGTGACCTCCAGCAGCATCGTGCCGGCTAGCGACTTCACCACCGTCGCCCCGCGCGAGCGCGCAGCCTTCTTGGCCGCCGTCAGGACCTTGTCGTCCTGGGCGTCGCTGTTGAAGAAGACGCATCGACTCATGGTGCTCGGATTGTCGGGCCAAGCCCTTTCCTTGCATACCCGCGGGCAAATGGATGTCATCGGCCGCCTGCGACGCCATTTTCACGATCTCGACCGACCTGGCAGCGTCGCGCGGCAGGTCCTTCACGGCCGGAGACGCGCTGCGCCTTGTCGCTGAGCGCGAAGCTCGCCTTGCCGTACCGGTTCGTCGTGCCTTCGATGCCGATGCCCTTGTCCTCGTCGGTCATCACCGTCACCAGCGCATCGGGCAGGCGCCGCCGCGGGCTGCCGTCGAGCACGACGGTGACTGACCAGGTGACGGTGTGACCGGCGCGCAGCCGCGGCTTCTTGAGCGCCGCACTTTGCGTGGACCACGGCCGTGCCGGCCGCTCCAGGCTGTACCACTGCTCCTCGAGCACCTTCGCACCCCGCGGCGCTTGTGCCTTCAACCGGTCCAGCGTGACGTGATCCTGTGGCTCGAGCAGCAAGGCACCGTCGGCAGGCGAGCGGTTGACCACCTTGACCGGCGCAGCCAGGGCGACCTTCGACGCCGCCGTTCGAGCTGCTCGCGAAGCCCGGGCCGGAGCGGCCTTCTTGGCTGCGAAAGTCCTGGCTGCCGGGCGCGGCCCAAGTTGCATCAGGCGCATCGTCTGGAGCGATGTCGGCGCGACCGCGAGCGCCGTGGGATGACGATGAAGCGCTTGGGGCGTTGCGGAAGTTTCACGGGCGGTCCTCCTCCTGGGTTGCTCTTGTGGGTGGCTTGGCGCCGGCGCACGGCAAGAAGTGTCCACCATGTTGGCGTGGCTTCGCCCGAGCAGCGGCCGGGGTCGGCAACGATTCTCAGCAAGCGTACTGCGGGTGCGCGATGCCGAAAGTCAAGGCCAAGCAAAGTTCCGGCAAGCGTCTCGATTGAAGCGGATTCCACTGGCGCCACCCATGAATGCGGCATCTTCGCAGCCGCCGAATTCATAGACTTGTATCCACCCCAACCAGTGGATTTGTCGATTGACGTTCAAACCCAGATTCATCAGCTTCGACTGTTACGGCACGCTCATCAACTTCGAGATGGGACCAACCGCGAAGAGCTTGTTCGAGGATCGGATTCCGGCCAGCCGGATGCCTGCCTTCCTGGACAGCTTTCGAGCCTATCGACTCGACGAAGTCATGGGCGAGTGGAAGCCCTTCTTCGAGGTTGTGGAGAACTCGATCCGGCGAGCCTGCAAGGCGCACGGCGTGGACTGCAGACCGTCGGACGCCGCCGCGCTGTACGACGCCATTCCAACGTGGCAACCGCATCCGAACGTCGTCGAGGTCCTGGAGGCGATCGCACCGCACGTCCCCCTGGTGCTCCTCTCGAACTCGATGGTCGACCTGATCCCGGCGAGCGTAGCGCATCTCAAGGCCAAGTTCCATGCGGTCTACACCGCCGAGGAAGCACGTGCGTACAAGCCGCGCTTCCAGACCTTCGAGTACATGTTCGATCGGCTCGGATGCCCGCCGGACCAGATGATGCATGTCTCGTCGAGCTTCCGGTACGACCTGATGACGGCGTCCGATCTGGGCTTCATGGCGAAGGCATACATCGATCGCGCGCATGAGCCGGCTCGCGACGGGTATGGCGTCAACCGCTTGACCGACGTGCGCCAGCTCCCCGGGCTGCTCGGCCTATGACCGCGTTGAGCACCACCGCGCCAGACCTCGCGCCCGCGGCGGTGGAGGCCTTGATCCGTCGCATCTACGGCATCGAGGGTTCCGCCCGAGCGCTGGCGGGCGAGCGTGACCAGAACTGCCTGGTGCAGGCGATGGACGGCTGTCGCTACGTCTTCAAGATCAGCAATCCATCCGAGCCGGTCGAGGTCGTCGACTTCCAGATTGCAGCACTCGACCACATCGCCCGCGTGTCGCCGGACCAGCCGGTGCCGCGCGTCGTGCGCACGCTGGACGGATCCACTCACGGCACCGTCAAGCTGGCCGAAGACGTTCACACACGCGTGCGCATGCTGACCTACCTGGACGGCGTCCAGATTCGCGAGACCGCGCGCACTGCCGCGCAGCGGCGCGCCATGGGGAGCGGCCTGGCCGGGTTGAACCGCGCGCTGCACGGCTTCGCGCATCCGGGCGCGGCGCATGACCTGCTGTGGAACGTCGCCACGGCGCATCGGCTGACCGAACAGCTCGACAGCCTCGTGGACGACCAGCGCCGCGCGCTGGCCCAGGCGTTCATGACGCGCTTCACGATGCACGTGCTGCCGCGCCTGGCATCGCTGCGATCTCAGGTGATCCACAACGACTACCACCTCTACAACGTGCTGGTCGCCCCCGACGATCAGGCGCGCATCGTGGGCATCATCGACTTCGGCGACATGGTGCACGCACCGCTCGTCGGCGAGGTGGCGACGGCCGCCGCCTTCCACATGGCCGGCAGCGCTGATCCCTTCGAGGGGCCGGCCGAGTTCGTGGCCGCCTATCACGCGGCGCTGCCGCTGACGGGCGCCGAACAGGAGATCATTGCCGATCTCATGGCGACGCGCCACCTCATCACAGCGCTGATCTCCGAATGGCGCGCCGCGCGCTACCCCGAGAACCGCACCTACATCATGCGTCACAACCCCGCAGCGTGGGAGGCCCTCTCCCAGATGGCGGACCTTTCCCGCAACACTGCACGCGACCGGCTGCTGGCCGGCGTACACACTGGAGCCCATCAATGAAGAGCACGACCGATCTCAACATGGTCAACGCCTACATCCCGGGCCGCGCCGACGTGAGCCCGACCACCGCCGCCATGATCGCGCGCCGGGACGCCTTGCTCGGCCCGGCCTACCGCCTGATGTACGAGCGGCCGCTGCACATCGTGCGGGGCGAGGGCGCCTGGCTGATCGACCCGCAGGGGCGCCGCTATCTCGACGCCTACAACAACGTCACATCGCTCGGGCATTGCCACCCGGCGGTGACCGAGGCGATCTGCCAGCAGGTGCAGACGCTGGCCACCAATACGCGCTATCTGCACGACTCGATTCTCGAGCTGGCAGAACGCCTGCTCGCGAGCGTGCCGGAGACCCAGCTGGCCCATCTGATGTTGACCTGCACCGGCAGCGAGGCCAACGACCTCGCCTATCGCATCGCCAAGGTCCGCACCGGCGGCACCGGCGTGATCGTGACCGACACTGCGTATCACGGCATCACCGACACCGTCTCGAAGTTTTCGCCCTCGCTGGGCGTGACCGTCGATCTGGGCGCGCATGTGCGCCTGGTACCGGCGCCGCGTCTGTACCACGCCGAGGGCGCTGACCTGGGCCAGCGCTTCACGCGCGACGTCGAGGCGGCCATCGCCGACTTGCAGCGCCATGGCATCAAGCCGGCCGCGCTGATCGTCGATTCACTGTTCACCAGCGACGGCATCCTTCCTGGTCCGGAGGGTTTCCTGAAGGGTGCGGTCGACACCATCAAACGGGCAGGCGGCCTGTTCATTGCCGACGAGGTCCAGCCCGGTTTCGGCCGGACCGGCGAACATCTTTGGGGTTTTCAGCGCCATGGCGTCCTGCCCGACATCGTCACGATGGGCAAGCCGATGGGCAACGGTCAACCGATCGCCGGACTGCTGGCGACCGCTGACGCCCTGGCGGAGTTCGGGAAGACCTCGCGCTACTTCAACACCTTTGCGGGCAACACCGTCTCGTGCGTGGCGGCGCTGGCGGTGCTGAACACGATCGAGCGCGACCGGCTGGTGCCGCATGCTGCCAAGGTGGGGAAGGTTCTGCACGACGGCATCGCCACGCTTGCCGGCCGGCACGATGCCATCGGCGATGTGCGCGGCGCAGGGCTTTTTGTCGGGGTCGAACTCGTCAGCGATCGGGCATCGCGAGCCCCGGATCGGGAGCTCACGAGCCAGGTGGTCAATCGCATGCGCGACAAGGGCGTGCTGATCAGCGCCTGCGCAATCGGCCACAACGTGCTCAAGATCCGGCCGCCGCTGGTGCTGACGGCGGATCAGGCCGGCCTTGTCATCCAGGCGCTGGACGAGTCGCTCAGCGAAGCTCTCGGCGAGTCGCGCGCGGCCTGATCGGACCGATTGCGGTCGACCTGCGGCACTATGATTTGCCCCCATGAGCGCGGCAGTGTCCCTTGACCGTTTCGACCTCAAGATCCTCGCGCACCTCGAGCGCGAGGGGCGCTGCTCCAACGTCGAGCTGGCCGACGCGGTGGGCCTGAGCCAGAGCCCGTGCCTCGTACGGACGAAGCGGCTGCAGGAGATCGGCGTGATCCGCGGCTATGGCGCTGACATCGCGCTGGAGAAGCTCGGCAATTGCGTGAGCGTCTTTTCCGAGGTGACGATCAGCAGTCATCGGCCCGCGGACTTCCGCAAGTTCGAAGAGGCCGCTGATCGTCACCACGAGATCTTGGAGTGGTTCAACGTCAGTGGCGGCTACGACTATCTGTTGAAGATCGTGGCGCCGAATGTCGGCCATTTTCAGGAGCTGATGGAGCGCCTGCTGCAGGAAGACATCGGGATCGAGAAGTTCACCAGCCGGATCGTTCTGCGCCAGTCATCCGGCAGGCGCACGTACCCACTCAATCTCATCGCGGGGCAGTTCCCTCGCACCTGAGGCCACGATCAGCACACGGCTCCTGCCTTGGATCGTGACGATCTGGACTTCTAGCCGTCCAGTACGAGAGACCCCTCCGGATATTGCTCGCACATGAATTCGACAAACGCCCGAACCTTCGGCGCAGGAAGTCGTCGCGATGTATGCAGCACCCAGAGCGGGACCTCCACCCCCGAAACCGTGCCCCACTGAACCAACTCTCCGCGAGTCAGTTGGCTCCACGCGATGGACTGCGGGATCAGGGCCGCGCCGGCGCCGGCAATCGCAGCGTCGCGAATCATCAGGAACGAGGAAAGTCTCAGCCTCGGGATCGGCTCCAGAACAAGCCGCCCATCGTCGAGCGTCCAGTTCCCGCCTTGAAAACTTGACGACACGATGCCGGGAACGGGTCTGACCTCACCGGGGGCTGGCACAGGCACCGACGGCGCGGCCACGACCACCAGTCGGTCCTTGGCAAAGCACCGGCCCACGAGGCGGCTGTCCGGCTTGGGATTGATGCGAATCACGGCGTCGAACTGCTCCTCGACGAGGTCGACCAGGCGATCCTCGGCCACCACCTCGAACGTGACCTCCGGGTAAGCCGCGCAGAACTCGGCGGAGATGCGACCCATCGCAAGCTGGGAAAACAGCACCGGAGCAGCGACACGCAAGCGCCCGCGGGGTGCCGACAAGCCCTCACGAGCGGCAACCATGGCATCAGCGACCTCGTGCATCGGCCCTTCGGTGCGATCCATCAGCAGCTGGCCGGCTTCGGTGAGCTTGAGCCCGCGGGCGCTGCGCTCGATGAGTCGCACGCCGAGTTGCTCTTCCAGGTCCGCGATGCGCCGCGACAGGGTCGCCTTCGATCTCCCGCTCGCACGGCTTGCCTTTCCCAGCCCCCCATTCGTCGCGACGAGCGCGAAGTCGGTCAATGCGTTCAGGTCCATGTGTTCCGAAGTTGAAACGGTGTGTCTTGAGTTTCGCGCCTTCGTTTTGTCAGCGCAACGACCTATCTTCTCGTCATCGCAACTTCGATAGGAGGAAATTGAAATGACCACCACTCAACGCGCCGTCCTGATCCGCGTGAGCACCGCGTCGCCAGACATCCTTGCACGCACGCCGCCCGGCCGCCGCGGACTGTGGTTCGTGAACAAGCCGGACGCTGCCCTGCTGAAACGGCTGGCGGCGGAGATCGCCCAAGGCACGCTGATCTCGAAGCTTGGCGAGGTCGTTGGCTTCGCCGGCATCCCCGCGGCCATCGAACGCAATCGCAAGGGCCCCCCGCATTGGCAAGGTCGTTGCTGACTTTTCGCGCTGATCACTCCCAACGACTCCCATACCCCAACCCCCAGGAGACTTTCATGAGCATTCTCGTCACCGGTGCCAACGGCACCATCGGTTCCCTCGTCGTCCAAGGCCTGGCCGGCGCCGGCACCGAAGTCAGCGCCTTCGTGCGCACACCCGGGAAGCAACGCTTTCCGGAAGGCGTCAAGGAGGTCGTCGGCGACCTGACCGACGTGCCCTCGCTGCGCGCGGCACTGTCGTCGGTGCGCACGCTGTTCCTGCTGAACGCCGTCACGCCCGACGAAGTCACGCAAGCTCTCGTCGCGTTGAATCTGGCGCGTGAGGCGGGCATTGAGCGCGTCGTCTACCTGTCGGTCATCCATGCTGACAAGTTCACCAACGTGCCGCACTTCACCGGCAAGCACACAGTCGAGCGAATGATCGAGAGCCTCGACATTCCGGCGACCATTCTTCGCCCGGCCTACTTCATGCAGAACGAGCGCATGGTCCAGCAGGTGATCCAAGGCTACGGCGTCTACCCGATGCCGATCGGCTCGGTGGGCGTCGCGATGATCGATGGGCGAGACATCGCGGACGTTGCTGTCGCCGAACTGCTGCGCCGCGACCGCGCGCCCACGTCGTCACCGCGCGTGACACTGGAGCTGGTCGGGCCCGAGCGCTTGACTGGAGCGTCGGTGGCCAAGATCTGGAGTGCCGCGCTCGGTCGCGACGTGAATTACGGCGGAGACGACGTGGCGGCCTTCGAAGTGCAGATGGCCGCGTACGGGCCGTCCTGGCTTGCCTACGACATGCGCTTGATGATGGCCGGGATTCAGAAGTTCGGCATGCACGGTGCTGAGGGCGCAGCGGATCGCCTGCAGGCCATCCTCGGCCGCCCTCTGCGCAAGTACACCGACTTCGTCAGGGAGGCCATTGCCGCGTCGTAGGCGGCATGTCGAGCGGGAATGGAGGGAAAGGCACCAGGTGCACGTGAAGTACCGTTGCGTCGGGTCGATCGAGGGCTTACGAGTTTCTCCCCAGAAGGATGGCCACTTACCACTTCATCTCGCCCTTGTTCACCTTGGCCCCGATCTCCAGCGCGATGCCCAGGCCCGCATCAGGGTAGGCCTTCTTCATGGCCTCGATCAGCGCGCCGCTGTTGGCGGCCTTGGGCAGTTCCTGCTCGTAGCGCGTCAGGTAGGCCTGGCTCCAGGCCACCTGCGAGGCGTCGTGCTTCTGGCTTGGAAGGCTGTGGCCAGGGATCACCGTCGTGGGATTCAGCGCGGCCATCGTGCCGAGCTTCTTCGCCCAGTCGGCGCGTTCTTGCACGCTCTGCGCATCAGCGGTCCAGAGGTGCAGCCCGGCGTAAACGTTCACGCCGCCAGCGATCGTCTTGATCGACGGGATCCACACGTAGCTGCGGTGCGGCAGGCTGTCGTCCAGCCCGCGGATCTCGAGGGTCTGGTCTTCCAGCGTGATCGTGTTGCCAGGCAGCACTTCGGGCAGCGGCACATGCTTCGGCGCGTTCGCGCCCATGCGCGGGCCCCAGACCTGCAGCTTGCTGGCCAGCGTCGCCTGGATCTTCTTCAGCGTGGGGGCCGTGGTCACGACCTTTGCGTCGGGAAAGTACTGTTTGATCAATTCGATGCCGAAGTAGTAGTCGGGGTCGGCCTGGCTGATGTAGACGGTCTTCAGCGTCTTCTTGCTGTCCAGCACCATCGCGGCAATGCGCAGCGCATCGGCACGCGTGAAGCCGGTGTCGAGCAGTACCGCATCGGTCTTCCCGGCTACCAGCACGGCATTGACGTGGAAGCTCGCGCCGTCGGCGTTGTAGACCTGCACGGTCAGCGGCGCAGCCTGTTGAGCCGCAACATCGGGGGCGACGACGCCCAGGGTCACCGCTGCGGGCAGGAGGGCAAGGGACAAGGTCTTGAACGTCTTCATCAAGTGCTCCATCGAGGGGGTTGGTTGTCGATGGCGTCACTGTATTGATTCGACTACTGAAGATAAACTTCAGATCGATCAAATGATTGTCAACTCTTTCGAGCCATTCAATGGACCAGCTGAGCGCCATCCGATCGTTCATCGAGATCGCCGACCGCGGTAGCCTGACCCGCGCGGCTGAAACGCTGGACCTGTCGCGCGCGATGATCAGTCGCCATCTAGAAGGCATGGAGCGATGGCTGGGCGCGCGGCTGCTGCACCGCACGACACGCCGCGTCAGCCTGAGTGAGGCCGGACAGGAGGCGCTGCCGCGCCTGCGCCAGATGCTCGAATTGGCCGCTGACCTGCAAGCCGTGGCGGGCGCGCACCGGACCGAGCCCACAGGCAAGCTGCGCATAACGACCAGCCTGTCTTTCGCAGTCTCATGCCTCACTCAGGCGGTCGTGGACTTCCAGGGTCGGCACCCGCGCATCGAGGTTGAACTCCAGACTGTGGACCGGGCGGTGGACCTGGTCGGCGAACGCATCGACCTGGCCATTCGCATCACCAATCGCCTGGACGATGGCGTCGTGGCACGCCGGCTCGCGAGCTGCCGTTCGGTGCTTTGTGCATCACCGGCTTACCTGGAGCGACGCGGCCGGCCCGAGCGCCCGGAAGACCTCAAGACGCATGACTGCATCACGCACGCGTTCGGCTCCCGCGCCGAATACCGGCTCCGCCGCGCCGGCCGGTTGACGACCCTGGACGTGAAGGGCGCACTGTCGGGCAACGAGACTGCGGTGCTCCGGCAAGCGGCGTTGGCCGGCGCCGGCATCGCAATGCTGCCCACCTACTTCGTCGGCGACGATCTCATCCGGGGTGCGCTGGTGCGGCTCCTGCCTGACCACGAGCCCGAACCGCTGGGCATCCACGCGGTGTACCTGTCTCGCCGGCACCAGCCCCAGCCGCTCAAGTTGCTGATCGACTTCCTGGCCGAGCGCTTTGGGGGCGACGTCGCGCCTTGGGACCTGCAGCCGGCAACACGGCGCGGCGTTGGCCGAAGCGCCCGGCGCTGAGCCACGGCAGTCTGACGCTCAGGGTGCGGGCGCCCTGTGCCGCGGATCTGTTCGGGGCCCGGTGTTGAAGCGCGCGACGCTTCAATCACCGGATCCTTCAACGCGCTGCGCTCAGCACCGGATCGACCAGCAGGACCTCGCAGGCCCCTTCCAGTGCGATGGGACAGTGCTCGACGCCATGCGGCACGACGATGAACTCGCCTTCCTCGATGACCTCATCGCGATCGCGGAACTTCATCAGCAGGCGGCCCTTCCAGTCGCCCTCGGACTTGTTGCGGCATCGATGCCTGGTGGTCAGAGAGAACGACGAGGACGTGACGCTGTGGCGTTTCGCGCACCCTTCGCGCGAGCCTGAGACCGTCCGCATCCGTCCCACCACCATGTGCAGCAACGACGGCGCGGTGGTGCGTGAGTGGGCGGTGGCCGGGCAGGGCGTCGCGATGCGGTCGGAGTGGAACGTCGCCGCTGATCTGGCCGCGGGTCGGCTCAAGCGGGTGCTTTCGAGCTGGGACCTCCCTGCTGCCGACGTCGTCGCCATGCTGGGCACCCGCTTCGGGCGAAGTGTGCGGGCAACGGCTTTTCTGGCCATGCTGCGCCAATCCCTTGCGCCGGCACCTTGGAGGCGAAGGACCGCGCGACGATGACGGCTCAGTAGCCTCGGGCGCGATTGACCAGGCCCACCAGCGGCTCGCCGCGGGCATGGCGGCGCAGGTTGTCGATGACAACGCGCGCAGCCGTGTGCGGCTGCGTCATGCTGGCGATGTGCGGCGTGATGTGCACGCGTGGGTGCGACCAGAGCGGGTGGTTTGAAGGCAGCGGCTCGGGGTCGGTCACGTCGAGCACGGCCTCGGCGAGCTGGCCTGCGTCGTGCGCGCGCAGCAGGTCGGCGCCGGCGAGCTGGGGCCCGCGGCCCACGTGCACCAGGCTCGCGCCGCGCGGCAGCTTGGCGAACAGCGCCGCGTTCAACATGCCACGCGTGGCGTCGGTCAGCGGCAGCAGGCACACGAGGATCTGCGTGCGCGCAAGGAAGGCGTCGAGTTCGTCGTCGCCAGCATGGCAGCGCACGCCCGGCAGGTCGCGGCGCGACCGGCTCCAGCCGCCGGCATCGAAGCCCAGCGCGACCAACTGCGCCAGCACCGCTTGACCGAGCGAGCCCAGGCCCAGCACGCCCACGCTGCATTCGCCCGCCTTGCGCACCGGCAGCGGTTGCCACTGCTGGCGCTGCTGCGCGCGACGGTAGGCCGGCATGTCGCGGTGCACGTCGAGCACGGCGTGCGTCACGTACTCCACCATGCCTTGCACGATGCCGGGCTCCACCATGCGCGCCACGGTCAGGCGAGGCGGCAGCACGGCGAAGTCGAACTGGTCGACACCGGCGCCGGTGGAGAACAGCAGCTCCAGGTTCGGGAACTGGGTGTCCAGGTCGGCCGGCGGCACCCAGGCGGCAAGGTAGCGCACCGCGTGCGCGTCGCCGATATCGGGCCAGAGCCGGAAGTCGATCTCCGGCGCTTCGCGGCGGAAGACTTCGGCCCACTGCCGGCCGCGCTGCGGGTCTGCCTTGTAGACGAAGACCGGTCGCATCAGCACAGCGCCTGGGTGACGATGGCGTAGAGCCGGGCGCTGGCGTCACGCGCCAGCGGCGTGCCGCGCACCATGGTCGTTGGTGCGTCCACGCGCAGCAGGCCCAGGCTTTCCAGCCACTCGCCGAAGCCACTGTCGAAATCGATGTCGATGCGTGTGAAGCGGCCTGCGTTCATCCCGGACAGGTGCGCGATCAGCGCCTGCGCGCCTTCGGCCTCGGGCGCCACCACCGGGCCGATGGCGTGGCCTCGGCCGAAGCGGCGCAGCATCGCGAAGCCGCGCGCGCGGCCGGCCTCGTCCAGCACCACTGTGGCGTCGGCGTCACGGAACAGCTCGTCGATCAGCGCCGGCCGCGGCATGCCGCGCGCTGCAGCGTCCAACGCGCGCAGCGTCTCCAGGTCGGCCTCGGTGGCCGGACGCAGGCGCCGCTCGGGGCCCAGTGCGATCAGCGGCGCCGGCTGGGCCAAACCCTGGTGCTGGCGGATCTCGCCCGTGCGCACGAACCCCAGGCGTTCGTAGAGGCCGCGGCCTTCGCTGGTGGCGTGCAGCAGCACGCTGCAGCCCTCCAGGCCTTCCAGCAGCGCGGTCATCAAGCGATGACCGACGCGCCGGCCCTGGCAGGCGGGGGCGACGACGATGAGGCCGATCGTTGCGTGCTCGGGCCCCCAGCGCCAGCGCAGCCCGGTGCCGACGGTCTGGCCGTCGCGCACGGCGACAAGACCTTCGGCGTGGCGGAAGGCCTGTTCCCAGTCGGCCAGGCGGTGTGGCCAGCGCAACTCGTCGGTCAGCGCGTGTGCGGCGGGCAGATCGGCCGTGGTCATCGCGCGCAGGGCCACCCCATCGGATGCCAAGGCGGCAGTTGTCGCAGCCATCACGTCGTTCTCCTTTTGATCTCGGCCGTGATTGTTGTGCGCAATCGCCCGCTGTGCCAGTCGAAACCCGGGTTCGCCCTCAGTTCGGCAGCTTGCGCTTGCACAGGCATTCGGATCGCAACGTCTCGCTGCATCGGCCAAGCTGAACGCACACAAATGCCAAGCCCTCACGGACGACTTCCCGCCACGACGCCGTTCGACCCCCATCGTCCCAAAGCGCAGCGTCCACTCAGGGATTCACTCGAGCACTTTGCTGAGGTCTTGCGCGGTCATTGGGCGAGTGGCTGACTGCCCACATTTTCTGGTCGCCTCAACGTAGCCAGAACGTAGCCAAAACGTAGCTGGCGGGTGCAACGTAGCCAAAACGTAGCTAAGCCAGTGACTCGAACGTACCTCGCTAAGTCCTTGTCGCCCCTGACTTTCCCTGTGCGCGTGTCCCATGGCCGGGTACAGGAGGGACGCCAGGAAGCGACTCTTATTCCGTAGGTCGAGTGTTCGAGTGTTCGAGTCACTCAGGGCCCACCAATAATCCCGACGGCCCAGACAGCAATGTCTGGGCCGTTGGTCCTTTTGGCGCCCCGGGGGGCGAGCGTGCTTCATGATCAACAAGATTCGCCCCACCGTTGAAGCCGCGCTGGCCGACGTGCTCGACGGCGCAACGGTGATGATCGGCGGCTTCGGTACCGCCGGGCTACCGGCCGAACTGATCGACGCGTTGATCGCCCAGGGCGCCAGGGACCTGGTCATCGTCAACAACAACGCCGGCAATGGCGACACCGGCCTGGCCGCGCTGCTGGCCGCGCGGCGCGTGCGCAAGATCATCTGCAGCTTCCCGCGCCAAGCCGACTCGCACCACTTCGACGCGCTCTACCGCGCCGGCCAGATCGAGCTGGAACTGGTGCCGCAGGGCAACCTGGCCGAGCGCATCCGCGCGGCGGGCGCCGGCGTGGGCGCCTTCTTCACGCCCACCGGTTATGGCACCGATCTGGCCCGCGGCAAGGAAACACGCGAGATCCACGGCGTGCACCACGTGCTCGAGTACCCGATCGCTGCCGACTTCGCGCTCATCAAGGCCGAGCGCGGCGACCGCTTCGGCAACCTCACCTACCGCAAGACCGCCCGCAACTTCGGCCCGATCATGGCCACGGCCGCCCGGGTCACGGTGGCCACCGTGCACGAGGTGGTGCCGCTGGGCGAGTTGGATGCCGAGGCGATCGTCACCCCGGGCATTTACGTGAAGCGGGTCGTGCAGATTGCGCGCACCCTCACCACCGGCGGAGGCTTCAGGCCGGCGGATTGACGAGGGGAGTGTTTGAATGAAGAAGTGGACCCGTGATCAGATGGCCCGGCGCGTGGCGATCCAGATCGATGAAGGCATGGTCGTGAACCTCGGCATCGGCCTGCCCACGCTGGTGGCCAACCACCTGCCGGTCGACAAGGAGGTGATCCTGCACAGCGAGAACGGTGTGCTCGGCATGGGCCCCGCGCCGGCCCCGGGTGAAGAAGACTACGACCTCATCAACGCCGGCAAGCAGCCGGTCACACTGCGGCCCGGCGGCTCGTTCTTCCACCATGCCGACAGCTTCGCAATGATGCGCGGCGGCCATCTCGACCTGTGTGTGCTCGGCGCCTTCCAGGTGGCCGGCAACGGCGACCTGGCCAACTGGCACACCGGCGCACCCGATGCCATTCCGGCCGTGGGCGGTGCCATGGACCTGGCCATCGGCGCCAAGAACACCTGGGTCATGATGGAACACCTCACCAAGGGCGGCGAGAGCAAGCTGGTGCAACGCTGCACCTACCCGATCACCGGCCTGCACTGCGTGACGCGCGTCATCACCGACCTGGCGGTCATCGAACTGTCGACCGACGGCGCCCGGGTGACCGACCTGGTCGAAGGCCTGAGCTTTGCCGAACTGCAGAAGCTCACTGCGATCGAGTTGACCGACGCCCGCTGAACCCGCCGACGGCCGGCGGGTCCCCGCGGCCCGGGCACAGCACCCCCTCGAAAGCCGGCCGCACAGACAGTTCGGCGGCGTTGCCTGCGTTCGCTCCCGGCACCCAGCGCTGCAGTTCGGCGGCGGCGTTGAGTGTGGCGATGATGGCGTGGGCGGCAATCGCGGGGTCGAGCGGGCGGATCGAGCCGTCGACCATGCCGTCGACCACCATCGCGCCCATGCGTTCGGCGAGCTGGCCCATGGTGGAGCGCACGCGGTCACGCTGCGCCTGGTCGGGCAGCGCGCTGGTGGCCGATGCGCGCAACAGCGGGCCGTCGGGGGAAAGCTGGAACTGGACCAGCGCGCGCGCCACCGCGCAAGCGCGGCTCCAGCCGCTGCCGGGGCGGCCTTCAGCCAGGCTCAGCGCCTGGCGCATCACCGCAAAGCTGCGCTCGAAGCAGGCCTCGATGAGATCGTGCTTGTTGTCGTTGTGGTGGTAGAACGAGCCCTTGGTCACGTTGAGCCGGGCCGAGATCTTGTCGACCGACGCGCCGCGGTAACCCTGTTCGTTGACCAGCACGGTGGCCGCGCGCAGGAAGGCGTCGGACGCGCCTTCGCCGCCGGCCACCAGGGGCCAGTCGCTCTCCCCCGAAGCGGCTTGCCAGGCCGACCCGGGGCCGGCAATGCCGCGCAACAGCATGTCGCTCACGCGCTCTGCCGCACGCCCGTATTCACCCACCTCGTAGCGCCCGATCCAGGCAGGCGCGCCGTTCGCGATGGACAGCACCATGTGCGCCCGCGCATTCAGATCGTCGCGCGCCAGGTGCGCGGTCTCCGGGCCCTGCAGCAACCCACGCACGCGCCGGAACATGGCGGTGTAGGCGCCGAACACCGCTTCGGCCTGCGGGCCCGGCAGCGCGCGAATGTCGTTGAAGGTGACGATCGGCGCATGGCGGCCCGCTTCGATGTTGGCCAGCAACTGCGCCTGCAGGCGGTAGAACGCGCGCAGCCGCGCTGGCACGCCGGCCTCGTGCGCCTCGTGCGTGGCCGCAACGGCCAGCGCCTCGAACGCGGCGATCGAGCGCAGGAAGCAGGCGCTGGCCAGGTCCTCTTTCTTGCGGTAGTAGTAGGTCACGCTGTTGGTGACCAGGCCCACGCTGGCGGCAATGCCGGTCAGCGTGGCGCCCTTGACGCCTTGCTGGTTGAACCCGCGCGCGGCGGCGGCCAGGATCGCCTCACGCTTCTCCTGGTAGCGCAGGGTTTGTGCGGTTTGGGGGGTGGGGGGCTTCGTCAAGACGGCACCGGTCAAACGTCACCGCTCAACCGCAGCAGCGTGAGGCCAGACGCTCAGCAGCCCGCGCAATGCGGTCACCAGCGCCAGCGGCTGGTCCACCATCACATGGTGGCGCGCGGCCGGGATTTCGATGTGCGGCGTGCCCGACGGCGAGAGGCTGGCCACGTGCGCGGCCACGGCCGGGTCGACCAGCGCCGATTCGCTGCCCCACATCACCGCCACCGGGCACGCCGCGGCGCCCAGGCTGCGTTCGGGCTCGCCGGGGTGGATTTGTGCCACGAGCGGGTCGAAGCGCCAGGTCCAGCCGGGCGTGGCGTCGCCGGAGTCACCGCCCGAATCACCATTCACGTCACCGCTCGGCACCTCCTTCAGCGACGTGCGCGCAATGTGGTCGGCGATGAACAGGTTGTCGCAGCCCTGCGGCGGCGCAAACCGAAACCGCGCCAGCGCTTCGGCCAGCGTGGCGTATACCCGCGTGGGCCGCTGCGAAAAGCGGCCACGAATCGCGCTGCCGCGAGTGGCGTTGCGTTCGATGCGTTGCTGCTGCGACAGCAAGGGCATGTCCAGCGTGACCACGCCGCCCAGTTGCGCGCCGTGTTGTTCGGCACACCGCAGGCTCGCAAAACCGCCGAACGAGTGGGCCACGAACACCGGTTTGTGCGGGCCGTCGAACAGCCCTTCGGCATGCGCCACGGCCATCGCTTCGGCGGCCATCGTCTCGACCGAATAGGCCTCGCGCCAGCCCGAGCCCCCCATGCCGGCGAACGACAGCGCCACCACGTGGTGGGTCGCAGCAAAGAACGGGGCGATGAAGCTCCACCAGTCGGCGTGCGCCATCTTGCCGTGCAGCAGCAGCAGGCCCGGCCGGCCAGACTCGCCCCAGCTCAAGGTCTCGATCGGCGCCCCCTGCACGGCATGCCGGCGGCGTTGCGGCGCTTGCGCCAGCGCGGCAGCGAACCAGGCCGGGGGGTCCGGCGCACGGCCCTGCAAGGGCGCCAGCAGTGGCGTCGGGAGAGGGTCGCTCATGAGGCTTAGGGGCGCGTGAATCGAAACAAGGGTATGAGTCTGATCGGGCAACTGCCATGCTGAAAACTAGGGAAAGTGCCCATCGATTGGAAAACGCAGTTTGCCAAAATTCAGCTTGATCCGCAGCCCTGGGAGGCCCATGCCGACAGCCGTCAGTGACCGTCCTGCCCTTGCGGCACCCGCGCAGCCGCGGCCGGCTCAGCCTGTTCCAACGGGCCAAGGCCATGCGCGCCTGTGGGACGCCGAGAACGCGGCCGTGCGCCGCGGCGCCTGGTTTGCCGAGCTGCCCGAGTCGGTCCAGGCAGCCATCTTTGCCGCGGCGCAAGTTCGGCGTGTGCCGGCCGGTGCCGTGATCGCGCAGCGTGGTGGCTTGCCGACCAGCTGGGTCGGCGTGGCTGCCGGCGCACTGCGGCTGGGCACGGCCTTGAGCGACGGGCGCAGCCTGACCCTGGACTTCGTCGGCCCCGGCCAGTGGTTCGGCGACGTGGCATTGGTGGACGGTCGGCCGCTCGATCTGGACGTGCTGGCGCACGTGCCCTCGGCCCTGCTGGTGGTGCCCAAGGCGGGCTTGAACGACCTGGTCGAGCGCTTCGACGCGCTGGGCGGTGCGTTGCTGCAGCTCAATTGCCAGCGCCTGCGCCACATGTTCCGCCGCTTCGAGGAACTGCACACGCAAACCCTGCCGCAGCGGCTGGCGCGCCAGGTGCTGCGCCTGATGCACCAGTTCGGCCGGCCGGTGGCCGACGGGGTGTGCATTCAACTCGGCCTGTCGCAGGGCGACCTGGCGTCGATGGCCTGCGGCAGCCGCCAGCGCGTCAACCGCAGCTTGCGCCAGATGCAGGCCCAGGGCGTGCTGCAGCTCGGCCCCTCGCGCATCGTGGTGCTCGACGCCGCGGGCCTTGAAGGCCTGGCCGACGGGCGGCTGGCGCTGCTCGAACGGCCTTCGGCAGCGCCGGATTGAACAGGCGCGGCTGACGCGACCCGGCCGGTCGCGTGGCGATCTCAGGCGCCCAGGCTCAAGCCGGCCAGCTCGCGCAGCACCTGGCGCACTTTCTTGAAGCCGTCGTTCGACGGCATCCAGGTCAGCGCCACGGTGTGGCTGTCGGCGGCCAGGCCCATCGGTGCGGCTTCGATGCGCATCTCGCCGGCGGCAAACTTCTCGAAGGCGCGCACGCTGCGTTTCATGTGCCAGCCGTGCGTCACCAGCAGCACCTGCCTGATGCCCGCCGGCTTGAGCAGCGCCACCGTCTTGGCGGCGTTCTCGCGCGTGTCGCGCGAGCTGTCTTCAACCCAGCGCAGCGGCCGGCCGAACTCTTGCGACGCGATGCGTGCGGCCACCTGGGCCTCGGCCACCGAGTCTTTCTGGCCCCAGCCCACACCGCCGCTGAAGGCCACCGGAAGCCCGGTTTCGCGCCCCAGCCACAGGCCATAGCGAAGCCGTTCGAGCGAAGCCTCGCTGAGGCTGCTCAGCGCGTACTCCGGCGCGTACGGCTCGACGCCGCCGCCCAGAACGACGATGGCGATCGGCTGGCGTGCCTGGGCCAGCGTGCGCAGCTCGGCAATGCGTTGGGCGCCCAGGACCGGCGGCGGTTGCAGCAACATGTGCGACAGCCACTGTCCGGTGCCGCTGCAGGCGCTGAGCCACAGCAGGCTCACGCTGATCAGGATCATCAGCCAGCCCAGGCCACGGCTGGGCAGCAGCAGGCGCGCGCCGACCAGAAGCATCAACAGCAATGGCACCGGCGGCAACAGCAGCGCAGTCAGGACCGGCTTCCACGATTCGATGTCGAGCAGGACAAACAGGCTGTTCACAGGGCGGGTCGGGGCGCTGGAGGCTGCGCGCGGGCGGTCAGGGTGGCGACGATTGTGCCGGAGCGGGTCGCCGCAGCGGCCCGCTTGCGCGCGGGGACGGGCGCATTGCATGATGCTTTGCACGAACCCACCGGAGACTCCCCCCATGACCGAACCCGAGCAAGAGCAGGAGCCAGACCTTCGCGCCAGGCTGATCCGAAATTTCGACAGCGCGCCGAAGGAGCACGAACAGCGCGCGCCGTTGTACGACTCGATGTGCGCCCGGCTCGCGCGTGGCACCGCTGCCACCAAGCTGGGCATCAGCGTCGACATCGTCGCGCCGGGGCAGCGCGCGTGCCCCTACCACTTTCACTACGCGCAGGAAGAAGCCTTTGTGATCCTCGAAGGCGAGGGCACATTGCGGGTGGCCGGCGAGATGTTGGCTCTGGTGACCGGCGACGTGGTCTTCATCCCGCCCGGGCCGGACTACCCGCACCAGATCATCAACACCTCGAACGCGCCGCTCAAGTACCTGTCGATCAGCACCAGAGACAGCCCCGAAGTGGTGGAGTACCCCGACTCCGGCAAGTACCTGGCCAGCGCGACGCGCGACGGCAACGCTTATGGCTTTGCGCGCATGCACCGCGAGAAAGACGACCTCGATTATTGGGACGGCGAACCCTGATACATCTTGCGTGGGTCGGCGACCGGATGCTCGGGTTGAACCTTATTTCGGAGCCGGTGGCGGGCTTCCATCGCGGTCGATCGACGGCCGCAGTGGTCGAGCGCTGACCTTGTGCTTCGCGCTGGAGCAGTCGCGTCGTCCCCCCTCGGAAATTCACGCGCTTCCAGTGAATTCAGCTTTGACCCCATTCACTTTGTGCGCGGCGAGATTCGTGACTATCGTCCGCTGGCGCAAGGCTTGCGCCAGTGCCATTCACAACACAGGAGATAAGCGTGAAAGAAGTTTCCAAGGTCTTGCTGAGCGCCGCCGCTGCGGCCACGTTGGCCGCGGGCGCGGCCCAGGCACAAAACATCGAGAAGCTCAAACAGATGAAGGTCGCCACGACCGACCTGAACATTCCGGTGGTGCCCCAGACCGGCAAGAACGCCGACGCGATTCGCGCCAACCTGGCTCGCGTCAAGTTGCCGGCGGGCTTCAAGATCGACCTGTTCGCCGTGGTCCCTGATGCGCGCCACATGGCGGTGGCCCCGTCCACCAACATGCTGTTCGTCGGCACCCGCAAGACCTCGGTCTGGGCCGTGACCGACCGCAACAGCGATGGCGTGGCCGACGAGGTCAAGTCGTTCGCGCCGTCGCTCAAGTTCACCAACCCGAACGGCGTGTGCTGGACCAAGGACGGCTTCCTGGTGGTGGCCGAGCACAACCGGGTCCTGAACTTCCCGGCCGCCGAGTTCTTCTACGAAGGTCCCGACGTGGCAGTGATCGAGGTGGTGCCGCAGGGCAAGTTGATTCCGCCCGAAGAAGAGTCGTACAACCACGGTGCGCGCGTCTGCAAGGTCGGGCCGGACGGCATGCTGTACGTGTCGCTGGGCCAACCTTTCAACGTGCAACCGCGCGACAAGCTCAAGCTCTACAGCGATATCGGCATCGGCGGCATGGTGCGCATGAACGCATTCGACGGCAGCAAGCGCGAGGTCTACGCCACCGGCATCCGCAACTCGGTGGGCCACGACTTCAACCCCAAGGACGGCACGCTGTGGTTCACCGACAACCAGACCGACGGCATGGGTGACGACATTCCCAACGGCGAAATCAACCGCATCACGCGTGCGGGCCAGTTTTTTGGCTACCCGTGGAAGCAGGGCAAGACGCGCATCACCGACCACGGCTATGACAAAGACCCGCTGCCGGGCAACATCACCGACCCGCAGGTCTACACGGTGGCGCACGCGGCCGACTTGGGCATGAGCTTCTACACCGGCAAGATGTTCCCGGCCAAGTTCCAGGGCGGCTTTTTCTCGGCCCAGCATGGCTCATGGAACCGCACCACGCCGGTCGGTGCCCAAGTGCTGTTCACCAGCCTGAAGGCCGACGGCACCGCCGACAAGACCGAGGTCTTTGCCGATGGCTGGCTGGACAGCAACGGCCTGTACCGCGGCCGCCCGGTCGACGTGGCGGTGATGAAGGACGGCTCGCTGTTGATCAGCGACGACTTCGCCGGCGCGATCTACCGCGTCACCTACAGCGCACCTTGACGGTGAGCTGACCGCCGGGCCTGCTGGGGCGGCTGTTGCTGCCCCCGGTGGTGCCGTTTTTTTGCGCGCTGCTCGAGCCAGCTTTGTGGACCCCAATCCTCGGCTGAGTGGCGATCGTCATTTTCGGATTTCCATGCCCACCCCATTTTTGATGACCGCCCGCGTGCGCGTGGCGCTGGTTCTG
>JANOQS010000424.1:0-1852 GCA_031414975.1 Methylibium sp. | reverse complement strand
CCAACCCAGCAGCACGTTCGAATTCAACGCGAGCTTCCTCATTGCGCCCGAGCTTGGCCAGCAGGTCACCGCGCACGCTCGGCAACCACTGGTAGTTCTGCAGCGCCGGCTCGTCACGCATCGGATCGACCAGTTCCAGACCTGCGGCGGGTCCGAACGCCATGCCCACAGCAACCGCGCGGTTCAGAGCGATCACCGGTGACGGTGATAACTCGCTCAATGCGTCGTACAGCGCGACGATGCGCGGCCAGTCGGTTTCTTCGGCCACTCGCGCGCGGGCATGACAGGCGGCGATGGCGCCTTGCAGGGCATAGGGGCCAAGCGCTCCCCCCAGCGCCTCGGCGCGCTCCAGCGCCAGCAGGCCGCGGCGGATCAGCAGGCGGTCCCAGCGGGCGCGGTCCTGCTCCATCAGCAGCACCGGCTTGCCGGCGGCGTTCACCCGCGCGGCGGTGCGCGAGGCCTGCAGTTCCATCAGCGCCACCAGGCCGAGCACCTCGGGTTCCTGCGGCACCAGGCCGGCGAGCACGCGGCCCAGGCGCAGGGCTTCGTCGCACAGGGCCGGGCGCATCCAGTGATCGCCGGCGGTGGCGGTGTAGCCCTCGTTGAAGATCAGGTAGATCACCTCCAGCACCGAGGCCAGGCGCGGGCCCATCACCTCGCCGCGCGGCAGTTCGAACGGCACCTTGGCGGCGGTGAGCGTGCGCTTGGCGCGCACGATGCGCTGGGCGATGGTCGGCTCGGGCACCAGGAAAGCGCGCGCGATCTCGGTTGTGGTCAGGCCGCCGAGCAGGCGCAGGGTCAGTGCGGCGCGCGCGTCGGTGGACAGTACCGGGTGGCAGGCGGTGAAGATCAGGCGCAGCAGGTCGTCGCCGATCTCATCGGCGCGGGCCGCGTCGAGCGCATCGACGAAGTCGGGCACGATCAGCGCCTCTTGTGCTTCGAGATCATGGCCCAGCTCCTCGTGCTTGGCGGCCAGCAGCTTGTCGCGCCGCAGGCGGTCGAGGGCGCGGTTCTTGGCGGTGGTCATCAGCCAGGCGCCGGGGTTGTTGGGCACACCGTCTTTGGGCCAGTGTTCGAGCGCGGCCACCAGCGCGTCTTGCGCCAATTCCTCGGCCAGGCCCACGTCGCGCACCATGCGCGCCACGCCGGCGATGATCTTGGCGGCCTCGATGCGCCAGACCGCGTCGATGGCGCCGTGCGTGGCCGCGAGCGTCATGCGTCAGGCGCCGCCGACGTCGATCTTGCGCAGGCGGTCGAGCGCCTCACCTTGCTGGAAATCGTCGAGCTCGAACATCTGCCGCACCTCGATCTGCGCGTCGAGCCCGGCGCCGGCGGGGTTGGGGAAGCGGCGCGTCCATTCGAGCGCTTCTTCGCGCGAGCGCACCTGGATCATGGTGTAGCCGGCCACCAGTTCCTTGGTCTCGGTGAACGGGCCGTCGGTGACGATGCGCTGGTCGCCTGCATATTTGATGCGCCAGCCCTTGGCACTGGCCTGCAGCCCCGAACCGTCGAGCAGCACGCCGGCCTTGGCGAGTTGTTCGTGGTACTCGGCCATCGTGGCCAGCATCGATTCTTCGGGCATCTGGCCGGCTTCGGAAGCCGCCGTGGCCTTCACGAGGATCATGAATCGCATGTCGCTTCTCCTTCACGTGTGGATGGACTGGCTTGCATCCACACGACGAACAAGGCGGCCTCGGATCGACATCGTCATTCGTAGCACGGCGCCAGCGCGCGCACTTCCACCGTGCACCAGGCGGCGGCCGGGCATTCGGCGGCGATGGCCACGGCCTCGTCGCGCGTCTGGCAGTCGAGCAGGAAGAAGCCGCCGATCATCTCCTTGGCTTCGGCGAAC
>JANOQS010000423.1:0-1527 GCA_031414975.1 Methylibium sp. | reverse complement strand
TCGCTCGGCTACGAGGTGAAGCTGGAACTGCGCGGCTTCGGCGAGGGCATCGTGAAGTACACGATGGTGCGCGAACTGCCGCAGCGCTTCTAGCGCTTCTCCACCGTCCCGAAGATCTCGATCTCGACGCGCCGGTTCGGCTGCAGGCAGTCGAAGTAGGCCTGCATCGCCTTCCTGGTGGCCTTGCCGACCGTCACGCCGTCGGAGCCACCGGGAACCGGGCAGTCGGTCTTCACCGGCTCGCGGTCGCCCTGGCTGGCCACCTCGGTGCGGCTCATGTCGGCGCCCTTGACGGTGAGGTAGCTGCGCACGGTGCTGGCGCGCGCCAGGCTGAGCCTGTCGTTGAAGGCCGGGTCGCCCGAGCTGTTGGTCTTGTCGGCATGGCCAGTGATCAGCATGCGGTCCACGCCCTTGAGCTCTTTCAGCTTGGCCACCAGTTCGTCGAGCTGGGCACGGCCTGCCGGCAGCATCTGGTCGATGGCCGACTGGCCGTGCTTGAACAGCGCGCCGGCGGCCAGCGTGATCTTCTCGTAGGTGGGAATTGGAACTGGCGGCACCGGCGGCACCAGCGGGATGGGCGGCAGCCGCGGCACATCGACGGCCGGGATCGGCGGGATTGTTCTGCACTGGTTGCGCGCCGCGTCGGCGCAAAGATCTTCGGCCATGCGCACGTGCGGCGTGGCACGCCGCCAGCCGCCCAGGTTGGCCAGCGCGTGGCCGCTCCAGACGAGCTGCACTTCGCAGAACGCGGTCTCGGTCTGCGCGCAGCACAGCGGGCCGGGCACTTGTTCTTTGATCTTGGTTGCGATCGCCCACAGGTCGGGGCGCAGCTTCTGCGCGTCGGACACCATCGGCGTGTCCAGCCCCGGGTCTTGGCCGGCCTCCAACGCATCGGCGATGCGGCGCGCTTCGTTGAAGGTGGTGGTCTGGATGTCTTTCTGCCACGCGCGCTCGTGGTACTGGTCGCGGCTGAAGTTGAGCCAGGCCTGCGCCTTGGCGACGTGGTAATCACGCGGGCACTGCGCCTCGCCGGCCTTCAGCTTGGCGATGCGCGCCTGCAGCTCGACGAAGTGGCCCGGCTCGGTGACGCGCAGGTTCGGGTCGGTGGGCTGGCCGGGCTGCAGGTTGACGGGCGGCAGGTTCTTCTTCAGCACCGACTCGGTGGTGCTGGTGCCGGCGTTGCTGCCCACCGCGGCGTTGCTGGGCGTGGTGGTGTTCTGGGCGTGCGCCGCGCCGGCCAGGGCCAACAGGGCAGTTGCGATGAGGAGACTGTGCTTCATGGTGCTGCGCGTCTGCATGGGGTCCGCACGGTCATTCACGCCACTGCCGCGGGTTGGCGCCGTCGGCCGCACCGTCGAGTGTGCGGTTCACGCGCGGGTCGTCGCGGGAGAAGGTCTTTTCGTCGAACTTGAAGCGCAGCCGCAGGTGCCAGCCGTTCCAGCTCTGGTTGCTGCTGAAGGCGTCCACGTCGCTGTACTTGCCGCCGGTGTAGCCGAGCGACAGCCACAGGTTGTCCATCACGCGGTA
>JANOQS010000422.1:0-6799 GCA_031414975.1 Methylibium sp. | reverse complement strand
GAAATGCCCGAGGTCGATGCCTGCGTGAAGTTGAGCGTGCCGAACATGCCCGGCGTGGCGCCGGCCGGCGCGCGCTCGCGCGTGTCCACCGCAAAGGTCCTGGCGCCGCGTTTGCCTCGGTCATTGCCTTTATCGGCCAGGTGCACCAGCATGAAACCGCCCCCGCCGATGCCGGCCGACTGCGGTTCGACCACGTTCAGTGCATAGGCGATGGCCACTGCCGCATCGACGGCGTTGCCGCCGGCTTCGAGGATGCGCGCGCCGGCTTCGGCCGCGTGAGGGTTGGCGACAGCCACCATGCCCGAACGGAAGCCCGTGCTCTGGTGCTTGGCGGGCAGGCCCGGAATGGCACTGTCGCCATGCCGGGAGTCGCGGCCGTCGGCCAGGGCAGGGTGGGCCCATGCCAGCGCGACGGCAAGGCCACACGCGGCAAGGCCGGACGCGGCAAGGGACAAGCGACGGATGTCGAAACGGGCACGCATGGTAGGGGGATCTCCTGAACGGCGGGCTGTCGGTGCGCGCACCGGAAGGGTGCGGCGCGGACGGCCAGTATTGGAGCGGCGCGTGCCGCCGTCAATCGGGAGTTGGGGCGATCCAGCGCTGCTCTAAGCTGCCCGCACGCAGTTGCGCCCTTCGCGTTTGGCGCGGTAGAGGGCGCGGTCGGCGCGGCCGATGAGCTGCTCGCTGGTGTCGCCGTCGCGGCACATGGCCACGCCGCCGGAGAAGGTGATGTCCAGCCCGAACGCGACTTCGTCCCAGTCTTCGCGGGCCACCGCCGTGCGCATGCGATCGACCGCCGCGGTGGCCGAGCCGATGTCGGTGGCGGCGGTCAGCAGCAGCAGAAATTCTTCGCCGCCGTAGCGGCCCAGCCGGTCGGTGCCGCGCGTTTCGGCCGCCACCTTGATGGTGAAGCGGCGCAGTACGTCGTCGCCCACCAGGTGGCCGTGACGGTCGTTGACTTGCTTGAAATGGTCGATGTCGAGCATCGCAATGCCGAAGGGCTGGCCGCTGCGCTGCATGCGTTCACGCTCCTCGTCGAGCAGACGCATCATGCTGCGCCGGTTCAGCGCGCCGGTCAGGCCATCGCGGTTGGCCAGTTGTTCGAGTTTTTCGGAGGTGGCGGCGAGTTGCGCGTTGCGCTTGGCCAGCAGCGCGCGCAGGTCGGACGCATACAGCCCGAGCAGCGCGCTGCGCGCCAGCACCAGTGCAAACCACACGCCGCTGGCGGCGCGCGCCTCCCAACTGCCCATCGGCAGCGCGAGCCGCTCGCCCACCAGCGCGATCACCCCGCCGACCAGCACCGAGATCAGCAGCGAGCCCGCCAGCACCGAGCGCAGGCTCATGCGCAGCGAGCCGAAAGCGAAGATCACGAACAACAGCATCAGCATCAGCCCGCCGATCTGCGGCACCCAGGCGATGAAGGCCAGGTTGATCAGCGCATTCGCCAGCATCTGCGGGATCACCAGGTACTGCTCGTTCTGGCGTTCGCACCAGGGGCTGCTGAGCAGCACGAAGAACAGCGCGCACACGGCCAGGCCGGCACCCGCGTAGGCCCAGCCCACCAGCGGTTCGATCACACCGATGCTGGCCAGCACGAACAGCAGCAAGGTGTCCACCGCATAACTGGCCAGCACCATGGCCAGCATCTGCAGCCGGTCGCGGCGGCGGTGGCGCAGGCGCTCCGCGGCGCGGGTGGGGGGGTCTTCGGCAAGCGCAGGGGCGCTTGGCCACGGGGGCGTGGGCAGCGTTGGCTTGACGGGGCGGATGGAAGGCTTCACGAGTGACCGGGTTATCGATCATTCGGGCGCCGACTTGAGCACCCTGTTCAGGGGCCGCCCCCCGATTTCGTGCTGCGCGTCAGGCCGGCAGCCAGTTCGCGCAGGCGTTCACGCCTGCGGGGGCGATGGCAGCGCGATGGCCGGCTCGAACTTGGCCCGGTGCACGCTGAAAAAGCTCTTCACGTTGCGCACGTTCGCGTCTTGCGTGAACAGGCGCTGCACCAGGCCGTGGTAGGCCGCCATGTCGGGCACCTGCAGCACCAGAATGAAGTCGGGCCCGGGCGACACGCGGTGGCACTGCTGCACCGGCACCTCGGCCACGGCACGCGCTTCGAAGGCGGCCAGGTGCTCGGCGCCCTGGGCGTCGAGCGTGACTTCGACGATCGCCGTGAGCCCCGCACCCAAATTGTGCGGCGACAGGATGGCGACGCGCCGTTCGATCACCACGCCGTCTTCGAGCCGCTTCACACGCCGCAGACAGGTGGCCGCCGAAGTGTGCACAACGGCAGCAAGGGCCTGGTTGGTGAGAGAAGCGTCACGCTGCAACTGCTCAAGAATGCGCAAGTCGGTGGGGTCGAGGTCGGAGATGCCGATCGAATTAATCAAGAACCGAGCTTTCGTGAACTATTGAGCCGTGAATTGTCGGCGAAGGCGTTATCTTGCATCAGAAGACAAGTTTCGCAAACATTTGCCAATCTGACCTGCCTACCATCGCGGTTCTGCTTCAACTGATCAAGGAAGTCTCACCATGTGTGGAATCGTCGGCGCCGTCAGCACCCGCAACATCGTTCCGATCCTGCTCGAAGGCCTGCGCCGGCTGGAGTACCGCGGTTACGACTCCTGCGGCGTGGCGGTGCACCAGGATGGTGAATTGCGCCGGGCGCGCAGTACCTCGCGGGTGGCCGAACTCGACATCAACGTCGCCGAAGACAAGGTCCAGGGCGGCACCGGCATCGCCCACACGCGCTGGGCCACGCACGGCAAGCCGGCGATCCACAACGCCCACCCGCATTTTTCGCATGGCCCGGCGGGCAAGGGTGCTGCAGGCAAGTCGGCCACGGCTGGACAGGCATCGAAATCTGCAGCCGCCGCCCGCGTCGCACTGGTCCACAACGGCATCATCGAAAACCACGACGAGCTGCGCGCCGAGTTGAAGGCCAAGGGCTACGAGTTCACCAGCCAGACCGATACCGAGGTCATCGCCCACCTGGTCGACCACCTCTACACCGGCGACCTGCTCGAAGCCGTGCAAGGCGCCGTCAAGCAGCTCCGCGGCGCCTACGCGATTGCGGTGTTCTGCCGCGACGAGCCGCACCGCGTGGTCGGCGCGCGCGAAGGTTCGCCGCTGGTGCTGGGCGTGGGCACGCACCAGGGCGCAGGCGAAACCTTTCTGGCCAGCGACGCAATGGCGCTGGCGGGCGTGACCGACCAGATCGTCTATCTGGAAGAGGGTGACGTGGTCGACCTGCAAATGGGCAAACACTGGATCACCCATGTGACACAAGAAGGCAGCTACAAGGCGGTGCATCGCGAAGTGCGCACCGTCAACGCCCACACCGGTGCGGCCGAACTGGGCCCGTACCGCCACTACATGCAGAAGGAAATCTTCGAGCAACCGAAGGCCATTGCCGACACCCTGGACGAACTGCACAGCATCACGCCCGAACTGTTCGGCGACGGCGCCCACCAGGTGTTCAAGGAAATCGACTCGGTGCTGATATTGGCCTGCGGCACCAGCTACTACAGCGGCTCGACCGCCAAGTATTGGCTGGAGAGCATCGCCAAGATCCCGACCAACGTCGAGATCGCGAGCGAATACCGCTACCGCGACAGCGTGCCCAACCCGCGCACGCTCGTTGTCACCATCACGCAGAGCGGTGAGACCGCCGACACCCTGGCCGCGCTGAAGCACGCCCGCTCGCTCGGCATGAAGCACACGCTGACGGTGTGCAACGTGGCCACCAGCGCGATGGTGCGCGAGTGCAAGCTGGCCTACATCACCCGCGCCGGTGCCGAGATCGGCGTGGCCTCGACCAAGGCCTTCAGCACCCAACTCGTCGGCCTGTTCCTGCTGACCCTGGCGCTGGCGCAAGTGCGCGGCCACCTGAGCGCCGAGCAAGAGACCGAGCACCTGAAAGCACTGCGCCACCTGCCCGTGGCGGTGCAGGCCGTGCTGGCGCTGGAGCCGCAGGTCATCGCCTGGAGCGAGCTGTTCGCACGCAAGGAAAACGCGCTGTTCCTGGGCCGCGGCCTGCACTACCCGATTGCGCTGGAAGGCGCGCTGAAGCTGAAGGAGATCAGCTACATCCACGCTGAGGCCTACCCGGCCGGCGAATTGAAGCACGGCCCGCTGGCGCTGGTAACGGCCGAGATGCCGGTGGTCACCGTCGCCCCCAACGACGCGCTGCTGGAGAAGCTCAAGAGCAACCTGCAGGAAGTGCGCGCCCGCGGCGGCGAGCTGTTCGTGTTCGCCGACGGCGACACCAAGATCACCAGCGACGAAGGCCTGCACGTGATCCGCATGCCCGAACACTACGGCGCGCTGTCCCCCATCCTGCACGTGGTGCCGCTGCAGTTGCTGGCGTATCACACGGCGTGCGCGCGCGGGACGGATGTGGACAAGCCGCGGAATCTGGCGAAGAGTGTGACGGTGGAGTGAGCAGGCGGATCAATCACCCGTCAAGCAAATAGTCCCGTCGAATCAACAGCTTGCAACGATCCTCCGGCCCTGTCTGCTTTGGCGTCAAGCAATCACGCCCTGTACGCATCCGGCGCTTCAACTGCTCCCGACGCGCTGGTGCTGAAGGGATCCTGGATCCCTGGATCGGCCTCTTGTCTAAACCAAGTCTACGAGGTCGCCCTAGAAATCAAGTAAATCAACGACTTAGGTAGACCCTGGTTCGCTGGCGGCTTACCGTGCAGACGGTTTATCCAAGCTCTGCGGCACCTCGGCCGAACCAAGCAACCACTGAGCCTGGGCGCGAGGGCCCAGGGTGTGGACGAGGCCAGCCCGGCGCATCGCCTGCAGCAGGTTCTTCAGCCTGTGGGCCTTCTGCTCAGGGCTCAGCACGTCAGGCAACTTGGCCAGCAGCAGGGCATCCAGGTCGGCCCGGGTCGCCCGCCCGTACTTCGCCAGGTACTCCAGCACCAGCCGCTGGTAGTAGTTGTTGTCCAGCCCGCGGTTGTGGATGTAGCGCGCCTTCTGCCCGGCGACATCGGCCACCTTGGCCGATATGAAGTGTCGTGGCGCCCGCCCCTCGATCAGCCCAAGATCGCGCAGCACGCGGGCTTCGTCGGCCGCCAGCGCACGCCCCTTCTGCACCCGATCCAGCAGCAGCACCTGGCCCAGTGTCAAGTCGCTGCGCGCCATCAACACGCGAGCGAACTTGGCGTCCAGCATCTGGCCTTGCAGGGTCAGTTCCACGCGTGGATGTCCCTGCGGTGTGGCGTCGAACACGAAGTCCGGCAGCGGAAATAAGCGCTGCCGCTGCGTGGCAAACATGCGTCGAATGCCGCTGCCCGCCTGGTCGATCATGCGCAGCCGGATCATTCCCTCAATCAACCAGTGGTTGCGGTAGTGCTCGGGCGGTGACTGGTGCTCCAACATCCATTCCACGCTCTCCGGGATGAACTGGCCCAGGTTCGTCAGCGCCAGCCGGTCCGGGTGCTCGACGAGATTGATCTTGCCGCCCAGCAGATAGTCCTGATGCGCCACCGCGTTGTGCAGCGCCTCGCGCATCACCCAGTTGTCGTAGCGCGGCACCGGCGTGGGAAACAGCGTGCCATCGGGCATGTGGTCCAGCGTGATGTTTCGGATGCGCGCAAAAGCCCGCTCGGTGGCCAGCAGGAACGGCAGGCCAAAGGGCTGCGAGGTGACCGTGCCGTTGTCGGCACTGCGCAGGATCCAGCTGATCTTGGCGTCCACCGGCGCCAGGAAATGCGATGCCTCGTCTCGACCCAGCAGAAGCAGAGCCGAGCGCGTGACGCGGCCCTGCTGCGTCACGTGGGCCTTGTTCAGCAGCGTCTCGTCGCTCCAGGCCGCGGCTTCGGCGCGCAGGGCCTCGTGCCGGCCCGCATCGGGCTCGCTGCGCAGCAGGTACTCGGTGAAGCGCAGCCGGGCGGCGGCCACCGCCTCCGGGTCCAGGTCGTGGAACGTGGCCCCCGGCACCAGCGCACCCGACCAATCCTCCTTCACGCCCAGCCGCGCCCAGAGGCGCGCCTCCTTGTCCGGGTGCTCCGAAAGCTTCACCTTGTGGCTGTCGACCCGGATGTAGCGGATGTGCTGGAAGGCCACCGGCGCACTGCGCGCGGGGTGGACTTCCAGCATCACCACGCGGCCCTGCGGGTGGGCGACCTCATGGAACTCGAAGTCCGCGCGCGGCTGCGTCATCGTCTGCAGCCACATCACGAGCGCCTGGTTGCCGCCCACCTTGCGCTTGAAGGGGTCGAAGGCTGCGCCTTTCACCGCGTGGCTGCCGTCTGCCACGCCCCAGACCAGCCAGGCGCGGCCATGACCCTGCAACGCCGCCGTATTGGCCAGCGCCGAGAGGTATTGGCCGATGTCCTCGGGCTCGACGAGGTTGGACTTGAACTCGACTGTGCCCTGCTCGCGCGGCAGACGCAGCAGCGTGGCCAAGGTGTTGAGCAGTGCGTCGGACGCCATTACGCGAGCGCGGACTCGACCAGCGCGTCGGCCAGGCGGGATTGCGTGGCCTGACTGTCGGCGAGGCGTTGGCGCAGGGCGGTACAGAGGCGGCGGAGTTCGGTGACGCGGGCGACGATGCGGGCTTGCTCGGCCAGGGATGGCAGTGGTACCGGCAGATCTCTGATGTTCTTCAGGTTCAAGCCGGGTTTCGCACCGTAGCTGCTCGTCAGTAGCAGACGGCGGCCGCCATGCTCGTTGACGAGCCACAGGTGAAGGTAGTCAGCCAAACGCGCATCGCGCAGTCGCAGCAGCGCCACGTGCTGGCTCACGTACGCCTCGCCAATGGCGCCGATGATTAGCGCAGCTTTGCCGACGT
>JANOQS010000421.1:0-2188 GCA_031414975.1 Methylibium sp. | reverse complement strand
GTCGGCCTCGCGCGTCAGGCCACAGATCTTGATGCGGGTTCGCTGGGTCATGGGGGGGGTACTGGATTCAGGCATCCAGTCAGGGAAGCCAATCGATCGCGGGCGTGTGGACCGGAATGCCGTGGAATGCATCGAAGTACGGGACGACGAAGTACAACACTGATGACGAAAAGGTAGGCGCCTCGAGGGCGCGCCGCTTAGATGCCAGCACGTCGTCGAGCCACTGCGCCGACTTGGCACCGGTGCCCACCGCCACCAGGCAACCCATGAGGTTGCGCACCATGTGGTGCAGAAAGGCGGAGGCGTCGAACTCGAAGCGCCAGTAAGCGCCGCGCCTGTGAATGCCGATGGCGCGCAGTGTCTTCACCGGCGATGCCGCCTGGCATTGGGCCGATCGGAACGCGCTGAAGTCGTGTTCGCCCACAAGCCGGGCCGCCGCGTCGCGCATCGCCGCACCGTCGAGCGGCCGGAAGCTCCAGCCCACCGAGCCTGCCTCCAGCGCGGGCCGCGTGGGCGACTCCAGCAGCAGGTAGACGTAGCGCCTGCCGTGCGCGCTGTACCGCGCGTGGAAGGCGGGAGACACCGGCCGGCACCATTGCACCGCGATATCGGCCGGGAGGAAGCGGTTGGTGCCGCGCACCCATGACACGTCGAGCCGCTCGACCGGAGCCTCCAGATGGATCACCTGGTTCAGCGCATGCACACCGGCGTCGGTGCGCCCGGCGCACACGGTGGGCACCGGTGCCGCGGCAAAGCTGGCCAGCGCGGCTTCGACCCGGTCCTGCACCGTATTGCCATCGGGCTGGCTTTGCCAACCCTGGTAGGCTTGGCCCCGGTAGCTCAGCCCCAAGGCCAGCCGCATGCCTTGCGGAGCAGGCGAGGCCCGCTCGCTCACGAGCGGGCTCGTCAGGCCAGATCGGCCAGCATGGTCCGGGCCTTGGCTTTCAGTGCACCCTCGGAGTTGGAGATCACCTCGTTGAGCAGCTCTCGGGCGCCTTCCACGTCGCCGATCTGGCTGAACGCCTCGGCCAGTTCGAGCTTGCGCGCGAACGGGTCGGCCGCGCCGTCGTCCGGCATGCTCAGGTCCAGGTCGGCAAAGCCGGACTCGGAGTCCTGCCCCGGGTCAGACACCTTCGGCTCCGGCGGCCGGTCGAGATCGAGCGAAATGCCCGACAGGTCGAACTCCATCGGCTGCGAGACCGCGGCCGCCGACTGCACCGCGCCCGGCATCGTGGCCTCGGGGTCGCTGAATTCGCGCAGCAGAACCGGCTCGTCCAGGGTCAGGTCGGGCGCGAGGGCCGGCAACGCCGCGAGCGAAGCGGTGGCCGCAGCGGCAGCGGGTGCCACGGGCGGCGGCTCGGTCATGTCGGCGAAATCGAGATCCAGGTCTACCGACGAACTATCGATGTACGGTGCCCCACCGCCCAGGTTGCCGAATTGAGAGGGCGACGGCAGCACCGATTGCGGCATGGTCGTCGCGCCCAGCGGCTCGACGATCCGCCCCGAGCTGCCTTGCGCGAGCACGGGCTCACCGCCCGGCTGATACAGCGGGTTCTCAGGATCGATCTGCAGGCCGATTTCCTGCGCCTTGGTCCAGTCCTCGCCCTCGCCGCGTGTCAACGCAAAAAGCTGCGTGGCGAGCAACTCGAAGCCCTTGGTGTCGCGCCGCTTGGCGTAGACCTCGAGCAGCTTCGAGCGGATGGCCATGCGATCCGGGTTGCTGCGCATGGCCTCCTTGAGGATCTCCTCGGCCTGCAGGTCGCGGCCATAGGCCAGGTACACGTCGGCCTCGGCGACCGGGTCCACGTCGCCAATGGCATCGAGCTGGCTGAGTGAATAGCTCATCGACGACGACGACGCGGCACCGGCATCGCGCGTGTCGATGCGCTGCCCGCCGCTGGCGCCGAAGAACGAGTCGGGTTGCAGGCGGCTTTCGAGGAAGGAGGTCTCTCCACTGTCCTTCTTGGGCCGCGTAAAGCGGTACAGCCCGAAGCCGGCCAGCAAGGCCACCAGACCGGCACCCCCGGCAAGCGCCCATGGGTTGTCTTCCATCAGCGTGCTGATGAACCCGGGCTCCTCGGCGGCCACGGTGCCCGACGGTGCGGAGGCCACCACGCTGCTGGCAGCCGGCTTCGGCGCCGATGCTGCAGCAACCGGCGCAGGCGCAGGTGCCGGCGGCGGCGGCGGC
>JANOQS010000420.1:0-5508 GCA_031414975.1 Methylibium sp. | reverse complement strand
AGCACGCCGTGCAGCGCGTCGCGCAGGCGGCGCGTGAGTTGCGAATCGACGTGGCCCTGGGCCTGCAAGGTACCGCCCGCGGGGCGGGCCACGGCGGCGGCCAGCAGCGGCAGCAGCACCCGTTCGCGGTCGAAGGCAGTCAACTGGTCACGCCCTGAATCGACGCTGGGCGCGGCCCAGAAGGCCGAGACGGCACGCACGATGTCGTGGCGCACACGGCGCAGCAGCCACGCTTTCCAGAAGATCACGACCCAGGCGCCGACCGACATCATCAGCAGCAGCAGCGCCACGCCGCGTGTGAGCGCATCGCCCTGGCTCCAGAAATGCTCGATACCGCCCATGCCGAATTCAGCGGCGAGCGCGTTCAGCGCAAGCCGAGCACATCGTTCATGTCGAACAGCCCGCTTCCCTGGCCGGCCAGGAAGCGCGCCGCGCGCAGCGCACCCTGCGCGAAGGTGGCGCGGCTGCTGGCCTTGTGGCTGATCTCGATGCGCTCGCCGGTGCCGGCGAACAGAACCGTGTGGTCGCCGATGATGTCGCCGCCGCGCACGGTGGCAAAGCCGATCGACGACGGGTCGCGCTCGCCTGTGACGCCATGGCGGGCGTAGACGGCGCAGTCCTTCAGGTCGCGCCCCAGCGCGGCGGCCAGCACCTCGCCGAGTTGCAGCGCGGTACCGCTCGGCGCATCGACCTTGTGGCGGTGGTGGGCCTCGATGACCTCGATGTCGTAGCCCTGGCTCAAGGCGCGTGCCGCCACGTCGAGCAGCTTGAGCACCACGTTGACGCCGACGCTCATGTTGGGCGCGACCATCACGCCGAGGCGCTGCGCGTGCGCCGCGATCTGGGCCTTCTGGGTCGGGCTGAAGCCGGTGGTACCGACCACGGCCTTGACGCCGAGTTCGCTGCACACCTGCAGATGTGCCAGCGTGCCTTCGGGGCGGGTGAAGTCGATCAGCACCTGCGCGTTGGCCAGGCCGGCGCGCAGGTCCGCCGTGATCTGCACGCCGCTGGCGCTGCCGAGGAAGGCGGTGGCGTCCTGGCCGATGGCCGGGCTGGCTGAGATGTCGAGCGCGCCGGCCAGCACCAGGTCGGGTGCGCCGCTCACCGCTTCGATCAGCATGCGCCCCATGCGGCCGGAGGCGCCGGCCACGGCCACTCGAAGTGGCGCGGTCATCGGGGCTCCGTCACTGGCGTGATTACTGGCATGCTCACTGGCGCGGCTCGAGCGGCGGGTAGCTGCGCACCGGCGGCGCCGCTTCGGAGTCGGCCGGCGTGGTGGCTGCGGCCTTGGCCGGAGCGGGCAGGGCCTTGAGTTGGTCGTCGGTCAGCGCCAGCGAGGGGATGTTGCGGGCGGTCTTGACCGAGTCGATCGAAGCGACGAACTCGCGCTCTCCGGGCAGGTCGTCCGCGCCCTCGAACTTCTTCAGCGCGTCGCCTTCGAACTGCACCATCACGCGCCGCAACTGCGGCTCGGTGCCCTGGCGCCGGATCGAGAACACGTAGTCCCAGCGGTCGCCGTGAAAGGCGTCGGCCAGCAAGGGCGAGCCGAGCACGTCGCGCACCTGGGCGCGGGTCATGCCGGGGCGGATGATGGCGGCCTGTTCTTTGGTGATGACGTTACCCTGCACCACCTCGAGCCGGTACGGCGTGATCACACCGAGGAAGTTGTCCGAACTCTGCAGGGACTGGCAGCCGGTCAGCGCAGCAAGCAGCGGCATCAATAGAAGAGTCTTCGGGGACAAGCGCATGGGAAGGGGCGGTGTACCCGCAACGGGCACCCGACTCGATATGATCGGCGCATTCTAGCGGCTGGGTCTGGCCCGGCCGCCCTGCTCAAACGCCCCTCAAAGGCCAGACTAAGGGCCACGATGAAGCACTCCGACGAACTGAAGAACAGCGGCCTGAAGGCCACGCTCCCGCGCATCAAGGTGCTGGAGATCTTCCAGAAAGCGGCGCAGCGCCACATGAGCGCCGAAGACGTCTACAAGATGCTGCTCGCTGACGGCGCCGACGTTGGCCTGGCCACGGTGTACCGCGTGCTGATGCAGTTCGAGCAGGCGGGCATCCTGTCGCGCAACCATTTCGAGGCCGGCAAGGCGGTGTTCGAGCTCAACGAGGGCAAGCACCACGACCACCTGGTGTGCATGGACTGCGGGAGAGTCGAAGAATTCTTCGACGCCGAGATCGAAAAGCGCCAGCGCAATGTGGCGCAGACGCGCGGCTTCGAGTTGCAGGACCACTCGCTCGCGCTGTACGCGGTGTGCACCAAGAAGAACTGCGAGTTCAAGACGAAGTAGCGGCGCTGGCGGCTGCGGCTGCGGCGCTCAGTTCTCGGGCTTCAGCATCGCCTTCTGGTGCCGCTCGATGAACTCTTGATAGGTGTCGATGCCGCGCAATTGCAGAATCGTGTTGCGCACCGCCGCTTCCACCAGCACGGCCAGGTTGCGGCCGGCGTCCACCGCAATCACGACCTTGAGTGTGGGCACGTCGAGGATCTCTTCGTACAACGGCTCGTAGGGCAGGCGTTCGAACTCGCGCTCCAGCGTTTCCTTGCGCACCAGGTGCACGATCAGCTTCAGGCGCATCTTGCGGCGCACCGCGGTCTCGCCGAAGATGGCCTTGATGTCGAGCAGGCCGATGCCGCGCACTTCGAGCAGGTTCTGCAGCAGCGCCGGGCAGCGCCCTTCGAGCGCCACCTGCGAGACGCGGTAGATGTCCACCGCGTCGTCGGCCACCAGGCCGTGGCCGCGCGAGATCAGCTCCAGCCCGAGCTCACTCTTGCCCAGGCCCGACTCGCCGGTCAGCAGCACGCCCAGGCCGAGGATGTCCATGAACACGCCGTGGCGGGTGGTGCGTTCGGCAAAGTGGTTGCTGAGGTAGCCGCGCACCACGTCGATCACATGGCCGGCCGATTCGCCGGTGGCGAAGAGCGGAATGTCGGCCCGGTCGCACAGCGCCACCAGGCTTTCGGGCGGCACCTGAGCGTCGGCCACGATCAGCACCGGCGGCTCCAGGGTGACGATGCGCGAGATGCGCCGCTGCGCCACCTCGGGCGTGCATTCGCTCAGATAAGCCACCTCACGCCGGCCGACGATCTGCACGCGGTACGGGTGGATGTAATTCAGGTAGCCCACCAGGTCGGCGGACGACTGCGCGTTGCGCACCGCCGACTCGTCGAAGTGCCGCTCCGGGTGGGCATGCCCGGCGATCCACTGCCATTGCAGCGCGGCGCGGTGCTCTTCGAACAGCGCCTCGGCGCTGATGACGGTGGGTTTCAAGCGGCGTGTCTAAGGGGAAGCGCGCTGCGGAGTCCGGGGCCAGCCGCGTCAGGCGGCCGACTTCAGCGGGACCCAGTTGTGGATCAGCTCATGCACCTCGGCCGCCGTGCCCTGCGTCTTCAGGCGCTCGCGCATTTCGCGGTCAGACAGCATCTCGGCGATCTCGGACAGGATTTCCAGGTGCCGCTGCGTGGCCACTTCGGGCACCAGCAGGAAGATCAGGAAGCCCACCGGTTCTTCGTCGGGCGCATCGAAGCCGATCGGCTGCTGCAGCCGCAGCACCGCCGCGAGCGGGTTCTTCAGGCCCTTGATGCGGCCGTGCGGAATGGCCACGCCGTGGCCCAGTCCGGTGGAGCCCAGGCGTTCACGGGCGAACAGGTTGTCGGTGACGGTGGCGCGCGCGATGGCATGCTGATTTTCGAACAACAGGCCGGCGTGCTCGAAAGCGCGCTTCTTGCTGGTGGCGTCCACGTCGACCAACACATTGGTGGCGGGCAGGATGGCGGCGAGGCGGTTCATCGGCGTGCTGCGTTGGCGGCCCGGGCGGTTGACCCGCTGGCCCGATCACGAAAGTGACACATTCGAGAATTATGAATCTCGCACCCCGGGGCAGAGAAGCCCCATCTGCGTTCACGTCCCGATTGTGCACAGGGCTGCTGCGTCGCAGCAACGCCTGCGACCCCCGCGGTCACGGGGGCATTCCAGCGCATGAAAAAAGCGGCCCGCAGGCCGCTTTGTTCATGACGGGGTCGGTCGCTCAGAGCGGCGCGGTGTCGAGCCGCTTGGCCGACGCGTGGTGGTGGTCCTGCACCTTGTCTTTGTGGCGGCAGACCTGGCGGTCGAGCTTGTCCATCAACTGGTCGATGGCCGCGTAAAGGTCTTCGTGGGTCTGCTCGACGAAGATGTCCTTGCCCTTCACGTGCACGGTGACTTCGGCCTTTTGCCTGCGTTCCTTTTCCTTCAGTTTTTCTACCGACAGCAGCACGGTGATGTCCACGACCTGGTCGAAATGGCGTGTGACCCGCTCCAATTTAGTGAGCACATACTCTCTGAGAGCCGGCGTCACTTCAAGGTGGTGGCCGCTGATCGTCAAGTTCATGAAGACTCCTTTCGCTTTTCGGGTGGGGACGGGGGAGAGGCTGTCGAAGGGTATTTCGGGCCAGTGTGCGCCTGATCACCGGGGCTGACAAGCTTTCGATCAGTGACAAATCACCGTACAAATGTCGCGCTTTTGAACCCGGTCTGGTAAGTGCCGCCATCGAGCCGGAAGCCGCGCAGGCGATGCAATAATTCCGCCTTCGCCGTCTCATCAGCTGTTTTGGGGCGCTGCGCCGGAGCCCTGATGCTGAATGTTTTCACGCTGGCCAACGGCCGGCTTTTCCAGGAAGAGATCGCCAGCCTCGGCGCGCTGGCCGACGTGCGCCCGGTCTGGGTCGACCTGGACGCCCCCACGCCGGAAGAAAAAGGCTGGATCGCGCAGCACTTCGGCGTGACGATTCCGGCCGACGCGGTCGACGACGACCTCGAGGAGTCGGCCCGCTTCTACGAAGAGGACAACGGCGAGCTGCACATCCGCTCCGACTTCCTGATCGACGACGACCGCACGCCGCGCAACGTGCGCGTGGCCTTCATCCTGTTCAAGGGCGTGCTGTTCTCGGTGCATGCCGAAGACCTGCCGGTGTTTCGCCTGCTTCGCTTGCGCGCGCGGCGCATCCCGGCGCTGATCGAAGACGCGAAAGACGTGCTGCTCAAGCTCTACGACGCCGATGCCGAGTACAGCGCCGACGCGCTGGAGAGCATCTACGACAGCCTCGAAGCCGTCAGCGCGCGGGTGCTGAAGCAGAACGTGAACGACCAGGCGGCCGGTGAAGCGCTGTCGGCCATCGCCAAGGAAGAAGACCTGAACGGCCGCGTGCGCCGCAACGTGATGGACACGCGCCGCGCGGTCAGCTTCATGATGCGCAGCCGGTTGCTCAACGCCGAGCAGTTCGAGGAAGCACGCCAGATCCTGCGCGACATCGACTCGCTCGACAGCCACAGCACCTTCATCTTCGACAAGATCAACTTCCTGATGAACGCCACCGTCGGTTTCATCAACATCAACCAGAACAAGATCATCAAGATCTTCTCGGTGGCGAGTGTGGCGCTGCTGCCACCGACCTTGATCGCCAGCATCTACGGCATGAACTTCCAGGCCATGCCGGAGCTGAACTGGCGCTACGGCTACCCG
>JANOQS010000419.1:0-6420 GCA_031414975.1 Methylibium sp. | reverse complement strand
CCCGCCCGCGACGGCGCCTGCACCGACAGCGTGTTGCCGTTGGTGGTGAAGGCCAGTTCGACAAAGCGCTGCTCCATGTTGTTGCCGTGCGTGACCGAACCGGTCTTGACCAGCACCACGCGGCTCACCGTGCCGCTGCCGCCGACCTGCAGGTTGAAGGTCTTGCCGATGTCGAGCACCGTCGGTGCCGTGGTGATGGCGGGCCGCGGCGCGAGCGTGCCGTTCGCGCCGAACAGGTAGGGCGGAAAGTAGAGCTCGAAGTTGGTGTTGAGCTGCGGGCCGGGCGCGCCGCCGCCGCCCACCATCACCGTGCCGTCGGGCAGCAGCAGCGCGATGTTGTGGTACAGGCGGGCCCGGTTGTAGGTGGCGCCCACGGTCCATTGGCCGCTCACCGGGTTCCAGATCTCGGCCGTGTAGTTCACGCCGACCATCTCGTTCCACACCGTGCTGCCGCCGGTGGCGAGCACGTTGCCGTCGGCCAGCAAGGTGCCGGTGACCAGGCGGCGTTGCGACGACAAGGGCGCGGTGGCCGCGATCGTGGGCTGCGCGGCACCGGGCTCGGCGGTCCGGAAGTCGATCAGCACGGCGGCATTCGATTCGCCGCCGAACTGGATCACCCGGCCGGGTTGGTACATCACGGCCGTGGTGTCGGGGGCGAAGTAGGGGGCGGGCAGGTCGGCCATCCAGGTGGCCGAACCAGCGCCGGTGGGGTCAATGTTGTAGATGTAGCCGTTGGCGCTGATGCCGACGACCTTTCCGTCGGGCCGCACGAAGTTGCGCGGGTAGTAGTAGTCGATCCAGCCGGAGTTGGTGTTCAAGAGCCGGAACTGGCCGTTCGCACCGCGCACTTCCCACGCGTCGATGCCGCCCAGGCCACCGGCCACCAGCGTTTCACCGTTGATCAGGGTGGTCGAGGTGGCGTACCAGCGCGGCCGGTTCATGTTCGGGCCGGGGGTCAGCGTGTTGGTGGCCAGCGAGAAGGTGTTGGAGTTGTTGTTGCCCTGGTTGTTGGTGCTGTTGGCCACCGTGGTGTTCCAGTTGTCGCCGCCGCCGATGAACACCTGGTCGCCCGCCGGCAGCACCAGTTGCGTGGCGCAGAACAGGTCGGTCGGGGTGGTGTTGGGCAGGGTCATGTGGCCGCCGGCCAGGCCCGCTTCCGGGTCCCACACGTCGTAGATGAACTTGCCGGTCTGGGTGCCGTCGCCGTTGGTGCCGTAGCTGAGGATGCGGCCGTCGGGCATCAGCACGGCATGCACCGGGATCAGCGGCCAGTTGTAGACCGGCGAGAACAGGCCCTTGACGTTGGCGTCGGCCGGGATGGCCGTGGTCGGGACGAAAGTGGCCTGGGCCTTCTTGCGCGAGCCTTGCGCTTCGCCATTGGCGGTGCTGTCGGTGGGCGCATCTCCACCGCCTCCGCAGGACACCAGCAGCCCCGCCAGCAGCGCAGTGGCCAGCAGGTGGATCGGGATCGAAAGCATGGGTTTCACGGCGCGTCCTCGTTGGAAACGGGACGTTCCGTGGCCAGACATCCCGATACCGATTGCACAAATCAATTGCAATCAGTATCTGGAATTGCTGCAGTGCGACAACCCCTAGTTCAAGAGATGATTCACCTATGAAAGTTTGATCGATATTGGTGCGTTGCGGGCCTCACCGGATTGGTGTTTTGCTGCGCAGCAGCAATGCTGCATTTCAGCGCATCGAGCCCCAACCCGGTGCTGCCCGGGGATCAAACGCCGAGCAGTTCCACCTCGAACATCAGCGTCGCATTCGGCGGGATCACGCCACCGGCACCGCGCGCACCGTAGCCGAGTTGCGGCGGGATCACCAGCACGCGCGTGCCGCCCACCTGCATGCCCTGCACGCCTTCGTCCCAACCCTTGATCACCATGCCGGCGCCGAGGCTGAACTGGAACGGGTCGTTGCGGTCTTTGCTGCTGTCGAACTTGGCGCCGCGCGCGCCGTCGTTGTAGAGCCAGCCGGTGTAATGCACGCTGACGTGCTGGCCGGCGATGGCCGTGGCGCCGCTGCCTGCGACGGTGTCGGTGTACTGCAGGCCGGATGCGGTGGTCGTGGTCATGGAGCTTCCTCGGGGTTGGACGGAAATGTCGGGACCGGCATCATGCCAGCCATCGCGCGCGCCATTGGGGCAGCAGCGCGGCCAGCAGTTCGGGCGCGGTGGCAGCGTGGGTGGCGGCGTCGGTGGCGTGCAAGTCCAGCACCGCGGCGGCCTCGCGCAGCGCGCGCAAGGTGGCGGCGGTGTCGCCGAGATCGAGCGCCTGCGCGCCGTTCTGTTTGGAGAGCTTCTCGCCGTTGCGCCCGCACACCAGCGGCGTGTGCAGGTAGCTCGGCGTGGGCAGGCCCAGCAGGCGCTGCAGGTGGATCTGGCGGGCGGTGTTGTCGGCCAGGTCTTCGCCGCGCACGACGTGGGTGATGCCCTGGTCGGCGTCGTCCACCACCACCGCGAGCTGGTAGGCCCACAGGCCGTCGGCGCGGCGCAGCACAACGTCACCGGCCTGCGTGCTGACGTTGTCGCGCTGCGGCCCGAGGCGCCGGTCGGTCCAGTCGATGATCAGGTCGGCGTGCGGCGCGGCGTGCGGCGCGGTGTGCGGGAGTGCGGTTGCGGTGGCGATTTCGGTTGCATTTGCAGTTGCGTTTGCAGTTGCGTTTGCAGTTGCGTTTCCAGTTTCGTCTGCAGTTGCGTTCGCCACGGCGAGCAAGCGCACCGCGCGCGCCGGCTTGCCGTGCAGGCCGGTTCGGCAGGTGCCGGGGTACACGCGCTCGCCATGGCGCGGGCGCGCCACGCCGCGGGCGGCGAGCGCGGCGTCGATGTCGCTGCGGCTGCAAGCGCACGGGTAGGCCCAACGCCGCGCCACCAGGTCTGCGAGCGCCGTCTGGTACAGCGCGCCGCGGGCCGACTGGTGCAACGCCGGCTCGTCAGCCACCAGCCCGCAGGCGGCCAGCTGCGCCAGGATCAGCCGGTCGGCGCCCGGCACGCAGCGCGGCACATCCACGTCTTCGATGCGCACCAGCCAGCGCCCGCCCTGCGCGCGCGCGTCGAGCCACGAGGCGAGTGCTGCCACCAGCGAGCCGGCATGCAGCGGGCCGGTGGGCGACGGCGCGAAGCGGCCGGCGGTTCCGGCGCTTCCGGCGCTTCCGGCGCCTCTAACCGGCGCAGGGCACATGTCGCTCGATCAGCGCCGCGCGCGTGGCGGGCCGTTTGAGTTGCTCGAGCCACCAGCCCAGCGCCAGCCCGACCGGCGCGCGCCGGCCCTTGGGCCCTTCGTCGCAACGCCACGCATAACCCAGGCGAACACCCTGGCGCGCACGCTGCACCTTGCGAACCACCAGCCGGCCGGCTTCGATGTGGTGGCGCGCCATCGGCTCGGGCACGAAGGCGCAACCCATGCCACGCACCAGCGCCTCGATCTTGTCTTGCGAGGTGGCGACGGTCAGCACGTCCTGCCCCGGCAGCAGGTTCACGGTGATCTTGGACAGCCGGTGCGCCGAGTCGGCCACCGCCACGGCGCGGTGGCGCAGCAGCTCGGCGTCGCTGAGCGGGCCGTCCAGCGCAGCCAGCGGGTGCTGCGGCGCAACCGCGAAGACGAAGTTCAGCTCGCCCAGCGGCTCGATCGCCACGCCAGGCGGCGGTGGCGCTTCGGTGCCCACGCCGAGGGCCAGGTCGGCCTCGCCGGTGACCAGCGCCTCCCAGGTGCCGGCCAGCACCTCGGTGCGCAGGCGCAGGCGCGTGCCTGGCCCGCCGGTGGCGCCGCCGGCCACGCCTTGCGGGTTGAGAGCGTAGAAAGCCTCGCACAGCTCGAACACGGTGAGCTGCGACAGCACACCATCGACCGCCACCGCGAGCTGCGTTTCCCAACCAGTGGCCACGCGCCGCACGCGGTTCGACACCGCCTGCATCTCGGCCAGCAGGCGCCGGCCTTCGTTGAGCAGCTCTTTGCCCGCGGCGGTGAAGCGGGCCTGGCGCGAGCTGCGGTCGAACAGCAGCACGTCGAGCGCGTCTTCGAGCTGGCGCACGTTGTAGGTCAGCGCCGACGGCACCTTGCCGAGCTCGCGCGCAGCCGCGGCAAAACTGCCGGTGCGCGCGATCGCGTCCATCATCGCCAGCGCGTCGGGGGTCAGGACCAGGTGGCTGTTCTGCATGGCTTCATCTTATTTGAACGGCGCCTTCAAGGCTGCGGGCTTTGCGCCGGCCGTGCCGGGCCTACATTGGTGATTCGACGGCTTCTTTCACCTCACCCAAGGACATTGATCATGATCGCGCTGCGCAAGGCATCCGAGCGGGGCTATGCAGACCACGGCTGGCTGAAGAGCTTTCACAGCTTTTCGTTCGCCGACTACCACGACCCGCAGCACATGGGCTTCGGCAACCTGCGTGTCATCAACGAAGACCGCATCGCGCCCGGCACCGGCTTCGGCACGCACGGCCACCGCGACATGGAAATCGTCAGCTACGTGCTGAGCGGCGAGCTGGCGCACAAGGACAGCATGGGCAACGGCTCGGAAGGCGCTGCGCAGACCGGCGTGATCCGCCCCGGCGACGTGCAGCGCATGAGCGCCGGCCGCGGCGTGATGCACAGCGAGTTCAACCACGCCAAGGACCAGACCACCCACTTCCTGCAGATCTGGATCCTGCCCGACGTGCGCGGCATCGCGCCCGGCTACGAGCAGAAGCACTTCGATGCTGCAGCGAAGCGCGGCGCGCTGCGCCTGGTGGCCAGCCCCGATGCGCGTGACGGTTCGGTGCGCATCCACGCCGATGCGGCCCTCTACGCCGGCCTGTTCGACGGCACGGAATCTGCCACCCTGGCGCTGCAGCCCGGCCGCAAGGCGTATGTGCAGGTGCTGCGTGGGCAGGTGGCGGTGAACGGCCAGGCGTTGTCGGCCGGCGATGCGGCCAAGCTCGACGGCGAGCCGCAGGTCACACTCGCAGAGGGTCACGATGCCGAAGTGATCGTGTTCGACCTGGCCGCGTGACGATCAAAAGGACGCTTCGATGACCGCAGTACAAATCCTTGCCTTCGCCGGCAGCTCACGCGCCGGCTCGTTCAACGGCAAGCTGCTCGCAGTGGCCGTGAAGGCCGCGCGCGAGCTCGGCGCCGAGGTCACGCCGCTGGACCTGCGCAGCCTCGGCCTGCCGATCTACGACGCCGAGATCGAAGCCGCCAGTTTGCCCGCCGGCGCGCTGGAGCTGCGCCGCCTGCTGGCCAGCCACGACGCGCTGCTGCTGGCGTCGCCCGAGTACAACGGCTTTCCCACGCCCTTGCTGATCAACGCGCTGGACTGGGCCTCGCGCCCCGCCGCCGCCGACGGCCTGCCTTCGGGCCTGGCCGCGATGGGCGGCAAGGTGGCGGGTGTGATGAGCGCGTCACCGGGCCCGATGGGCGGCCTGCGCAGCCTGGGTTTCACGCGCCAGTTCCTGCACAACACCTTGGGGTTTCTGGTCGTGCCCGAGCAGTTCGCGCTGGTGCAGGCGGGGCAGGCGTTCGACGAGCAGGGCGCGCTGATCGATGCGAAGCAGAGGCAGGGCGTGCAGCGCGTGGTGGCGTCGGTGGTGCGGGTGGCGGGGGCGTTGAAGGGGCAGGGCGGGGCTTGATCGACGGCTTACAGTCGCGGCCATGCAAACGTTCTCCAAACTCATCGCCGTGTTGCCGTGGTTCGACTGGGTCGCGGTGATCGTGTTCTTCTGCGCCTGGGTGGGCTACGCGCAGTTCGCACGCCGGCGCGCCGAGACGCGGCCTTCCATCCTGGCCAGCACCAACCGGATTCGGCACCAGTGGATGCTGCAGGCCACGCACCGCGAGGTGCGGGTGGTCGATGCGGTGGTGATGCAGAGCCTGTCGAGCAGCCCGTCGTTCTTCGCCTCGACCACGATCCTGATCATCGGCGGCCTGCTGGCGGTGCTGGGCACCACCGACAAGGCCAACGAACTGGTGCGCGAACTCCCGTTCGCGGCCCAGACCTCGGTGCTGGTGTTCGACCTGAAGGTGCTGCTGCTGCTGGGCATTTTCGTCTATGCGTTCTTCCGTTTCACCTGGTCGATGCGCCAGTACACCTTCGGCGCGCTGCTGGTGGCGGCGGCACCAGAAGCCAAGCAGTACGCAGAGAAGGACCTGCCGCGCGATCAGTTCGCCGACCGCGCAGGCCGCGTGGTGGGGCTGGCGGCCGAAACCTTCAACGACGGGCTGCGCGCCTACTACCTGGCCTTTGCGGCGATCGGCTGGTTCTTCTCGCCGCTGGTGTTCGTGCTGGCGTCGGTGGGCGTGATCTACATCCTGTACCAGCGCGAGTTCCGCTCGGAGGTGCTGGACGTGCTCAACTCCTGACCTGATTCGCGACGATCCTCAGCTGCCCCAGGGGCAGCTGCAACGCCCGCCGGCCGCCCTTCCTCGGAAGGGCGGC
>JANOQS010000418.1:0-2742 GCA_031414975.1 Methylibium sp. | reverse complement strand
TTCGACGACGACGTGCGCCATTTCGTGGCCGACGAGATGCGCAAGAAGGGCGTGGACCTGCGCACCGGCAGCGAGCTTGCCAGCATCGAGAAGACGGCCGATGGCCTGCGCGTGGCCTTGCGCGACGGCAGTGCAGTAACGGCCGACAGCGTGCTCTACGCCACCGGCCGCGCGCCCAACACCGCCGGCCTGGGCCTGGGCGACGTGGGCGTGAAGCTGGCCTTGAGCGGCGCGGTGGTGGTGGACGAGCACTACCAGAGCAACGTGCCCGGCATCCACGCCATCGGCGACGTGACGGCGCGCCTGCAGCTCACGCCGGTGGCGCTGGCTGAGGCGATGGTGCTGGTGGACCAATTGTTCGGCAACGGCCAGCGCAGCCTGGACTACGAGTTGATTCCGACGGCGGTGTTCACCACCCCGAACATCGGCACCGTCGGCCTGACCGAAGCGCAGGCGCGCCAACGGCTCGGCGCGGTGCGCATCTACCGCAGCGAGTTCCGCGCGCTGCGCCACACGCTGTCGGGCAGCACCGAACGCACCTTGATGAAGCTGGTGGTGGCCGAAGCCAGCGACCGCGTGGTCGGCCTGCACATGGTGGGTGCCGATGCCGGCGAGGTCGTGCAGGGGTTTGCGGTGGCCATGAGGGCCGGCGCGACCAAGGCGGTCTTCGATGCCACCTTGGGCATCCACCCGACCGTGGCCGAGGAGTTCGTCACCATGCGCACGCCGGTGGCATGATGCGCGCCAGCTGAGCCTGTCCTGAATTTTGTGCGCCCGGTCAACTCATCCATTGCCTCGCCCTGCCTTGCCATGCCCAACGTCCTGCCTTCCCTGGTCGCCTTGCTCTGCACGTCGGCCTTGCTCACCTCCACGCTGGCGGCCGATCCCGCGGCGCAACGCAGCTTCGGCGTCAAGAGCAAGGCCGGTGGCCCGCTGCTGACGCGCGCCGAGTTGCGTGACTGCATGGCGCGCGACGAACGGGTGCGTGCGCAGACTGGCGAAACCGTCAAGCTGCAGGCCCTGATGGACCAGGAGAAGGCCGAGGTCACGCGCCTGGGCGCTGCGCTGAAGGAGCGGCTCGACGCGCTCGACCGCACCAGCGCCGACGCGGTGAACGCCTACAACGAACAGGCGCTGGCCTTCGACAAGCGCGTCGACGCCTACAACGCCGGCACGCCGGCGTTCAACGCCAAGGTCGATGCGCTCAAGAGCGAACGCGAGGCCTTTGCCAAGGGCTGCGAGAACCGGCGCTTCGATGAGAAGGACGAGATCGCGATTCGAAACGGCAAATAGCCAGGGCGGCCCGATGACCACCGGCGACAACCCCCTCCTGCAGCCTTGGGACACACCTTACGGCCTGCCCCCGTTCGAGCAGGTGCGGGCCGAACACTTCGTGCCGGCCTTCGACGTGGCGCTGAAGGCGCACCGGGCCGAGATCGATGCGATCGGCGCCAACCCGCAGCCCGCCGACTTTCACAACACCATCGCCGCGCTGGACCGTTGCGGGCGCTTGCTGCAGCGCGTCGAAGGCCTGTTCCACAACCTCACGGCGAGCGAAACCTCGCCCGCGCTGCAAGCGGCCGAACGCACGCTGGCACCCCGCCTGGCCGCGCACGACAACGCCGTGCACACGCACCCGGCCTTGTTCGCGCGCATCGCTGCGCTGCACGAACGGCGTGATCAGTTGGGGCTGCAGCCCGAACAGCGCCGCGTGCTGGAGCGCTTTCACACCGACTTCGTGCGCGCCGGTGCCAGGCTGCAACCGGCCGAGCAGCAGCGCTGCGGCCAGATCATGGAACGCCTGGCCGAGCTGAGCACGCGCTTCGGGCAGAACGTGCTGGCTGACGAAAATGCCTTTGGTCTGGTGTTGCGCACCGAGAGCGACCTGGCCGGCCTGCCCGACTTCGTGCATGCCGCCGCAGCACAGGCGGCGGCCGAGCGTGGCATCGAAGGGCTGGGCTTGGTCACCTTGTCGCGTTCGCACATCGTGCCCTTCCTCACCTTCTCGGACCGGCGCGACCTGCGCGAGCAAGCCTGGCGTGCCTGGACCGAACGGGGCGCGCATGCCGGCGAACACGACAACCGCGTGCTGGCCAGTGACATCCTGGCGCTGCGCCATGAACTGGCCCGGCTGCACGGTCACACCTGTTATGCAGACCACGCACTGACCGACACGATGGCCGGCTCGCAGGCGGCGGTGAACGCGCTGCTGCAGCAGGTGTGGGGCCCCGCCAAGGCGCGCGTCGAACAGGAGCGCGTGGCGCTGCAGGCGGTGGCGTTGGCGCGCGGCGAGACGGCGGAGCTGCAGTGCTGGGACTGGCGCTACTACGCCGAGAAGGTTCGCCAGGTGCGCTACGACCTGGACGAAGCGCAGATCAAGCCCTACTTCCCGCTGCCGCGCATGGTGGATGCGGTGTTCGACTGCGCGCAGCGCCTGTTCGGCGTGCGCTTTGTGGAACAGCCGCAGATCCGCGTTTACCACCCCGACGTGAAGGTCTACGAAGTGCGTGGCGCCGACGACGCGCTGATCGGCGTGTTCCTGCACGACAACTTCGCCCGCGCCACCAAGCGCAGCGGCGCGTGGATGAGTTCGTACCGGCTGCAGTCGCGCAACTGTGGCGACGGTGGGCCGCACGGGCCGGGCGCCACGCCGGTGATCGTCAACAACAACAACTTCGCCAAGGGGGCGCCGGGTGAGCCGACCTTGCTGAGCTTCGATGACGCGCGCACCCTGTTCCACGA
>JANOQS010000417.1:0-5146 GCA_031414975.1 Methylibium sp. | reverse complement strand
GCGCCTTGGGCGCTCTTGAGCAGGTGTTCGGACTCCTCGACCATTTTCTTCAGACTGGCGGCGAGGCGATCGCGCGCGTCGCGGGCCGCCTGGTCGAGGGTGTGGGTGGCAGTGTCCATGGCGGGTGACTCCTGGGTGGGTTCGATGCGTGTGACCGATGTGGCCGCCGTTCAGGCCGCCGCGCCCAGGCCGATCGGCGCCGGCACCAGGTTCACGATGCGTGAGAACAGCGCGCGGTAGTCGGCCTCGGGTTCGTGGCCGGTCAGCGGGTCGCAGTTGGCGCTGAAAGCTTCGTCGAGCTCGGCCCAGTCGGCAGCCGTCAGCATGCGCTCGGCCAGCGGCAGGATCTGCTGCTCTTCCATCGCCATGTGGGCGAGGTAGAAGTCCACATAGCGCTGGGCCTTCTGCTCGAACGCGGCGCGGCGCGGCTCACCCATGATCTCGAAGCCCAGCAGCGCGTGCTCGAGATCGCGGATGCGGCGTTCGCCCTGGCCGTGTTCGCCGTCCAGGTGGTCGAGCAGTTCACGCGCCAGCGGCGTGCGCGCGCGCAGCTTGGGGAACAGCAGCTCCGACTCCTTGCGGTGGTGGCGCATCTCGGGGAATTCGTCCACGTAGAACAGCATCGCGCGCAAGGCCGCAAAGTCGGGCAGGCTGCCCTGGCGGCGGTGCTGCGCGAGCAGCAGCACGATCGAGCGCAGCATGGCCGCCAGCGCGGCATGTTCGTCGCGGATGATCTTGAGAGTGGCGTGGGTCATTGGAGTAGCTTCGTGCTGCGCACTCCGGTATTCGCCTTTCGGGCGGCCGGGCAGGCTCATGCGGTTCTCCTGCAAGGCCGCAGCGTCGCACCGGTGGCCTGCCGTGGCCTTGCCGCAGATCAAACGACGCGCGGTTTGCGGGTTCGGCTTTCGCGCTGACTTCACAGCGCCTTCACACAGCGCCGTTCGCCTTCAAACCCGCTTCGCACGGCACGTCGATCCTTCGCTGCAGGCCCACCGCACCGGTGGTGCCCCCAAGGAGAGAACTGTCATGCCAACCCGTTCCCGCACGCCGTCGCCTCCCTCGCCGTGGCGCCACCTCGGCCGCCCCATGTTGCGTTTTGCCTTTCACCCGCTCAGGCCCCTGACCCGTGCCGGGCGCGTGCTGCTGTGCCTGGTGGTGGCGGTCTTCGCCACCTTGCTGCTGGTGCTGTGGTCGCCGGCGCATGCCGACGACTCCGACGCGCTGAAGGCACAGAGCCCGTACTTCCAGATCAACAGCAGCGAGCCCGGCAACGACCGGCTGCCGCTCAAGGCCACCCGTGTCGATGTGCGCATCGCTGGCGTGATTGCCGACGTGACCGTGACGCAGCACTACCGCAACGAAGGCCAGCGGGCCATCGAAGCGCGCTACATCTTCCCCGGCTCTACGCAGGCGGCGGTCTACGCGATGAACGTGCGCCTGGGCGAACGGCTGCTGACCGCGCGCATCCGCGAGAAGCAACAGGCGCGCATCGAATACGAAACCGCGAAGAAGGAAGGCAAGACCAGCGCGCTGCTGGAACAACACCGCCCGAACGTGTTCGAGATGAACGTGGCCAACATCCTGCCCGGCGACGACGTGGCGGTGGAGCTGCGCTACACGGAGCTGCTGACGCCTGCCGACGCGCTCTACGGCTTCGTGTTCCCGACCGTCGTGGGCCCGCGCTACAACTCGCCCCAAGGGGCGGCAGCGAGTGAGAAGTGGGTCGCTGCGCCGTACCTGAAAGCCGGTGAGGCGCCGACCGCGGCGTTCGACATCCAGGTCACGCTGGACGCTCCGGTGGCGCTGAAGGAAGTGACCTCGCCGTCGCACGACATCCGCGTAGCCGGCACACACACGCGCCACGCCAAGGTCGAGCTGGCGCCGGCGGACAAGCCTGCGAACAACCGCGACTTCATCCTGAACTACCGCCTGGCCGGCAGCCGCATCGAGTCGGGACTGATGTTGTTTCGCGGATCGGAAGGCAAGGACAGCGAGAACTTCTTCCTCGCGCTGGTCGAGCCGCCCAAGGCCGTGCCGTTGGCGCAGATCAACCCGCGCGAATACATCTTCGTCGTCGACATCTCGGGCTCGATGCACGGCTACCCGCTGCAAACGGCCAAGCTGTTGCTGCAGAACCTGATCGGCAACCTGCGCCCGAGCGACACCTTCAACGTGATGCTGTTCTCGGGCAGCAACCGTTTGCTGTCGCCCACCTCGGTGCCGGCCACGCGCGCCAACATCGAACAGGCGCTCGCGACCATCAAACAGATGGGCGGTGGCGGCAGCACCGAGATCGTGCCGGCGCTCAAGCGCATTGCCGCGCTGCCGAAGGCAGCCGACGTGTCGCGCAGCGTGATTGTGGTGACCGACGGCTACGTGACGGTGGAGGCCGAAGTGTTCCAGCTGATCGCGAAGAACCTGAACCGCAGCAACGTGTTCGCGTTCGGCATCGGCAGCAGCGTGAACCGGCACCTGATCGAAGGCATTGCGCGTGCCGGCCAGGGCGAGGCCTTTGTCGTCACCAAGCCCGACCAGGCGGCAGCGCAGGCCGAACGCCTGCGCAAGATGATCGACTCGCCGGTGCTGACGAACGTGAAGGCGCGCTTCGAAGGCCTGGACGTGTACGACGTGCAGCCCGCGCTGGCCCAATTGCCCGACGTGCTGGGCGGCCGGCCGGTGCTGCTGTTCGGCAAGTGGCGCAGCCAGGCCGGTGTGCCGGCCAGCGGCACGCTGGTGATCGAAGGGCGCAGCGCCGAAGGTGCGTACGTGACCGAGGTGTCGGCCAGCGGCCGTGAAGACAAGACCTCGGCCGCCTTGCGCCACCTGTGGGCGCGCCAGCGCATCGCCGCGCTGACCGACCAGGAAGCGCTCGAAGGCGGCAGCGCGCAGAAGGGCGCCATCACCGAACTCGGCCTGACCTACGGCCTGCTGACGCAATACACCAGCTTCATCGCGGTGGACCACATCGTGCGCAACCCGAACCCGGCGCTGGCGCCGACGGTGAACCAGCCGTCACCGCTGCCGGAAGGTGTGAGCAACCTGGCGGTCGGAGCGGAAGTGCCGAGCACGCCCGAGCCGAGTGCGTGGCTGGCGATGCTGATCGTGCTGGGCGTCGTGGTGAGCACGGTGCTGGCGCGGCGTCGCAAGTGAGCATGAACGCTGCCGTGTTCACCCCCGTGTCAATGAGCACCCTGGGCCGCTGGCAGGCCCGCTGCCCGGCCCGCTTCAAGGCGCTGCCGCCGCTGGCCTGGCTGGCGCTGCAGGCGGCGGCGCTGTGGCCGCACTGGTGCTGGGCCGCGGCGCGCGTGGCCGATGGCTCGGACGACCCGCTCGGCGTGGCCGCACTCGGGGTCCTGGTACTCGCGGTGTGGCGCCTGGAGCCTGCGCTGCGCGCGCAGCCGCGGCCGGCCTGGCTGGCGCTGGCGCTGCTGGCCAGCGTCGCGGCCACCGGGGCAGCGCTGGTCGCACCGCCGCTGTTCGGCGCGCTGCTGGCCGCGCTGGCGCTGGCGGCCGGGCTGCGGGCTTTCATGCCGGCCGGTACGGCGATGCTGCCGCTGGCAGGCCTGGCGGTGCTGGCGCTGCCGGTGGTGTCGTCGCTGCAGTTCTATGCCGGGTTTCCGCTGCGCGTGGTCACTGCGCAGCTCAGCACCTGGGGGCTGCAGGCGGCCGGCTGGGCGGCCGAGCGCAGCGGCACGGCGATGGTGGTGGAGGGCCGCCTGATCATCGTCGACGCGCCTTGCTCCGGCGTGCAGATGGTGTGGATGGCGTACTTCTGCGCCTGCGCGGTGGCCGTGTTCCGGCCCACGCGCGACGCCGCATTCCTGCGCCGGCTGCCCTGGGTGGGCGTGCTGGTGCTCAGCGGCAACGTGCTGCGCAACAGCGTGCTGGTCGGGTTGGAGGCGACGCAGGCGTCGGTTTCCGAAGCCATGCACCAGGGCGTCGGGCTGGTGGTGCTGGCGGCGGTGTGCGCTGCGGTCGTGATGGTGATCAAGGGAGGCGGCGATGCGCGTCCTTGACGTCAAGCTGGTGTTCGCGCTGGTGCTGGGCCTGTGCGCGCTGGCACCCTGCTTGCGGCAGGTGGTGGCATCGCCCACGGGCGAGATGGCGGGCGCCACCGAGTGGCCTGCCACCTGGCACGGCAAGCCGCTGCGGCCGCTCGCCTTCAGTGCGGTCGAGCAACGTTTCGCGGCCCGCTTCCCCGGCCGCATGGCGCGCCTGACCGATGGTGAACAGGTGCTCGTCTTGCGCGAAGTGCGCCAGCCCACGCGCAGGCTGCACCCGGCCGCCGACTGTTACCGCGGGCTGGGTTACCGCATCCGGCAAGCGCAGTTGGAGCGTGACGCACAGCAAGGCCTGTGGCGCTGCTTCGTGGCCGAACGCGAGGGCCGTCCCACGCGCGTGTGCGAACGCATCGTCGACGCGAAAGGACAGGTCTTCACCGACGCATCGAGCTGGTTCTGGGCCGCGCAGTTGGGCCAGTCCACCGGGCCGTGGTTGGCCGTCACCACCGCGAGGGCGCTGTGAACAAAATCCTGATGAGAGTGGCGTTGTGGTGCGGCGCGTTGTGCGCCGTGGTGCTGGTGTGTGCCGCGGCGCTGGCCACGAGCGTGGCGCTGATCCTGCGCCCGGCGCCGGGCGAATGGAGCGAGACGGTGCGCCTGGGGCGCTGGCAGCGAGAGGTCAGCATGCCCACGCTGCTGCGCATGGCCACGCACCCGTTCACGCTGGGTTTGCTGGAAGGGAGGCGGCTCGACACCCGCTTCGGGCCGGTGCGGTGGACAGCCGATGCCAGGCCCGGCACCTGGCGCGTGGTCTGCGCGCCGTGTTCGTTCGAGCGCCGTGAACTGGGGCGCGAGCGCATCGTGCTGGCGCGCGTGGAGTTCACGCTCGAACGCGATCTGCAGATGAAGCTGCACGGCACGTTCGCGCTCGGCGAGGCGGCCAGGGTGGTGCGCGGGCAGTGGAATGCGCGCATCGAAACCGACCAGGCCGAGCTGAAATTCAGCCTGCCCGACACGCCGCTGGACCACGCGTTCGGCCTGTTCGCCAGCGCGATCCCGGAACTCGCTCGGGCGCAGATCGAAGGCCGCATCGGCGGCAGCGCGCGGCTGCGCCTGCCCTCGCGCGAGCTGGCCGTGAAACCCCG
>JANOQS010000416.1:0-7346 GCA_031414975.1 Methylibium sp. | reverse complement strand
AAGACGGCACGCACGCTGGAGGGCTGGGCGCTGTGGTCCAAATGCCTGCGCGGCATCGTTCCGTCGGCGATCCTGATTTTCACCGTGCTCGGCAGCATGGGCGGGTTGCCCGGCATGAAGCATGCCATTGCCACCCCCACCGAAGCCGGCGCGATGGGTGCGGTGGGCGCCTTCATCCTGGCCGCGCTGCACAAGCGGCTGACCTTCGACCTGCTCAAGTCGGCCATGCTGAGCACGATGCGCCTGACGGCGATGGTGGTCTTCATCCTGATCGGCTCGCGCGTGTTCGCGCTGGTGTTCCAGGGCGTTGACGGCGGCAAGTGGATCGAGCACATGCTGGCCGGTCTGCCGGGCGGCCAGCTCGGCTTCCTGATCGCCGTCAACATCTTCATCTTCTTCCTGGCGTTCTTCCTCGACTTCTTCGAGATCGCCTTCATCATCATCCCGTTCCTGGCGCCGGTGGCGGCCAAGCTGGGCATCGACCTGGTCTGGTTCGGCGTGATGATCTGCGTGAACATGCAGACCAGCTTCATGCACCCGCCGTTCGGCTTTGCGCTGTTCTATCTGCGCGGCATTTCCGACACGCTGTACAAGAACAAGTCGCTGCCGCGCAAGGTCGAGTCGCGCGACATCTACATGGGCGCCATCCCGTTCATCGTGATCCAGCTCATCCTGGTGGCGGTCGTGATCTTCTTCCCGCAGACGGTCACGGTGTTTCTCGACAAGGAGAAAGTGCTCGACATCAACAAGGCCGGCGAGGCGATCGAGCAGATGGGCGGCGGCCGGACGCACACTGCTCCGACCGCGCCCGACGCTGCGGCGCAGGGAGGTCTGCCGGCCTCTGGCGCCAGTGCGGCAGACGAAGATCCCATGGAAGCCGTCAAGCGAGCGCTGGAGCAGGACAAGGGCAAGAAGTAGCTCGCCCTGGCCCGGTGACAGGGCGAATCAGCACCCACAAATGAAAAGGGCCACGGTAAACAACCGCGGCCCTTCTTGTTTCAACGCTGCAGATTACAGCTTGGCGCTCTGCATGTAGTCGTCGAAGCCGGCCTCGGTGAAGCGGAACCACAGGTTCGCGTCGCGCCGGAATGCCGCGTAGTCTTCGTAGATCTTCTTCCAGGCCGGGTTCGTGCCCGACAGCTCCGAGTACAGCGCCATCGATTCCTTGAAGGCGGCATCCAGAAAGTCTTTCGGGAAGCGGAACAGCTTGGTCCCGCCGGCCACCAGGCGTTTCAGCGCGGCGGCATTGCGGCCGTCGTACTTGGCCTGCATGTCGGTGTGCGCAAAGGCGGCTGCCGCTTCGATGATGGCCTTGTATTCACCCGACAGCCCGTCGTAGGCCTTGGTGTTGACGTGCAGGTCGAGTTGCGGGCCGCCTTCCCAGTAGCCGGGGTAGCCGTAGAACTGGGCGATCTTCTGGAAGCCGAGCTTTTCGTCGTCGTACGGGCCCACCCACTCAGCCGCATCGATCGTGCCCTTTTCCAGTGCGGTGTAGATTTCGCCGCCGGGAATGTTGGCCGCCACGCCGCCGATGCGCTCGAACACCTTGCCGCTGAAGCCGCCGGTGCGGAACTTGACGCCCTTGATGTCGGCGAGCGACTTGACCTCCTTGCGCCACCAGCCGCCCATCTGCGCGCCGGTGTTGCCCATCGGGAAGCTGATGATGTTGAAGTTGCGATAGAACTCGCGCATCAGCTTCAGGCCGTTGCCTTCGTACATCCAGGCCGTCATCTGGCGGCTGTTCAGGCCAAAGGGAATGGCGCAGCCCAGCGCGAAGGTCGGGTCCTTGCCGAAGTAGTAGTAGGGCGCCGTGTTGGCGCACTCGACGGTGCCGTTCTGAATGGCGTCGACCGTGCCGAAGGCCGGCACGATTTCACCGGCCGCGTGCGTGGAAATCACGAACTTGCCACCCGTCATGTCATTGACGTGCTTGGCAAAAACATCGCAAACGCCGAACAGCGTGTCGAGCGACTTCGGGAAGCTCGAGGTCATGCGCCAGCGGATGTTGGCCTGGGCGTGCACGATCGCCGGCGCTGCACCGGCGGCCAGTACTCCGGCCAGGCCGGTGTGTCGAATAAAGGAACGACGTTCCATCTGCTGACTCCTTTGAAATGCCAAAAAATGCGTGTCCAGTCAGGACGCGCCGAATTCTAGAAGCCGGGTCTTGGACCCCCGCCGAGTGTTTACCCGTGACACGCGAGGCCGCTCCGGACCTGCCGCCACGCGCTGTGACGGCCTGCACGTTTGAGGTGCGTGCGGCTCAGGTTCCGGCGATTTTCATGCGCTCGATCAGCACCGAGCCGGTGGTCTTGGAGCCCATCGTGTAGGCATCGGCACCCACCGCGGCGATGTGCTTGAACATGGTGCGCAGGTTGCCGGCGATGGTGATCTCGTGCACCGGGTACTGCAGGCGCCCGCCTTCGACCCAGAAGCCGGCCGCACCACGCGAATAGTCGCCGGTCACGTAGTTCACGCCCTGGCCCATCAGCTCGATCACGAACAGGCCGCGGCCGAGCTTGCGCAGCATCGCGTCGAGGTCGTCGGCCGGGTCGGTCAGGCGGCTGGTGAGCGTGAGATTCTGCGAGCCGCCGGCGTGGCCGGTGGTGCGCAGGCCGAGCTTGCGTGCCGAGTAGGTGGACAGGAAGTATCCCTGCACCTCGCCCTGGCGCACCACGTCGCGCGGACGCGTGAGCACGCCCTCGTCGTCGAACGGTGCACTGCCCTTGCCTTTCAGGACGTGCGGGTCCTCGCGCACGTCGATGTGCTCGGGCAGCACGCGGGTGCCCAGGCTGTCGAGCAGAAAGCTCGACTTGCGGTACAGCGCGCCCCCGCTGGTGGCTTGCACGTAAGCGCCGAGCAGGCCCGAAGCCAGCGTGGCCTCGAACAGCACCGGCACTTCGCAGGTGGGCAGCCGGCGCGAGTTCAGGCGCGCCAGTGAACGTTCGGCGGCATAACGGCCCACCGCCTCGGGGGCCGCCATCTCTTGCGGAGCCCGCATCGAGGTGTACCAGGAGTCGCGCTGCATCTGCTCGCCGCCGCGCCCGGGCAGCGAGGCGATCGGTGCGACCGACAGCGAATGGCGCGAACTGGCAAAGCCACCCCGAAAACCGCGGCTGTTGCCAGAGAAGAAGTGCGACTGCTGGGCTGACACGCCGGCGCCCTCGGAGTTGGTGATGCGCCGGTCTACGGCCAGCGCCGAGGCTTCGCAGCGCAACGCCAATTGCACCGCGCGTTCGGCGTCGATGTCCCAGGGGTAGAACAGGTCGAGGTCGCGCCGGGCAGCATCGCCCCGCGCCATGTCGGCTTCGTCGGGCAGGCCGGCGGCCGGGTCTTCGGCGGTGAAGCGGGCAATGTCGTGCGCGGCACGCACGGTCTGCTCGAGCGCGGCGCGCGAGAAGTCTGACGTGCTGGCATTGCCACGCCGCTGGCCCAGGTAGACCGTGACGCCGAGCGACTTGTCGCGGTTGCGCTCGACGTTCTCGACCTCGCCCTTGCGCACCGACACCGACAAGCCGACCCCTTCGGACACCTCGACCGCGGCGTCGCTGGCCCCGATGTCGCTGGCAAAGGCGAGCGCGTCTTCGACCCACTGCTGGAACTGATCGCGCGAAAAGGCGAAGCCCTGGGCGGGTTGCGGCAGGGTCTGGGAGGAAGGTGTCATGCAGGAGTGGACAGGAAGGGGGTGGGCGGGGCGCCGACATTTTGATGGCTGCCGGGTCAGCCGGATATCATAGCGAGCCGTTTCATCCCAAACTCAACAAGACTGCCACGCACCCTGAATGCCCGCCGTGAACACCCTCGACGCCGATGACCTGCCCAGCGCCAGCGCCGTGTACGACCGGCCGAGCAAGACGCGCCTGAAGCACGATTCGCACGAGCTCCAGGACCTGGGTGTGGCGCTGGTCGAACTGCCCGAGAACCGCCTCGACGGCCTGGCACTTTCCGAACCGCTGCTCGACGCCGTGCGCGAGTACAAGCGCACCCGCTCGCACGAAGGCCGGCGGCGCCAGATGCAGTACATCGGCAAGCTGATGCGCCGCGCCGACACCGAACCGATCCGCCAGGCCGTCACCGACGTGCAGCTCGGTCGCGCCAAGGACTCGCTGGCCCTGCACGAAGCCGAACGCTGGCGTGCCGAACTGATCGCCAGCGACGACGCGCTGACGCGCTGGGCCGCCGAACACTCCGAGACCGACCTGCAGCAGTTGCGCAGCCTGGTCCGCAGCGCCCGCAAGGACGCCGCGTTGGTGCCCGAAAAGCGTAGCGGGCGCGCCTATCGGGAGTTGTTCCAGTTCATCAAGGCTGCCAGCGACCATGAGTGAATTCGAACCTGCCTTGGAACCTGTGCTCATCGGCCTGGTTTCGGTCAGCGACCGCGCTTCCGCGGGCGTCTACCAGGACCAGGGTATTCCGGCGCTGCAGGCCTGGCTGGGCCGGGCCATCCGCAACCCGATCAGCTGGGAAACCCGCCTCATCCCGGACGTCGAAGCCACCATCAGCCACGCCTTGCGCGACCTCGTCGACCGGGCCCACTGCGACCTGGTGTTGACCACCGGCGGCACCGGCCCTGCCCTGCGCGACGTGACGCCGGAAGCCACGCTGGCCGTGGCCACCAAGGTGATGCCGGGCTTTGGCGAACAGATGCGCCAGATCAGCCTGCGCTTCGTGCCCACGGCGATCCTGTCGCGCCAGGTGGCGGTGGTGCGCGACAAGGCGCTGATCATCAACCTGCCCGGCCAGCCGAAGGCGATTGCCGAGACATTGGAAGGCCTGAAGGAAGCGCGCCCGCCGGTGCCGGGCATCTTTGCCGCGGTGCCGTATTGCATCGACCTGATCGGCGGCCCGTACCTCGAAACCGACGAGGCGGTGTGCAAGGCCTTCCGGCCCAAGTCGGCGCAGCGTCCGGCGCCAGCATGATGTTGCAGCAACTTTGTGCCTGGGTGCTGGTCGCTGCGTGCTGCCTGTCAGCACGCGCCACCGAGCCGACCGTGACCTACACCGTCACTCCCGGAGACACGCTGATCGGCCTGTCCGACCGTGTGCTCACGTCGCCTGAGGCGTGGCCGGAGATCGCCACCCTGAACCGGCTGAGCAACGCCAACCTGCTGATTCCCGGCCAGGTCTTGCAGATCCCCCTGCGTCTGCTGCGCTGGACCTTTGCCGACGCGAAGCTGGTCGGTGTGACCGGCGATGTCCGCGTCGATGGCCGAGCCGCCGCCGCGGCCGACGCGCTGACCGAAGGCCAGAGTGTGGAAACCGGGCCGGAAGCGTCGGCCGTGCTCGAATTGGCCGACAAGTCGCGCATCAAGCTGGCCCCGTCAAGTCTGGCGCAGGTCGTGGCCGGGCGGCGCCACGCCGGGCCCGCTGCAACCGCAACTACAGCCGCCGACGCCGGCACTCCGACCGGCCCGTCCACCGGCCTCTTTTCGGGCGTGCTGCGCCTGCTGCGCGGCTCGGTCGAGGTGTTCGCCACCAAGGTGCTGCGGGCCCAACCACTGGAGGTGACCACGCCGACCGCGGTGGTCGGCGTGCGCGGCACGCAGTACCGGGTCGGCTACGACGCATCGGCCTCCCGCAGCACACGCACCGAGGTGCTCGACGGGCTGGTGCGGCTGGACCCCGCCTCGGGCAGCGGTGTCGACGTTTCGGCCGGCTTCGGTGCCACGGTCGGCGCCGCGGTCGATGCCGCGGGCGCGGTGCCCTTGGTGGTCAAGTTGCTCGCGCCGCCGGATCTGGCCGCCACGCCCGACCGCTTCGAGCGCCCGATCGTGCGCTTCAGCGTGGCCAGCGAGCCGCAGCCACTGCGGGTCCAGGTGGCCACCGACGCCGCCTTCGACAACGTGGTGCGGACCCAGCGCGTCGAGCCGGGCGCCGAGATCCGCATCGTCGGCCTGGACGACGGTGCCTGGTACCTGCGCGCACGCCGGGTCGACGCGCAAGGCATCGAGGGCCTCGACGCCGTGCGCGCCTTCGTGCTCAAGGCCCGGCCCGAACCACCGGCGCCGATCCAGCCGCGCCGCGGCGCCAAGCAGACCGTGGGCAGTGTCGACTTCGCGTGGGCCCAGAACGTCGACGCCAGCAGCCAGCGCCTGCAGATCGCGCGCGAGGCGAACTTCAAGGAACTGGTGCTGGACCGCGATGCGCTGGCCGGCGCGGCGGCGCGTGTCGACCTGGCAGACCCGGGCACCTACTTCTGGCGCCTGGCCAGCATTCGCGCCAAGGCCGGCCTGGCGGCCGACCAGGGGCCGTTCGGGGATGCGCTGTCGTTCGAACTGCGCCCCACGCCGGAGCCCCCCAAGGGTGGCCTGGCTGCCGACGGACGCTCGATGACATTCAGCTGGTCGGGCCGGCCGCAAGACCGCCAGCAGGTCGAACTGGCGCGCGATCTGGCGTTCACGGACATCGTGGCGAGTGCCGAATTGGGCGCGACCGAATGGACCCTGCCGGTGCCCGATCGCGCTGGCGAGTACTTCTTTCGCTACCGCAGCGTTGAAGCCGATGGCTTCGTCAGCCCCTACAGCACCACGCTCAAGACCGAGGTGCCCAGGGACTGGAGCTTCTTGTGGCTGCTGTTCCCGCTGTTGTTCGGCCTCTAGCAGCTAGACCGGGGCTTGCAGGGCCCGGGCCCGCCGCTACTTCACCAGCTGATTGAAGCGCGCCGCGTCGAACTGCTCGCGCGTCTGCGCGTCTTGCGGCACACAGTCGGCGGTGGGCAGTTCGCGCGAACGGTGCGACAACTTCTCGATCGCTTGCCACAACATTGCGATCTGATGTTCGTGTCCCGAGGCGTTGTCGATCAGCCCCTTCATTGCCAGCGCCGCCGGGTCGTCGCCCTGCGTGATGCCGTAAGCCGAGAAGCCCATCTTCGCGGCCGCCGCTTCGCGCTCCGCGTCGGCCTCGGCATGCAGGATGCGCGCCGGGTTGCCCACCGCAGTGGCGCCCGGCGGCACCGGCTTGAGCACCACAGCGTTGGAGCCGACACGCGCGCCGTCGCCCACCGTGAAGCCTCCCAGCACCTGCGAATTGGCGCCGACGATCACGCCGCGCCCCAGGGTCGGGTGGCGCTTGGCACCCTTGGCCAGCGAGGTGCCGCCCAGGGTCACGCCCTGATAGATGGTGCAATCGTCGCCGATCTCGGCGGTGGCCCCCACCACCACGCCCATGCCGTGGTCGATGAAGACGCGCCGGCCGATCTTGGCCGCAGGGTGAATCTCGATGCCCGACAGGAACCGGCCGAGGTGCGAAATGAAGCGCCCGAGCCAGAACAGCCCATGCGTCCAGCACCAGTGTGCGCGCCGGTGCAGCACCAGCGCATGCAGGCCCGGGTAGCAGGTGAGCACCTCCCA
>JANOQS010000415.1:0-6488 GCA_031414975.1 Methylibium sp. | reverse complement strand
CAGGTCTTTCAGCGCCATCGTGCGGCCCACGTGCGCGAGCGCGCGCAGCAACTGACCGCCGACCTCGACACTCTGGATGCCGCGCTGGTTGCGGTGCGGCGCGGCAACGGGGACCGGGGCGTCGGAATGGATTGCTTTTCGGGGGGTAGGCATGGGTCAGGGTTTCTACTCAGACGAACGAGTTAGACAATAACGAACGAACTGATTAAGATCAAGCCCTGGTTTCCACCAAAGCTAACTCGTTCGTCTAAAACGAATTCTGGAGCTCTCCTCATGACCCAACCCAGCAAAGCCTTCGCCTCGCAAGCCGACCTTCAGGAAAAGAAGGTCACGTTCACCAAGCTGTCCGACAACGCCTACGCCTACACCGCCGAGGGCGACCCGAACACCGGCGTGATCATTGGCGACGACGCGGTGATGGTGGTCGACACCCAGGCCACGCCGGTGATGGCGCAAGACGTGATCCGCCGCATCCGCGAGGTGACCGACAAGCCGATCAAGTACGTGCTGATGAGCCACTACCACGCGGTGCGCGTGCTCGGCGCCAGTGCCTACCAGCCGCAGCAGATCATCGCCAGCCAGGACACGTATGACCTGATCGTCGAGCGCGGCGCGCAGGACATGAAGAGCGAGATCGAGCGCTTCCCGCGCCTGTTCCGCGCCGTCGAGACGATCCCCGGCCTGACCTGGCCGACCATCACTTTCAAGGGTGAGATGACGGTCTGGCTCGGCAAGCTTGAAGTCCGCCTGATCCAGCTTGGCCGCGGCCACACCAAGGGCGACACGGTGGCCTGGCTGCCGCAGCAGAAGATCCTGTTCAGCGGCGACCTGGTCGAGTTCGACGCCACGCCTTATGCCGGTGACGCCTACTTTCAAGACTGGCCGATCACGCTCGACCGCATTGGCGCGCTGCAACCCAACGCGCTGGTGCCCGGCCGCGGCGCTGCGCTGACCACGCCCGACATGGTGCAAAAGGGCCTGGCCGGCACGCGCGATTTCGTCAGCGACCTGTACGCCAGCGTCAAGTCCGGCGCCGCCGCCGGCAAAGACCTGCGCAACATCTACAAGGACACGCACGCCGCGCTCAAGCCCAAGTACGGCCACTGGGTCATCTTCGACCACTGCATGCCCTTCGACGTGACCCGCGCGCTCGACGAAGCGACGCAGCACCCCGACCCGCGCATCTGGACGGCCGAGCGCGACAAGGCGATGTGGGAATCGCTGGAAGGCTGAAATGACATCCCCCCCGAAGCGCCTTCGGCGCTCCCCCCAGGGGGCGCCACCAGCGGCCCGGCAAAGCCGGTTCCGCGGTGGCCGCTTGATCGACCAGTTGGTGCGGCGCGGGCCGCGCGAAGCGTGGTGGAGCCGTTGAGGTGGACTTCCAGGCCCTCGAATTCGAGTACCGCCCCTCGCCGGACCAGCGCGCGGCCACGCTCGCGCGCCACCCGGTGGTGGTCGTCGGCGCCGGCCCGGTGGGCCTGAGCCTGGCCATCGACCTGGCACAACGCGGCGTGAAGGTGCTGTTGCTGGACAACGACCACCGCCTGTCCAGCGGCTCGCGCGCGATCTGCTTTGCCAAGCGCACGCTCGAGATTTTCGACCGCCTCGGCTGCGGCGAGGAGGTGGTGGCCAAGGGCGTGTCGTGGAACGTCGGCAAGGTGTTCTTCAAGGACGCGCCGATCTACCGCTTCGACCTGCTGCCCGAACCGGGCCACGAGCGGCCGGCTTTCATCAACCTGCAGCAGTACTACGTCGAGGGTTACCTGGCGCAGCGTGCCGCCGAGTTGCCGCTGATCGAGATGCGCTGGAAGAACAAGGTCAGCGGCGTCGAACAAGGTGACGACGGCGTGACCTTGACCATCGACACGCCCGACGGACCGTACCGCATCGGCGCCGGGTATGTGGCGGCCTGCGACGGTTCGCGCTCGGCCGTGCGCGCGCTGATGGGGCTGGAAAGCAAGGGCCGCGTGTTCAAGGACCGCTTCCTGATTGCCGACATTCGCATCGACGCCGACCTGCTGCCCGGCGGCGCGACCGAACGCTGGTTCTGGTTCGACCCGCCGTTCCACCCCAACCAGAGTGTGCTGTTGCACCGCCAGCCCGACAACGTTTGGCGCATCGACTTCCAGCTCGGCTGGGACGCCGACCCCGACGAAGAGAAGAAGCCACACAACATCGTGCCGAGAGTCAAGGCGCTGCTGGCTAGTTCACCTGTGAAGGATGTCGAGTTCAGCCTCGAATGGGCCAGCGTCTACACCTTTGCGTGCATGCGCATGGACAGCTTCTGCCACGGCCGTGTGCTGTTCGCCGGTGACTCGGCGCATGGCGTGTCGCCGTTCGGCGCGCGCGGCGCCAACTCGGGCGTGCAGGACGCCGAGAACCTGGCCTGGAAGCTCGCGCGCGTGGTGCAGGGCACGTCGCCCGCATCGCTGCTGGCCAGCTACGGCAGCGAGCGCGAGTTCGCGGCCGACGAGAACATTCTCAACAGCAGCCGCGCCACCGACTTCATCACGCCCAAGAGCGAGGTCAGCCGCTTGTTCCGCAACGCCGTGCTCGACCTGGCGCGCGAGCACGCGTTCGCGCGCCGGCTGGTCAACAGCGGGCGGCTGTCGGTGCCGGCGGTGCTGCACGGCTCGGCGCTGAACACGCCCGATCGGGACGCGTTCTCGGGTGGCATGCAACCCGGCGCGGTGGCGGCCGACGCGCCGCTGCTGCGCGACGGGCACACCACCTGGCTGCTGCGCGAACTCGGCCTCGACTTCAGCCTGCTGGTGTTCGGCCCGCCGCCGCGCTGGGCTGCCGAACTGCCGCTCGAGGTTCTGTGCATCGGCGCGGCCGGCCTTCGGACCGGCGATGGCAGCGGCTCGATGCTGGCCGACGCCGAAGGCTGGGCCGCCCAGCGCTACGACGCGCAGCCGGGCAGCGCCTACCTGATCCGCCCCGACCACCATGTGTGCGCACGCTGGCGCCAACCCGATGCGGCGCATGTGCGCGCCGCGCTGGCGCGCGCCTGCGGCAACCCCTGAGGATCCCAAGAGGCCCCGATGCTGATCACCGACCCACACCTCGAATCGCCCGACGACTTTTATGAAGCGCTGATCGACGCCCACCGCGAGCTCAGCAACCCGCAGAGCCACGAACTCAACGCCAAACTGGTGTTGCTGCTGGCCAACCACGTCGGCCAGCTCGGCGTGCTGAAGCAGGCGCTGAACGCGGCACGCGCCAGCACGCTGGCGGCGGCGGGCGGAATCGCGAAAAGCAGTGCCGCCACCGACCCCTTCTCGCCAGCGAGCCGCGCATGAACGCACCGTTGAACTACCTCGCCGGCTTCGGCAACCAGCACCAGTCCGAAGCCGTGCCCGGCGCCTTGCCGGCCGGCCGCAACAGCCCGCAGCGCGTGGCGCACGGGCTGTACGCCGAGCTGGTGAGCGGCAGCGCGTTCACCGCGCCGCGCCACGCCAACCTGCGCACCTGGCTGTACCGGCGCCGCCCGTCGGTGCAGGTGGGTGGCTACACACCGCTGGCGCACGCCTGGCTGAAGACTGGCGCGGCCGGCGGCGTGGCGGCGCCGCCCGACCCGATGCGTTGGCACCCGGTGCCGGTCCCCGACGCCGCGACCCAGCCGCTCGACTTCATCGACGGCTTGCGCACGATCGTGGTCAACGGCGACGCCGAAGCGCAGACCGGCATGGCCGCTCACCTGGTGCTGATCAACCGCTCGATGGGCCGGCGCGCGTTCATCAATGCCGACGGCGAGATGCTGCTCGTGCCGCAGCAGGGGCGCCTGCGCATCACCACCGAACTGGGCGTGCTGGACGTGGCGCCCGGCGAAGTGGCGCTGCTGCCGCGCGGCATGCCGTTCAAGGTCGACCTGGCGGACGGCGACACCTCGGGCACGGCGCGCGCCTATGTGTGCGAGAACTACGGCGCCCCGTTCCGGCTGCCCGAGCTGGGGCCGATCGGCTCGAACGGGTTGGCGAATCCGCGCGACTTCCTGGCCCCCACCGCTGCTTTTGATGACAGCGCCGGCGCCTGCGAGCTGGTGAAGAAATACGGCGGCGAACTGTGGCGCGCCGACGCCGCATCGACCCCCTTCAACGTGGTCGCCTGGCACGGCAACCTGGTGCCGTTCAAGTACGACACCGCGACCTTCATGACGATCGGCTCGATCAGCTTCGACCACCCCGACCCGTCGATCTTCACCGTGCTCACCTCGCCCAGCGACACGCCGGGCACGGCCAATTGCGACTTCGTGATCTTCCCGCCGCGCTGGCTGGTGGCCGAAGACACCTTCCGCCCGCCCTGGTACCACCGCAACCTCATGAGCGAGTTCATGGGTCTGGTGCATGGCCAGTACGACGCCAAGCCCGAGGGCTTCAAACCCGGCGGTGCGAGCCTGCACAACTGCATGGTGCCGCACGGTCCCGATGCCGAGGCTTTCGACAAGGCCAGCAGCGCCGCCCTCGCGCCGCACAAGCTGGACAACACACTGGCCTTCATGTTCGAGAGCCGCTGGCGCTTCCGCCCCACCGAGTTTGCGCTGAGCGGCGGCGCGCTCGACACCGGCTATGCTGGCTGCTGGGCCGGCCTGCAAGACCGGTTTCGAACATGAAGGTGAAGCAAGGGCTGACGATGCTGGACGACACCCACAACCCCGCACTGCGCAGCTGGGTCGATTCCGCCAACGATGGCGTCACCGACTTCCCGGTCCAGAACCTGCCGTTCGGGCGCTTCCGGCGCGCCGGCAGCGAAGAGCCGTTCCGCATCGGCGTGGCCATCGGCGACCAGGTGCTGGACCTGAAGATGGCGCTCGAGCAGTGCCCCTGGGACAACTTCCACTACCGCATGCTCGAGCCGCTGGCGGCCGGCAACCTGTACCACCTGATGTCGCTGGGCCTGCAGGCGCGCCATGAAGCGCGCATCGCACTGAGCAAGGCGCTGCGCCACGACAGTGTGCAAGGCCCTTTCCTCGAGTTGTGCCTGGTGCCACAGGCCAAGGCCGAGATGACCTTGCCCTGCCGCATCAACGACTACACCGACTTCTACACCGGCATCCACCACGCCCAGGCGGTGGGCAAGTTGTTCCGGCCCGACGCACCGCTGCTGCCCAACTACAAGTGGGTGCCGATCGGCTACCACGGCCGGGCGTCATCGATCATCGTCAGCGGCAAGGGTTTTACGCGGCCCAGCGGCCAGAGCAAGGGCGCCGACGGCACGCCGGTGTTCGGCCCCTGCCGTGCGCTCGACTACGAGCTCGAGTTGGGCGCGCTGATCGGCCCCTCGAATGCGCTGGGCGAGCCGGTGAGCATCGACGAGGCCGAAGACCGGCTGTTCGGCATGGTGTTGCTGAACGACTGGTCGGCGCGCGATCTGCAATCCTGGGAATACCAGCCGCTCGGGCCCTTCCTGGGCAAGAGTTTTGCCACCACCATCTCGCCGTGGGTGGTATCGATGGACGCGCTGGCCCCGTTCCGAAGCCGCGCCGACCGGCCCGAGGGCGACCCGCAGCCGCTGCCCTACCTGGACAGCAGCGCCAACCGCGAGCAGGGCGCGATCGACATCAAGCTCGAAGTCTGGCTGCAGACGCCGCAGATGAAGTTCCAGGGCCATCCGGCGGTGCGCCTGATGCAGTCCAACTTTCTCGACGCGTACTGGACCTTGGCCCAGTTGGTGGCGCACCACACCAGCAACGGCTGCAACCTGGCCAGCGGCGATTTGCTGGGCACCGGCACCTTGTCGGGCCCGAAGCCGGGACAGGGCGGCTCGCTGCTGGAGCTGACCCACGGCGGCAAACAGCCCATCACCCTGCCGGGCGGCGAGCAGCGCACCTTCTTGCTCGACGGCGACACGGTGATCCTGCGCGGCCGCTGCGAACGGGCCGGCTTTGCGTCGCTGGGCTTCGGCGACTGCGTCGGCCTGGTGGGCGGGTGAGTCACTCATCCGGGTGGTGGTACGCGCTTCCCCCACTGATGGCGGCCATGCGTTGCAGTAGCATCGCCGACGCTGTTTCATTGCTTCGTCCCAGGAGAGTTCCCATGAAAGTCTTCGCTCGATCGTTCGTTGCGCTGGCCGCGGCGCTGGCCGCCGTACCGGCACTGGCCCAGGAAGTCACGCTCAAGTTCCACCACATCTGGAACCCGCAGGCCATGGCCTCGGTGCAGGTCATCGGGCCGTGGTGCGACAAGGTCGCTGCCGAATCGAACAACCGCATCAAGTGCCAGATCTTCCCCGCCATGTCGATGGGCGGCACGCCGCCGCAACTGGTGGACCAGGTGAAGGACGGTGTGGTCGACCTGACGATCACCTTGCCCGGCTACACGGCAGGCCGCTTCCCGACGACCGAAGCCTTCGAGCTGCCGTTCATGTGCAACTCGGCCGAAGTCGGCGCGCGCGCCGCGTGGGACTACTTCGGCAAGTACTCGCTGAAGGAGTTTCCGGGCACCAAGATCCTCGCCACCTGGGTTCACGACGAAGGTTACGTGCACACG
>JANOQS010000414.1:0-5197 GCA_031414975.1 Methylibium sp. | reverse complement strand
CTGCCGCTCGAACCAGTAGACGATGTTGCCGGCCACCGCAATGCTGCCCGAGATGACCGCAGTGGCCGCGGTCACCACGCCGGCGCCCACCAGCAAGGCCACACAACCCTGGTTGACGCAGCCGCCGAAGAAGCCGACCTGTTCGACGTCGAGCACCATCTGGCGCATGTGAATGCGGCACTGTTCGTCGTAGACGGTGGTGGTCCGGGGGACGACGACGCAGGCTTGCAGGAGGGTCGCGAGCAGCAGCGTCGAAAGCAGCCGCTTCAAGAGACGGCGAGCCCTCACGAACTCACTCGCCGACCAGCCCGTTGCGAATCGCGTAGACGGTCATTTCGGAGTTATTGCTCAGGCCCAGCTTTTCCAGCACGCGCGCGCGATAGACGCTGACGGTCTTGGGGCTCAGGTTCAGCTCCACGGCGATGTCGGCCAGGCGCTTGCCGGAGGCGATCATCACCAGGGTCTGCAACTCGCGGTCGGAGAGCTTCTCGTGCGCGTTGCCGGTGGCGGGCGTGGTCAGGCTCTCGACCAGCATCTGCGCCATGTCGGGCGTGACGTACTTGCGCCCTTGCGCCACGGTGCGCACCGCGGCCACGATGGTGGCCGGGTCGCCGCCCTTGTTGACGTAGCCGAACGCACCGGCCCGCAGCGCGCGGATGGCGTACTGGTCTTCCGGGTACATCGACACCACCAGCACACGCAGGCTGCTGCCCTCGTCTTTCAGCGCATGCAGCACGTCGAGCCCACTGCGGCCGGGCAGGTTGATGTCGAGCACCAGCACGTCGCACGAGGTGTTGCGCAGCAGGCTGCGCAGCTCGCCGTAGTCGCCGGCTTCGCCCACCACCTCGATGTCGGACGCGTCGCACAGCGTGTCGCGAATGCCGCGCCGGATCAGCGCGTGGTCGTCGCACAGAATGACCTTGATCACAGGTCGCCCCATCGGCTCGGGTCGGCCGCGGCCGACGTGGCCAGCGGCTCCAGGACAGTCGTCTTCTGCACCTTCTGCAGCGGCACCGACAGGATCAAGGTGGTGCCCTTGCCGGGGTGGCTGCTCATGTCGACCCAGCCACCGACCGTGCGCGCGCGCTCGTGCAGGCCGCGCAGGCCGAACGAGCGGGCCTTGCCGAGCGCGTCGTTGCTCAGGCCTACGCCGTCATCGCTGACCTCGATCGACAGCACCCCGCCGGCCAGCGACAGGTCGATCTCCACATGCCCGGCATGTGCATGTTTGGTGATGTTCGTGAGCGCCTCTTGCGCCACGCGGTAAGCCACCAGCGGCACGCCGATCGGCAAGGCCGGCAGGGCCGACGGTGTGCGCAGCACGCAGCTCGCGCCGCTGCGCTTTTCGAATCGGCCGGTGATCCACTGCAGCGCCGCCACCAGCCCCTGCTCGAGAATGGCCGGGCGCAGGTTGTGCATGATGCGCTGGCTCGATTCGATGGCGTGGGTGACCGTCTCGAGCGCCGAATTGGCGCGCGCGATCACCTCTTGCGATTCGGCGTGGCGCGCGATCCACGCGAGCTCGAACTTCAGCGCCGTGAGCGAGCCGCCCACGTCGTCGTGAATTTCGCGTGCGATCGCGGCGCGCTCCTGCTCGATGCTGGCTTGCAGGTGCTGCGCCAGTTCGCGCAGGCGCTGTTTCGATTCGGTCAATTCCTGGTCGGCACGGGCGCGGGCGCGGCGGGTTTCACAGGCCTCCACCGCATGCAGCAACGCCGGCACCAGACGCGACAGGTTGCCCTTGCGCAGGTAGTCGCTCGCGCCGTTGCGCATGGCCTCCACCGCCACCTCTTCACCGATCTCGCCCGAGACGATCAGGAACGGCACGTCGCGCCCGCTGGCCTTCAGCAGGTCGAGCGCCACCAGGCCCGAGAAGCCCGGCAGGTTGTAGTCGGAAATGATCGCGTCCCAGGGTTTGCGCAGCGCGGCCACGAACTCGGCTTCGGAGTCAATGCGCGTGGCATTCACCTTCAGCCCGCCGCGGTGCAGGTGGGCCAGCACCAGCACGTGGTCGAGGTCCGAATCCTCAAGGTGCAGCAGGCGCAAGGTGTGCGGTTTGGCGCTCTTCATTCGGGCTGAGTGTACGGTCGGGCTTTGGCCCCTTCGGCCCGCAGGCCCCCGGCTTTCTGTGCAGGAAACGACGGGAACCGGGGCCGATGCACTCAAGCCGTGATCTCGTGTGCTGGCAGCTCCAGCTTCCAGCCGGTGCGGCGCGCGAGTCGGGCCACGTCGTCCAGGGTGTCCAGGTCGGTCACGAAGCGGGTGTTGGTGGTGTCGTGCACATGCACCAGCGTCGGGTTGCGTTCGATGAAATGGCGGCAGCCCAGGTTGGCGTCGCTGGACAGGATGTCTGCCTGCGCGGTCGCGTCGAGCACGATCGGGTTGCCGCGCCGCGCCACGCCTTCCACCGTCACGCGCGGCACCACCACGTGGCCGGCCGGGCGCTTCTTGAAGGCCGAGACCAACTCGGTCACGTCGTCGGCTCCGATCAGCGGCTGGTCGGCCAGCACCACCAACACTGCATCGAAGGCGCCGCTGAGCGCGGCCAGGCCGATGCGCACCGAGCCCTGCTGGCCGTCGCGGTAGGCCGGGTTGTGCGCCAGGGTCACCGGGAAAGTCTGCACCTGTGCTTCGACGGCTTCACGTGCGTGGCCGGTCACGATCACCACCTCGTCGATGCCAGCACCGCTGAGCGCGACCAGTTGGCGTTTGATCAGCGGCACGCCCTGCAAGGTGATCAGCGGCTTGGCCACGCCGCCCATGCGCGTGCCTTCGCCGGCCGCCAGCAGCACCGCGCCGATGCGCAGTCGCGAGTACAGGCCGTTGGGTTTCAGGTGGCATCCCATGTCGATCCTCCGGATTCAGGCTCCCTCGCCCCTCTGGGGAGAGGGCTGGGGAGAGGGGCTGGCGGGCTGCCGCGCAATCGCCGTGTATTTGTCGGGCTCGCGCTCGAACTCAAGCTTGCAATGGTCGCAACAGAAGTACTGCGGCATACCGTCGTGCTCGAGCGTGTGGATCACCATGCCCGCCGTGATCGCCGCGCCGCACACCGGATTCACATAGCCCACCGGCGGCCCCGCAGCCGCCACTTCGGGCCGGCGTTCGCGCCGCAACCGCACCACTTCAGCCACCGCCGCCAGCGCAATCTCCGCCGGCGTGGCCGCGCCGATGTCGGGCCCGACCGGCGCGCGCAGTGCCGCAACACGCTCGGCCGGCACCCCGCGCGCCAGCATCGCAGCGCGCAGCCGCTCGGCCTTGCGTGCGCTGGCGATCATCAGCACGTGCCCGGCGTTCGATTCGAGCGCCGCCTGCAGCGCCGCTTCATCACCCTCGCCTTGCGTGGCCACCAGCACGATCGGCGCAGCGCCCGGCTCGCCGCCCACCTTGATGCCCAGCCGCTCGGCCAGAAAGCGAACCTCGTCGGCCGCCGGCGTCGCGCCCAGCACGCACAGGCCCGGCCGCTCGACGAAGGGCTGGATGAACAGCTCGATCGTGCCGTTGCTCGCGCAGCGCATCGCATGCTGTTCGATGCCCTCTTCTTCCATCGTCTGGTCGTTGCTGATGCGCACCAGCTTTGGCAGGCCGCTGGCCAGCGTCTTCGTCGCGGCTGCGATCACCACGCCTTTCGCGCAACCGCCTCCGATCCAGCCGTGCAGGCTGCCATCCGCCGCGACGATGGCTTGTGCGCCGACGTAGGCCGATGTGGGTGCGACCGTGCGCACGACCGTGACGAGCGCGTAGGCCATGCCATGCGCCTTCAGCTCGCTCGCCACCTTGTCGAGTTTCTCTTCGGCGGTCATCTCACAGACTCCACGGTGTGCTGCATCGCTCGCGGCTTGCGTGCCACGGTCGAGCGGCAAAGGCGCGTCCGGGCAGGCCGGAGGGCTTCGCTTCGGCGGTCTCCGCTGGCGCTCCGACTGCCTTCCGGTGCTCGGTCTCGTGGCCCGTCGCCGAACTCACTCCGCTCGCTACGCTCTCTACGTTCAAACAGGCGGCGACAAGTCAGTCTACGAGGCGCGCTGCGCGCGCGGGCCACGAGCCCTGTGCGCCTCAGCGCCTCAGAGGCGCCCTCCGACCTGCCCGAACGCACCTTTGCGGCACCGGCTCTTGTCTTTGCGGCAAAGAGCGAAAACGGTTCCGCTCGCGGCGGGCGGTGCCCGGCGGGGGCGATTTCTGGGGCGGCGAGGAGCACAGGTTCAGGGTCGGCGCGCGCAGCGCGCTTCAACAACTGACTCGCCGCGGTTGTTTGAACGAAATGAGCGCAGCGAATGGAGTGAGTTCTGCGGCGCGACCCTGGACCGAGCACCGCAGCGGAGTCGGAGCGCCAGCGCAGACCGTCCCAGCATGAGCCCACGCCGGGTACCGCTCGCCGAGAGCCGCACAGACGACAGCACGAACCAATCACGCGGTTCATCACGACAGACTCTCGATGATCTGCGGCAACACCCGCTCGATGTCCCGCAACCCCGCCCCCGGCGCCAGCAGATCGAGATGCGGCAACGCCGCCCGCATGCCCAAGGAATCAGGCGAGAAACCCGGCCGATGACACAACGGATTCAACCAAACGATGCGGCGCGCACGCCGCCGCAGCGCCACCAGCGCCTGCGCGAGCAAGGCCGGCTCGCCGGTGTCGTACCCGTCGCTGGCGATGATCACCGCGGTGCGTGAATTGACGATGCGCGGTGCGTGTTCGCGGTTGAACTGCTGCAGGCTCTCGCCGATGCGCGTGCCGCCGGCCCAGCCGCTGGCCACCAGGTGCAGCCGCTCCTGCGAGCGCCACGGGTCGGGGTCGCGCAGTGCTTCGGACACGCCCGTCACGCGGGTGTGGAAGATGTAGCAGAACACGCCCGGCATCTCGGCCGCCAGCGCGCGCGCCAGGCGCAGGTAGAAGAAGCTGTACGCGCTCATCGAGCGGCTCACGTCGAGCAGCAGCACCAGGCGCGGCTTGATGCGCCGCTTGTCCTTCCACGCCAGCCGCAGCGGCGTGCCGCCGCTGGCCACGCTTTGCCGGATGGTCGATTGCAGGTCGAGCCGGCGGCCGTGCGGGCGGCGCGCTTCGCGGCGCAGCAGCAGGTGCTTCAGGCGGCGCGCAAAGCGGCGCATCAAGGCTTCGATGTCGAGCAGGTGCTCGCGCTTCGTCAGCTCGCGGAAGTCCGCGGACTTGAGCGCCTCGTCGCGGCTGGCAACGCGCTCGGGG
>JANOQS010000413.1:0-8863 GCA_031414975.1 Methylibium sp. | reverse complement strand
CTTGTAGGCCATCAACTTGAAGAGGTAGCGCGCCACGGCCTCGGTGAGCTTGGACGTGCCCAGCGGGGCTTCGGCCGCGCGCACCTTGTCTACGAAGGTCTTGTAGGTCGCAGCGTAGGCAGCGTCCTGGTAGCCGGTGAGGAACTCGATCCGCTTGCTCACCATCTCGTCGACGTTGCCGCCGGCGCGCTTGACGAACTCGATCACCTGGGCCGGCTTCAGCAATGCCTGCACGGCCGCCAGGTCGTGCGCCGCACGCCGGCCCCATTCGAACGCGGCCTTGTTGTTGTCGACCTGCACGCCGTTGAGTTCGATCGCGCGCATCAGCGCCGGCAGGCTCAGCGGCACGCGGCCCTTCTGCCACGCAAAGCCGAGCAGCAGCGGGTTGGTGTAGAGCGAATCGCCGATCAACTGCACTGCCAGCTGGTCTGCGTCGACCGCACCGATGTGTTCGGCACCGACCGCCGCGACGATCGCCGCATCGCAGCTCGCCGCCGGGAACTGCCAGTTCGGGTTGCTGACGAACGCCGCGGTCGGCGTGCCGTGCGTGTTCATCGCCACATAGGTGCGGCCCTCGCGCATCACCGCCAAGGTCGCCTTGTTGGCGGTGACGATCGGGTCGCAGCCGATCACCAGATCGGCCTCTGCCGTGCCGACCTTGGTGGTGTTGATGGCAATCATGCGGTTGGCGATCTGGATGTGGCTCCAGGTCGCGCCACCCTTTTGCGCCAGGCCGCCGGCGTCTTGCGTGACGATGCCCTTGCCCTCGATGTGCGCCGCCATGCCCAGCAGCTGGCCGATCGTGATCACGCCGGTACCGCCCACGCCGCCCACCACCACGCCCCAGGGCTTCTCGGCCAAGGGCAGTGAAGGCTCGGGCAGGGCTGGCAGAGTGAACGGGTCCGGCCGCTCCTTGCTGGCCTTCTTCGCACTCTTCATCTGCCCGCCCTCGACGGTGACGAAGCTCGGGCAGAAGCCCTTCACGCACGAATAGTCCTTGTTGCAGGTGTTCTGGTTGATGCGGCGCTTGCGGCCGAACTCGGTCTCGACCGGCTCGACGGAGAGGCAGTTGCTCTGCACCGAACAGTCGCCGCAGCCCTCGCACACCAGCTCGTTGATGACCACGCGCTTGGCCGGCTCGACCATCGTGCCGCGCTTGCGGCGGCGGCGCTTTTCGGTCGCGCAGGTCTGGTCGTAGATGATGATCGTGCAGCCTTCGAGCTCGCGCATTTCCTTTTGCACCGCGTCGAGTTCGTCGCGGTGGCGCACCGTCGCGCCGCCCGGCAGGCGGCTCTTCATGTCGTCGTACTTCTCCGGCTCGTCGGTGTCGATGACGATGCGCTTGGCGCCTTCAGCGTCCAGCTCGCGCGCCATCTCGGGCACGCGCAGGGTGCCGTCCACCGGCTGGCCGCCGGTCATCGCGACCGCATCGTTGAACAGGATCTTGTAGGTGATGTTCACCTTCGCCGCGATGCTCTGGCGCACCGCCAGCAGGCCCGAGTGGTAGTAGGTGCCGTCGCCCAGGTTGGCAAAGATGTGCTTGTCGGTCGTGAAGGCCGACTGGCCGACCCACGACACGCCTTCACCACCCATCTGGCTGAACGTGACCGTGCTGCGGTCCATCCACACCGCCATGAAGTGGCAGCCGATGCCGGCCACCGCGCGCGAGCCCTCGGGCACACGTGTGCTGGTGTTGTGCGGGCAGCCGCTGCAGAAGAACGGCGTGCGGTCGGTGCCGGGCGCCACGGTCGTGACCTGCAGGCTGCGCTCCTTGGCCTCGACCAGCGCGATGCGCGCGTCCATGCGCGCGGCGGTGTCGGCATCGACGCCGAGTTTCTTCAAGCGTTTGGCGATCGCCTTGGCGATGATCGCCGGCGTCAGGTCGGCCTGCGCACGCAGCAGCCAGTTCGCGCCCGGGTTCGGCTGCGACCATTCGCCGCCGCTCTGGTCGCCCTCGGCCTCGTCGAACTTGCCGAGCACGTTCGGGCGCACGTCGGGGCGCCAGTTGTAGAGCTCTTCCTTCACCTGGTACTCGATGACCTGGCGCTTCTCTTCGACGACCAGGATCTCCTGCAGCCCTTGCGCAAAGTCGCGCGTGATCGTGGCCTCGAGCGGCCACACCACGTTGACCTTGTGCAGCCGAATGCCCAGGCGGTGGCAGGCGTCTTCGTCCAGCCCCAGGTCGTTCAGCGCCTGGCGCGTGTCGTTGTAGGCCTTGCCGCTGGCAATGATGCCGAAGCGGTCGTTCGGCCCCGCAATGACGTTGTGGTTCAGCTTGTTCGCGCGCACAGAGGCCAGCGCCGCGTACCACTTGTAATCCATCAGCCGCGCTTCCTGTTCGAGCGCACCGTCGGGCCAGCGAATGTGTACGCCGCCGGGCGGCATGATGAAGTCTTCGGGCAGCACGATGTCCACGCGGTCGGGGTCGACGAACACGCTGCTCGACGATTCGACGATCTCCTGGATCGTCTTCATGCCCGACCACACGCCGGCAAAGCGGCTCAGCGCAAAGGCGTGCAGGCCCATGTCGAGAATGCCCTGCACGTCGCTCGGAAAGAACACCGGCAGGCCGCAGGCCTTGAAGATGTGGTCGCTCTGGTGCGCCGCGGTGCTGCTCTTGGCGATGTGGTCGTCGCCGGCAATCGCGATCACGCCGCCGTGTTTGGCGGTGCCGGCCATGTTGGCGTGCTTGAACACGTCGGAGCAGCGGTCCACACCCGGGCCCTTGCCGTACCAGATGCCGCACACGCCGTCGAACTTGTTCGATTGCGGGTACAGGTCCAGCTGCTGCGAGCCCCACACTGCAGTGGCGGCCAGTTCTTCGTTGACGCCCGGCTGGAACACGATGCTCTGCGCCGCCAGGTGCTTCTGCGCCTGCCACAGCGCCTGGTCGTAGCCGCCCAGCGGCGAGCCGCGGTAGCCGCTGATGAAGGCGCCGGTGTTCAGCCCGGCCATCGCGTCGCGCTTCTTCTGCAGCATCGGCAAGCGCACCAGCGCCTGCGTGCCGCTCATGAAGGCACGGCCGTGCTCGAGCGAATATTTGTCGTCGATCGTGACGCTCTCAATGGCTTTGCGGATCGACTCGGGCAGCGGGGCATTCATCGTTGGACTCTCCAGCGGGATGGGGGGAGGGCCGCGGTGAAAGCGCGGCGCGCGTGGCCGAAGTTTAGAGAGTTGGGCGCGGGAAGTCTTTTCTTTCTCTGCCCCGATCGGCGCTCCCTGAGCAACAATCTTGCTCGAAATTGGCCTTTGGAGAACCCATGACGCTCAAGAAGCCGAATCCAGGGAACACCCGGAGTGCAGCCCGCAGTGCACCGGCCGATGCGGCCGAGGCCCACGGCGACGAACTCGACCGCTACGACATCGCGATCCTGCGCGAGTTGCAGACCGACGCGCGCTTGAGCAACGCCGAGCTCGCCGCGCGCATCGGGCTGTCGGCCGCGCCCACCTGGCGGCGCGTCAAGTGGCTGGAAGAGCAGGCCTTCATCACCGGCTACCGGGCCGAGATCGATCGGCGTCGCATCGGCCTGGGCGTGCTCGCCTTCGTGCGCGTGGACGCCGAGCGCAACACCGCCAGCGCCACCGGCGAACTCGAGAACGCGATCCGGCGCATCCCCGAAGTGATCTCGTGCCATTACATCTCGGGCTCGGGCACCTTCGAGCTGCAGGTGCTGGCCACCGACCTCGACGCGTTCTCGCGCTTTGCCTTGCAGACCCTGCTGAAGCTGCCGAACGTGAAAGACCTGCACACCAGCTTCTCGCTCGGCGAGGTCAAGGCAGGCGGCGCCTTGCCGCTCGGGCACCTGGCAGCGCACGACGCGCGCAGCCCGCGCCGATAGGGGAGGCGCGGGCCGAGGGCCGGCGGCCGTGGGGGTACGAGCCCATTGCCAGATCGGCCATTCCCCGCCTATAAACTGCTCGCTCTTTTGGCTCGCCGCGCTGTCGCTTCTGAGACAGCAGCGCGAGCCGCAACTTCTCAATCGGAGTCCCATGGCAGAGAACGCGGGCGCGCTGCTCAGCGTGCGGGGTGTGACGGTGCGCTTCGGCGGCATCGTGGCGCTCGACGGCGTGAGCTTCGACGTGGCGCGCGGCGATGTGTGCGGCCTGATCGGCCCCAACGGCGCCGGCAAGACCACGCTGTTCAACTGCCTCAGCCGGCTCTATGAATACCAGGCTGGCGACATCTTGTTCGAAGGGCGCTCGATCACCGCCACGCCCACGCACCAGGTGGCCGGCCTCGGCATGGGCCGCACCTTCCAGAACCTGGCGATGTTCCGGACCCTGCCGGTGCGCGAGAACGTGATGGTCGGCGCGCACTCGCGTTCGTCGGCCGGTTTCGTGTCGAGCGCGCTGCGCCTGCCGCGTGTGGCCAGCGAAGAAAAGCGCCTGCGCCGGCGCGCCGACGAGATCCTCGATTACCTGGCGCTGGCCGAGTTTGCCGACCGGCTGGTCGGCGACCTGCCGTTCGCGACGCAAAAGCGTGTCGAGCTCGGCCGCGCGCTGGCGGCCGACCCCAAGCTGCTGCTGCTCGACGAACCCGCCGCCGGGCTGAACCACGAAGAGCTCGACGATCTGGCGCGCCTGATCCGCGACATTCGCGACCGGCTCGGCATGACCGTGCTACTGGTCGAACACCACATGAGCCTGGTGATGAACGTGTCGGACCACATCGTGGCGCTGAACTTCGGCAAGAAGATCGCGGAAGGAACACCCGCAGAAATCCAGAACCACCCCGACGTGATCGAAGCCTATCTGGGAGCACCCACGCATGCCTGAGGTCCTGACGCCGCCGGTCCTCGGCGCCCGCCCGAGCAGCACCGCAGCGGCCACGAAGCTGCTGCAGGTCAGCGGCCTGGGCGCGTCCTACGGCGCGACCCAGGTGCTGTACGGTGTCGACTTCTCGCTTGAGGCCGGCCACATCACCGCCATCCTGGGCGCCAACGGCGCGGGCAAGACCACCACCTTGCGGGCCATCTGCCAGACGGTGCGAACCAGCGGCAGCATCCTGTTCGAAGGCCGGCAGCTTGTCGGCCAGTCGACCGAGAGCGTCGTGCGCATGGGCGTGGCGCACGTGCCCGACGGGCGCGGCACCTTCACCGCGCTGTCGGTCGAAGAGAACCTGCGCCTGGGCGGCTACACGCGCCGCAACCGCAGCGAGCTGGCCTTCGACATGGAAAAGGCTTTCACGCGTTTTCCCATCCTGAAGCAGCGCCGCCACCAGCAGGCCGGCACGCTGTCGGGCGGCGAGCAGCAGATGCTCGCGATCAGCCGCGCGCTGATGCTGCGCCCCAAGCTGCTGCTGCTGGACGAACCTTCGTTCGGGCTGGCGCCGCTGATCGTGGCCGAGATTTTCCGCATCATGCGCAGCATCAACCAGGAAGACGGGGTGAGCATGCTGCTGGTCGAGCAAAATGCCAGCCTGGCGCTCGACCTGGCCGACCACGCCTACCTGCTCGAGACCGGCAGGGTCGCGCTGTCGGGCCCGGCCGGGCAGATCAAGAACGACGAGTCGGTGCGGCGCGCTTATCTCGGCTACTGAGACTTGGGCTACTGACCCGGTACTGACCATGGAAGCTTTCCTCCACCAGATCTTCTCCGGCCTGGCCAACGGCTGCATCTACGGCTCGGTCGCGCTCGCGCTGGTGATGATCTACCAGGCCACGCACCACATCAATTTCGCCCAGGGCGAGATGGCCACCTTCAGCACCTTCATCGCCTGGGCACTCATTCAGGCCGGCTGGCCCTACTGGGGCGCGTTCTTCTTCACCATCGCGGTGTCGTTCGCGGGTGGGCTGATCATCCAGCGGCTGATGCTGCGGCCGGTCGAAAAGGCGCCGGTGCTGACCAACGTGATCGTTTTCATCGGGCTGCTGCTGATCTTCAACGCGCTGTCGGGCTGGATCTTCGAGCACACGATCAAGTCGTTCCCGAGCCCGTTCCCCAAAGATTCGGCCCTGGCCTCGCGCTTCTTCTCGGCCCACGACCTCGGCTCGGTGGCGGTGATGCTGGCGGTGCTGAGCGCGCTGTATGGGTTCTTCCGCTTCACGCCGATCGGCTTGGCCATGCGCGCGGCGGCACAGAACCCCGACTCGGCGCGCCTGGTGGGTATTCGCGTGTCGTGGATGCTGGCGCTCGGCTGGGGCCTGGCTGCGGCGATCGGTGCGGTGGCCGGCATGATGGTCGCGCCGGTGGTGTTTCTCGACCCGAACATGATGGCCGGCATCCTGCTCTACGGTTTTGCCGCGGCGCTGCTCGGCGGCATCGACAACCCGCTCGGCGCGGTGATCGGCGGCTTCGTCGTCGGCGTGCTCGAGAACCTGCTCGGCGCTTACGTGATCGGCACTGAGCTGAAACTGACGGTTGCGTTGCTGCTGATCGTGCTGACCTTGACGCTCAAGCCCAACGGGCTGTTCGGCAAGACCGTGGTGACGCGCGTATGAAAAAACTCGACAAGAAGTGGGTGCTGATCTGGAGCGCGCTGCTCATCGTTGCGTTGCTCGTGCTGCCCTTCCTGTTCAAGAACTACCGGGTGTTTCAGTTCAACCTGGTGCTGGTCTACGCCATCGCGATCCTGGGGCTGAACATCCTGACCGGCTTCAACGGCCAGATCTCGCTCGGCCACGGCGCGTTCTACGCCTTCGGCGCCTACACCGCCGCGATGCTGATGGACAAGGCCGGAGTGCCCTACTGGGCCACCTTGCCGGTGGCCGGGCTGGTGTGTTTCAGCTTCGGCTTCCTGATGGGCTTTCCGGTGTTGCGGCTGGCCGGCCACTACCTCGCGCTCGCCACCTTCGGCCTGGCGCTGGCGGTGCCACAACTGCTCAAGTACAAGCGCATCGAGGGCTGGACGGGTGGCGTGCAGGGCATCGTGCTGAACAAGCCCGAGGCGCCGTTTTCGTTCAGCCTGTTCGGCCAGCCGCTCAGCGCCGACCGCTGGTTGTACTTCTTTACCTTGGCGGTCGCCGCGGTGATGTTCGTGATGGCGTGGAACCTGCTCCGCGGGCGCGTCGGCCGCGCGCTGATCGCGGTGCGCGACCACCCCATCGCGGCCACCGCGATGGGCATCAACCTGCCCATGTTCAAGTCACTCACCTTCGGCGTGTCGGCGGCGTTCACTGGCGTTGCCGGTGCGCTCGGGGCGATCGTGGTGGCGTTCGTGTCGCCCGACAGCTTCACGGTGCAACTCTCGATCTTCCTGCTGGTGGGCGTGGTGGTGGGCGGGCTGGCGTCGATCCCCGGGGCGATCTTCGGCGGCATCTTCATCCAGTTCGTACCGAACATCGCCGACGCGCTGTCCAAGTCGGCCCCGGCTGCCATCTACGGCATCTTGTTGATTGCGCTGATGTACCTGATGCCCACCGGCGTGATGGGCATGGTGCGTCGCGTGTGGGCGCGGCTGCGTCGCGGGGGGTCGGGTTCGCCCGGTCAACGACCTGCGCCGCTTGCCGTTTCGAGTGAACCTGTGAAGCCTTGACGAGGAGGTTGTGAACCATGAGATTTGAACGTATTGCGCTTGCCAATTCCATTGCCATTGCCACGCTCGCGCTCGCCGTTGCGGCCAGCCCCGCGATGGCGCAAAAGAAGTACGACCCCGGTGCCGACGACAAGGAGATCAAGGTCGGCCACCTGAACCCCTATTCGGGCCCGGCCTCGGCCTACGGCGCGATCGGCAAGGCCATCGGCGCGTACTTCGACAAGGTCAACGCCGATGGCGGCATCAACGGCCGCAAGGTCAAGTTCATCTCGCTCGACGACGGCTACAACCCGGCCAAGACCGTCGAGCAAACGCGCAAGCTGGTGGAAGAAGACGAAGTGCTGCTGGTCTTCCAGCCGCTGGGCACGCCGTCGAATTCGGCCATCCACAAGTACCTGAACACCAAGAAGGTGCCGCAACTGTTCGTGGCCACCGGCGCCACCAAGTGGGGCGACCCCAAGAACTTCCCGTACACCATGGGCTGGCAGCCCAACTACCAGTCCGAGGCCAAGATCTACGCGGCGCACATTCTGGAAGCCAACCCGAACGCGAAGATCGGCGTGCTGTACCAGAACGACGACTACGGCAAGGACTACCTGAAGGGCTTCGAAGACGGGCTGGGCGCCAAGGCGGCCTCGATGATCGTCTCCAGGGTCAGCTATGAAGTGACCGACCCGACGGTGGACAGCCAGATGGTCACGCTCAAGGCCTCGGGCGCCGACACCTTCTTCAACGTCACCACGCCCAAGTTCGCCGCCCAGGCGATCAAGAAGGCGGCCGAACTCGGCTGGAAGCCGGCGCACTACCTGAACAGCGTGTCCAACGCGGTCGGTTCGGTGCTCACGCCGGCCGGGCTCGACGCCAGCAAGGACATCATCACCGCCGCCTACATCAAGGACCCGACCGACCCGCAGTTCCAGAAGGGCAAGGAGTACGACGACTGGGTGGCGTGGATGAAGAAGTACCACGCCAGCGGCGACCTGAAGGACAACTTCAACGTCTATGGCTACACCGTGGCGCAGACGCTGGTGCAGGTGCTCAAGCAGTCCGGCGACACCCTGACCCGCGACAACGTGATGAAGCAGGCCGCCAGCCTGGACATGACCTTGCCGATGCTGCTGCCCGGCGTCAACATCAAGACCGGGCCGGACGACTTCTACCCGATCGAGCGCGAGCAGCTGATGAAGTTCAACGGCAAGAGCTGGGAGCTGTTCGGGAAGGTGTACGGGAGGTAGAGCCCGAAGCGCAGGCCGGCGAGCAAGGCGGGCTCGATGCCCGCCTTGCGAGTGCACGTGCGCTGACACTTGCGCGACAGCAGCACCGGGTACTCCCTGAACTTTGCTGCGATGCACTTCGGGTAAGGTCAGAAATCAGTCTGACTCCCAGGAG
>JANOQS010000412.1:0-9159 GCA_031414975.1 Methylibium sp. | reverse complement strand
CGCCCCGAACTGGCCCAGCGCATCCTGCAGGCCGCCAAGCCGCTGTTCGCGCAGCACGGTTACGGGGGCGTGTCGATCGACCGCATTGCCGAGGCGGCGGGCATCTCGAAGCAGAACCTGCTGTACTACTTTCCGCGCAAGCTGCTGCTGTACCGCGAAGTGCTGGGCGACGTGCTGGATGTGTGGTTGTCATACATGGACGCGATGAGCCAGCGCGAGGACGACCCCGAGGCCGCGCTGCGCGAGTACATCGCCGGCAAGCTGCGCTTCTCGTTCGAGCACCCGGACGACTCGCGCGTCTACGCCAACGAGGTGATCGCCGGCGCGCCGCACTTTGCCGACGAGATTCGCCGCCGCGTGATCCCCGCGCTGCAGGCCGACGTGAAGGTGTTCGGCCGCTGGGCACACAAGGGCCTGTGCCGGCCGATCGACGCACGCCACCTGATGGTGGTGCTGTGGTCTGCCACGCAGGCCTATGCAGACTTCGCGAAACAGATCTGCCTGGTACTGGGCAAACCGCGCCTGACGCGCGCCGACCTGGCGGTGGCCGAGGCGCAACTGGTCGACATGGTGCTGCGTGCGGTGTTGCTGGCTCCGCCGGGCAGCACGGCGACGCCGAATGCAGCTTCAATCACCGCCGAGGCGCAGAGGGCGCCGAGGTCACGCAGAGCAAGAAGCTGAGCTCCTCTGCGGCAACTCCGCGCCCTCTGCGCCTCTGAGGTGAAGAAACCCCAGCGCCTAGAATTCCGCCGCACCGAGTCCAATAAAGCGCGCATGAACCCCACGCCCCTCACCGCCCTGTCGCCGCTGGACGGCCGCTACTCGTCCAAGCTCGCCGCGCTGCGCCCGCTGCTGTCCGAGTTCGGGCTGATGCACCGGCGCGTGCAGGTCGAGGTCGAATGGTTCATCGCACTGTCAGACGCCGGCTTCGCTGAATTCAAGCCGCTGAGCACGGCGTCGCGCGAGCTGCTGCGCTCGCTGGTGCGCGACTTCTCGGAGCCCGACGCGCAAGCCATCAAGGAGATCGAGCGCACCACCAACCACGACGTGAAGGCCGTGGAGTATTGGCTCAAGGGCCGCTTTGCCGGCCACGCCGAACTGCTCGCCGCGCAAGAGTTCGTGCACTTTGCCTGCACCAGCGAAGACATCAACAACACCAGCCACGGCCTGATGCTGCAGGCGGCGCGGCGCGACGTGCTGCTGCCGGCGCTCGACAAGGTGATCACGCGCATGACGACCATGGCGCACACGCTCGCAGACCTGCCGATGCTGAGCCGCACGCACGGCCAGACCGCCAGCCCGACCACCCTGGGAAAGGAAGTCGCCAACGTGGTCGCCCGGCTGCAACGCGCTCGCACCGCAATAGCCGACGTGAAACTGCTGGCCAAGATGAACGGCGCGGTCGGCAACTACAACGCCCACCTCGCCGCCTACCCGCAGCATGACTGGGAAGCGTTCTCACGCCAGGTGGTCGAACAGCAGCTCGGCCTGGCCTTCAACCCGTACACGATCCAGATCGAACCGCACGACTGCATGGCCGAGCTGTTCGACGCGGTGACCCGCTGCAACACGATCCTGATCGACTGGTCGCGCGACGTGTGGGGCTACGTCAGCCTGGGCTACTTCAAGCAGAAGGTGAAAAAGGGCGAGGTCGGCTCCAGCACCATGCCGCACAAGGTCAACCCGATCGACTTCGAGAACGCCGAAGGCAACTTCGGCCTGGCCAATGCGCTGCTCACGCACATGAGCCAGAAGCTGCCGATCAGCCGATGGCAGCGCGACCTGACCGACAGCACCGTGCTGCGCAACATGGGCGTGGCACTCGGCTACTCGCTGCTCGCGCTCGACAGCCTGGCGCGCGGCCTGGACAAGCTCGAACTCAACGCCCCCGCGCTGGCCGCCGACCTGGATGCGGCGTGGGAAGTGCTGGCCGAGCCGGTGCAGACCGTGATGCGCCTGCACGGCCTGCCCAACCCCTACGATCAGTTGAAGGACTTCACCCAGGGCAAGCCGATCACGCAGGCGCTGATGCAGGGCTTCATCCGCGGCCTCGCGCTGCCCGAGGCCGACAAACAACGCCTGCTGGCGCTGACACCGGCCAGCTACACCGGCAAGGCGGCAGAGCTGGCGAAACGCGTCGGTGCGGCAGGTGGGACTGGCGCATGAGTTTTGCCGACAAGATCGCGCAGGCCGAGCGCGCCAACGGTTCGTTGTTGTGCATCGGCCTGGACCCCGAGCCCGCCAAATTCCCCGCCGCCTGGAAGAACGACCCGGCCCGCATCTTCGACTTCTGCAGCGCCATCGTCGATGCCACGCACGACCTGGCGATCGCCTTCAAGCCGCAGATCGCCCACTTCGCCGCGCACCGCGCCGAGGCGCAGCTCGAACAGTTGATCGCCCACATCCACCGCGTGGCGCCGAACGTGCCGGTGATCCTGGACGCCAAGCGGGGCGACATCGGCAGCACTGCCACGCAGTACGCCATCGAGGCGTTCGAGCGTTACCGCGCCGACGCGCTGACCTTGTCGCCGTTCATGGGCTTCGACTCAATCGAACCCTACCTGAGCCACCCCGGCAAAGGCCTGTTCCTGCTGTGCCGCACCTCCAACCCCGGCGGCGCCGACCTGCAAGGTCAGCGGCTGCAGACCGGCGAGTTGCTGTACGAGCACATCGCCCGGCTGGCGCAGGGGGCGTGGAACCAGAGCGGGCAACTCGGCCTGGTGGTGGGCGCGACCTTTCCGGACGAGATCGCGCGGGTGCGTGAACTGGCGCCCACGCTGCCCCTGCTGATTCCCGGAATCGGTGCACAAGGCGGCGACGCTGCCGCCACGGTGCGCGCGGGCTGGCGCGCGCAGGGTGGCGCCACGAGCGGTGCGATCCTGGTCAACTCCTCGCGCGCCATCCTGTACGCCGGCGCCGGGGCCGACTTCGCCAACGCGGCCCGCCACGCCGCGCTGGCCACCCGCGACGCCCTGAACCAGGCCCGTCAGGCCGGGTGAACACGCGCAACAATCGTTCCGCCGGCCCGAAACTTGCTTAGCCTTCGCCAGCCGTCGTACGAAGATCGGCAAAACCGACCGTCAAAAACAAGCCAACCGCCACCTTCCTGGAGTTCACCTTCATGACCCGCCGCCTCGCCTCGTCCCTTTCCATTGCAGCTGCCACCGCCCTGGGCCTGACCGGCGCCGCCCAGGCCCAGTCCAGCGTTTCCGCCTATGGGCTGATCGACATGTCGGTCGGCCAGTACCAGAACACCGGCTCGACCAGCAAGCTGTGGCGCGCCCAGAGCGGCAACATGACCACCAGCTTCCTCGGCTTCAAGGGCACTGAAGATCTGGGTGGCGGCCTGAAGGGCGTGTTCGCGTTCGAACACTTTCTGCGCGCCGACACCGGCGACGCGGGCCGCTTCAACGGCGACGCGTTCTGGGCCCGCAGCGCTTACGTCGGCCTGTCGGGCGCGTTCGGCACCAGCAAGCTGGGGCGCAACACCACGCCGCTGTTCGTCTCCACGCTCATCTTCAATGCCATCGGCGACTCGTTCGGCTATTCGCCCAGCATCCGCCAGGTCTTCACGCCCAACACCGGCGTGGGCATGCTCGGCTTCTATGGCGATACCGCCTGGAACAATTCACTCGCCTACAACAGCCCGAACTTCAGCGGCCTGAGCCTGAACCTGATCGGCAACCTGGGCGAAGGCGCCGCCAACGCCACCGGGCGCAACATGGGCGCCAACCTGCTGTACTTCGGCGGGCCGGTGGCGGCCACGGTGGCGGCCCAGCAAGTCAAGAACGGCGCCTTCGGCACCCCGGCGGGGTGGAAGAGCCAAGACACGGTGCAGGTCGGCGTGTCGTACGACCTGAGCGTGGTCAAGCTGTTCGGCCAGTACACCTTGGCCAAGACCAAAGCCACTTTGGACACCGAGACGGCCATCTACGGCATCGGCGCGGCAGTGCCCATCGGCGCCGGCAAGGTACTGCTGCAGTACGGCAACGCCACCGCCGAGTACGGCACGACCGAGGTGGTGAACAAGACGCTGACGCTGGGCTACGACCACAACCTGTCGAAGAACACCGACGTCTACGCCATCTTCGTCAACGACAAGGCCACCGGGCTGGACGCGGGCAACTCGTTCGGGGTGGGGGTTCGGCTGCGGTTCTGAGCGCCCGCGTCTCTGGTATCACGGCACCTTCGGGTGCCGTTTTGTTTGGCGGCATCGCTTCAGTTCGTCGGTTTGCCGCCTCGCTTCCCATCAATCTTGTGCAGAGCTATGCGCCGAAAGGGTTTCCCCTGGGGCAGGGGCCTCTCGCCCCGTGAGCATCATGTGGCGCCCACAACAACGGAGGAAAAATGAAGCCAGCCCTTTTGTCTCTCATCGTGATCGCTTCCACATGCACATCGGTCATCGCGCAGGAGGCCAAGCCGGGCCCGGCGGACAACCGCCCGTGCATGGCCAACTTCAGCGTCGAGGGTTCGTTCCTCACGGGCAAAACCTTCCGAACCTGGCAAGAGCACTCGGGCGTCAACTACGACTCGGCCTTCCGAAAGTCGGCCCAGGCCGCCGCCGGTGCGGGTTGGGGCCAGGTGTCGTCGAACAAGGACACAGGAACCATCACGGCCGCTCAAGAAGTCACCGCCAGCCGGCGAAAGTCGTCCGCTCCGCTCAACGTGATCGTTCAAGAGAAGGGCAAGGACCTGATTCGAATCGAGACCAACTTCAGCCTTGCCGGCGGGCAGATGAGCCCCGAGGACGCCGTGCGAGCCGAACTCTGCAAGCTGGTTGAAGCCGCTGGGAAGTGAGGGTCCGACGGCAGTCACACTCGCGTTTCAAACCCAGGTGAATCTCATGAGCTCCAACGTCATCTTGCGCCTGCCTTCGTCCGGCAAGGTCGAGTTGCTGTTCCCCGTTTTCCACGGCGTCGGCGCCAGTGCGTCGCACATGGCACCCCTGGCCGAGCGGCTGGCGGCGGAGTTTCCGCAGGCGGCGGTGGTGTGCGTCGAGGGCCCGCTGCCGTTCGACGCCAGCGCGCCGGGCGCGGGCGGCTTTCAGTGGTTTTCAGTCCACGGCGTCACCGAATCGAACCGGCCCGACCGCGTGGCCCAGGCGCTGCCGGGTTTCGTGGCCACGGTGCGCGCGCTGCAGCAGCGCTTTGGCGTGAGCTGGCAATGCACTGCGCTGGCGGGCTTTTCGCAGGGCGCGATCATGGCGCTCGAAGCGGTGCAGGCCGAGCCACAACTGGCCGGGCGTGTGCTGGCGTTTTCGGGCCGGCACGCCACGGCTCCGATGCATGCGCCGGTGGACACGACCGTGCACCTGTTCCACGGCATGGACGACCGCGTGATCCCGCCCGGGCCGGTGATCGATTCGGCCGAGCGGCTGGTGGCGCTGGGCGGCGACGTGACCGCCGATGTGCTGCCGAACATCGCACACCAGCTTCACCCGGCGCTGATGGACAAGGCCATCGAGCAGTTGCGAACCTTCCTGCCCAAACGCGTGTGGCGCCAGGCGCTGAGCGAGGCGCCGGTGCTGGCGCGGGCAGCGTCGAGCACCGAGCTGCGCGGCTGATGTCCGTCAATCCAGGCTGACCTCGGTCCGCACCACGCCGGCCCGATCGGCGCGCGCCGTGATCGCCAGCCGCGTGCCCTTGGGCGCGCGCACCACCCACTCGTTCACCGCACGGTCACCCGTCACCTCGCGGTTGGGCAGAAAGGCCTGCAGCGAGTTCTTCGGTGCGTGGCCTTCGAGTTGCGGGCCTTCGACCCGCGTCTTGCCGCTGACCAGCGACACCGCGGTGTCGCCCTCGGGCAGGTGGATCTCGAACATCACCCCGCGCGTGACCTTGCGCGCCAGCGCACGCTTGGTCACGTAGGCCGGCAGCCAGCCGCTGTTGGCCACGGCGATGCGCACGCGCCAGGTGTCGGGCCCAAGCGCACGCACTTCGGTGCGCAGCAGTTCCAGCTTGGGCAACGACAGCGCGATCTGCGTCATCCAGGCCGGGAAGCGCGCGGCTTCGCGCTCGCGCAGTGGCGGCGGCGGGTTGCGCCAGAAGTTCATCTTGTCCCAACCGCCCAGCTCCACGGCACCGAGCTGCGGGTGCAGAAACGCCTTCCATTCCACGTGGGCCTGGCCGGCGCAGTGCTCGTCGCTCCACTTCAGCAGCTTCAGGTCGTCTTCCACCGGGTGCTCGCGGTACCACTCGACCCATTTGTAGTCGGTGATGCCGGCCTCTTTGTTCGGCGACCAGATCTCGACCACCCAGAACAGCGCGCCCAGGTGTTCGTAGACCCAGTCCTGCGTGCCGGTGATCACTTCTTTCGGGTGGTACTTGAACTCGTGCCAGATGCTGATGGCCGGGTAGCCGCTGAGCTTGGCGCCGAGTTCGCTGAAGCGCTTGTACGACCACAAGTCCTCGGGGATCATGTCGTCGTCGCTCTGCGTGCCCATCGGCCGCAGGATCACGCCGCTGTGGGTGTGGTAGCTGATCGCCGCGCCGATGTTGGGGTGCTTGACATGGAAGTCGACCATCGCGCGCACCTCGGGCTCGCTGGTCGGGTAAGGGCCGGCGCCGACCTGTTCGTACTCTTGCCGCCACTGGGTCGGGAAGTTGCGGTTCAGGTCCAGGCCTTCGACGTCGGGGTTCACGCGCACGGCCAGGCCGTCGTAGTTCTGCAGGCTGCCTTCGGGCATCACGCGGTAGTACTCGCCGCCGAACTCGCCGGGCTGGCGGGCCACCATCAGGCGCGGGTCGGCGGCGCACTTCTTGTAGCTGCCGTGCGGGTCGGGAATGCGCATGAACAGGATGCGGCCGTCGCCGTCCATGTCTTCGACCGTCAGGCCGTCGACCGGTGCATCGTCGAACGGGTAGCGGCGTGTGCTGGAGCGGATGTGGCGCGGCCGGTCGGCCAGCGCGAGTTCGGCGCCGTCGGGGTTCAGGCGCGGGCACAGGTAGATCGTGCGGGTGTCGAGCAAGTGGGTGATCTGGCGGCCTTCGTCGCTGTCGGTGCCGTGGCCGATGACCAACTGGTGCAGGTAGTACAGCACCGCGGTGCTGGCGGTGAGTTCGGCGGCGTGAATGTTGCCGTCGGCCCAGAACGCGGGCTTGTCTTCGGCCGCGCCGGCGGTGATGTTGGTGACCGTCGCGACCCAGATGTCGCGGCCCTCGAAGCTCTTGCCGATGGAGGCCACCGCCACCAGCGCGGGGTGCGCCTCGGCATAAGCGAACAGCAGTTGGGTCAGGGCATCGTGTTTGTAGAAGGTGTCGAAGCGCGGGGTGGGGGTGCGGGGTGAAATCATGGGGGTGCGGTGGCCGATCGATGTACCGAGTGTGTCATCAGGGCAAAGCAACCGGCGCGCCCGCCACGAACACCTTCAGTTCGCCGGGGGCAAACGCCGTCCAGGCTTCGTTGCGCGTGAGCGGCTCGGTCACCACCAGGGCGACGCGGTCGTCGGGTGTCGTGGCGTCGGCGAAGTCGACGCTGATGTCCTCATCCTGCAAATGCGCCACGCTGAACGGCGCCTGGCGGACGATGTGGTGCAGGTGCGTCGAACAATGCGCCCACAGCGCCTGGCCGTTGCTGAGCATGAAGTTGAAGGTGCCGTGTTTCGCGGCGATGGGGGCCAGCTCGCGCAAGGTGGCAGTGAGCTCCGCGATCGGCGGCACGCTGGCGTGGGCCTTGGCCAGCTCCTGCATCAGCCAGCAAAAGGCGAGTTCGCTGTCGGTGCCGCCGACCGGGCGGAACGCACCGTGCAGGCGCGGGTGGAAGCCTTTCAGGTCGCCGTTGTGGGCGAACACCCAGTAGCGGCCCCACAGCTCGCGCACGAACGGGTGGGTGTTTTCCAGCGCCACATGGCCCTGCGTGGCCTTGCGGATGTGGGCAATGATGTTCTCGCTGCGCACCGGGTAGCGCCGCACCATCTCGGCCACCGGCGAGGTGCGCGCGCTCTGCGCATCGACGAATACGCGTGCACCGGCGCCCTCGAAGAAGGCGATTCCGAAACCGTCCTTGTGCTCCTCGGCGCGGGTGGCAAAACCCGTGAAGCTGAACATCACGTCGGTCGGCGTGTTGGCGTTCAAGCCGAGCAACTGGCACATATCTGGCACACGCGCGCGGCTCTTGCGCCCTATTCGGTGAAGAGGCGCACCAGGCCCTTCACGGTGACCAGGTGGCCGGGGTTGCTGGTCTCGTTGAGCACGCCGCTCATGCGCCGCACCAGGCGCTCGCTCTTGCGCGCCCGCCAGATCAGCAGGTCGGCCAGCCAGGGGTGGCGGTTGACGAAGTTGGCGCGCTTGTAGAGCTCGAAGCGTGGTTTCAGCGCCAGCAGGCTGGCTTCGAAGGCGGCGCGAACGGCTGCGTCCGCGGCGCGGGGGTCGGCGCTCGCGTCGCTGGCATTGGCGTTGGCATCGGCGGCGCGGCCTTCGAGCACCGCTTCGGCGGCGTGGATGCCGATCTCGAGCGCCTTGCCGATGCCCTCGCCGGTGAACGAATAAGTGCTGCCGGCCGCCTCGCCGACCACCATCAGCCCCGGCCGCGTGTAGCGCGCGCCTTCGAGCGTGCAGCGCAGCGGCGCGCCCTTCATCGGCCCGAGCAGCGTACCGCCTTGCATCAGCTCGCGCGCGGGGGCGTAGATGCGCGTGAAGTCGTCCATCACCTGGCGCAGGTTCAGCTCGCGCTTGGTGAGCTTGCCGTCGCGGTGCTGGTCGTGGCTGTCGGCAATGCCGACGCCGATGTTGAACACACCGTCGCGGCACGGGAAGATCCAGCCGTAGCCAGGGCTGAGTGCGCGGTGCCAGACGATCTCGAGCTTGTCGAGTTTGCCGACCATCGCATCGTTCTTCACGTAGCCGCGCAAAGCCACGCCGCTGGGCGTGTGGCGTTCGGACATGCCGGCCGCGATGAGCGCCTGCGGCACCGCGCCGGTGGCCAGCAGCACCCAGCGGGCGCGCACGTCGCGGCTCACGTCACCGTGGTGCAAGGTGGCGCCGACCACCGTGCCGCGCTCTTTGCCACCTTCTTCGATCGGCGCTGTGAAGCGCACCGGCGCGAACATGCGCGCACCGGCGGCCACGGCGGCGCCGCACAGAATGTGATCGAGCTGCTTGCGCGGCAGCACCGCCAGCACGCCGGGCACGTCAACGCGCCCGCCGCGCGGGCCGATGCAGC
>JANOQS010000411.1:0-1613 GCA_031414975.1 Methylibium sp. | reverse complement strand
CGGTTCTCGACGATCATCGTGCGGCCACCGGCGGCCTGCACCGCCTCGGCCACCATGCGCGCCAGCGCGTCGACGCTGCCGCCCGGCGCGAAGCCGATGACGACGCGGCCGGTGGCTTGCGCCGCCGCGGGCAGTGCCGTGCCGGCCATCAGCGCGGCGAGCGCGCCGCCCGCGTGGGTCTTCAGGAAATCTCTGCGATGCATACCTTGTCTCCGTTGCGTGGCTCTTGTCGGCCGAGACGGCGACTGTAGTGCGCGGCGTTCGCGGTGGGTAGCCTCAGAATCGCCAAGTCGATAACCTGAAGGCATCACGATGACCCTCCAGCAGGTGGTGGATTTCCTCGCGGTCGCGCAGCACGGCAGCCTGCACGCAGCCGCACGCGCGGGCGGCCAGAGCCAACCGGCGCTGACCAAGTCGCTGAACCGGCTTGAGCGCGACCTGGGTGCGCCGCTGTTCGACCGCCATGTGCGCGGCATGCAGCCCAATCAGTTCGGCAAACGTTTCGCGGTGCACGCGCGGCGCCTGCTGGCCGAGGCCGAACGAGCGCGCGAGTCGGTCACGCAGTTGCTCGGCGAGCGGCTCGGGCGGGTGCAGTTCGGCATCTCGGTGGCGGCGTCGCTGCTGCTCGCGCCGGCCGCCATCAAGGGCTTTCGCCGCCAGTACCCCGACGTGGAACTGCGCAGCCGCAGCGGCCTGTACCACGTGTTCGCGCCGCTGTTGCGCGACGGCCAGCTCGACTTTGCGATCTGCCCGCAACCCGACGGCGTGGCCGACCCGCAGCTGAGCATGCGCCGCCTGATCGAGAGCGAGATGGTGCTGGTGGCGCGGCGCGACCACCCGCAGGCACGCGCGCGCAGCCTGCAGGCGCTGCGCAACGCGTCGTTCTCGGTCGCGGCACCGCGCGGCCAGCCGGGCGGCGGCATCTACCAGGCCTTCGAGCAGGCCGGCCTGGGCATGCCGCACATCGAGCTGCACACCGACGGGCTGATCGACACCGCCGCCTTCGTGGCCGGCAGCGACTGCCTGGCCCTGCTGCCCGCAGCGCTGATGCGCAGCGGCCTGCTGCGCGAACGCCTGGCCATCGTGCCGGTGACTGATGAGCTGCCGCGCTACACCGTCGGCCTGTTCCAGCGCAGCACCGTGCCGCTGACACCGGCGGCCGACGAGCTGGTGACGCAGTTCGAGCGCGAGGCGGCTGCCTACGTGGCGGACCTCTGAGGCCGCACAGGCCGGGCCCGGCCGTGCCCGCTCACATCGCGTAGGTCGAGGCCAGCACCGCCGGTGCCACGGCGTCTTTCGACTCCTCCAGCACCGTCACGCGCCACAGGGTGCGCGCATCGTTGGGGTCGATCAAGGTGGCCGAGTGCAGCAGCGCCGCGTTGTCCCACACCACGATGTCGCCGACGTTGTATTTGAAGCGCAGTTGGTACTTCGGCTGCGTGGAGTGCGCTGCCAGTTCGTCGAGCAAATCACGCGCTTCGTCATCGGGCATGCCGACGATGCCGAACGAGCTGCCCGACACCGCATACAGCGCCTTGCGGCCGGTGACAGGGTGTGGCCGCGCGATGCGGTGCGTGATGACCGGCATCTTCGCCTTCTGCTCGGCGCTGAGC
>JANOQS010000410.1:0-8017 GCA_031414975.1 Methylibium sp. | reverse complement strand
GCCCTTCAACCCATCCAATGCCCACCGCCGTATGGATCAACCCGCCACAAATGGAGACAACGACCAGCACCTTCCAACAACCGCAGCCCTGCACAGTAAATTCATGACGCCAGGTGCCGCAATGTCATTGACACGTTCCGGCTTCGCGCTGCCGTTCTCAGACCGCTCCAGGCTCATACCTGAATTGGAAAGGACTGCCTTGCTCAATCGGCGTCGCTTCCACGGGCCTGTTGGGCCGCGAGGCTCTGGCGGATGACGCGGCTGTGCGCCTCTGGGTCGTCCGACTCCAGTACCGATTCGAGCCGCGCCGCCCAACGCCCGGCGTCGGCGCGAAGGATTCGCTGTTTGATCGTTGCGACCTGCGACGGGTGCATGGAAAAGCTGCGCAGGCCCATGGCCAGCAGCAATTCGGTGAACTCCGGGTCGCCAGCCATTTCTCCGCACACGCTGACATGCCGGCCAGAGGCGTGTGCCATCGCAATGGTTTGGGCGATCAGCTTCAGCACGGCCGGGTGCCACGGATCGTAGAGATGCGCCACGGTTTCGTCGGCCCGGTCGATCGCCAGCGTGTACTGGATCAGGTCGTTGGTGCCGATTGACACAAAATCGAAGTGTTTGAGGATGGCCGGAAGGACGAGTACCGCAGCCGGCACTTCGATCATCGCGCCGACCTCGATGTCCACAAAGGCCTTGCCGGCCTCGGTGAGTTGCTGCTTGGCACGTGCCAACGCCTCAAGCGTGTGGCGAACCTCGCTCAGGTGAGCCACCATCGGGATCAGTAGCCGCACCTTTCCGAAGGCGCTGGCGCGCAGGATCGCACGCAACTGCTGACGGAACATGCCCGGCTCTGACAGGCTCCAGCGGATCGCCCTCAACCCCAGCGCCGGGTTGAGCGCGTGCTCGTGGCGCAGCTCGCTGGCCGACAGGCGATCCATCGGCTTGTCGGCACCCACATCCACGGTGCGGATCGTGACTGGCAGCCCCCGCATCGCTTCGACAGCGGCGCGATAAGCCTCGAATTGTTCGTCCTCGCCAGGCAACTCGCCGCCGCGGTTCATGAACAGGAATTCACTGCGGAACAGGCCGACCCCGACGGCGCCAGCCTCCAGCGCGGCGGCCGCGTCGGCCGGCAGCTCAATGTTGGCCAGCAGTTCGACGCGTTCGCCGTCCAGGGTCACGGCCGGGGTGTGGCGCAGCCGCGCCAGGCGCTCGCGCTCCAGGCCGCTCTGGCGCTGCCGGAACCGGTACTCCTCGAGAACGATCGGCGACGGATTGACGATCACGATGCCGGCATCACCGTCGATGACCAGCCAGTCGTCCTGGCGAATGATGCGGCTCGCCTCGCGCGCGCCGACCACCGCCGGAATGTCCATGCTACGGGCCACGATGGCGGTGTGCGAAGTCTTGCCGCCAACATCGGTGATGAAGCCCTTGAACACGCTGCGCTTGAACTGGAGCATGTCGGCGGGGGCGATGTCGTTGGCCACCAGCACCAGCGCGTCTTCGGCGGAAGCGCTTTGTGGGCTTGCCGCCGGCGCTGGCGTCGGCGGTGAGCCGGGTTCTCGGGCCATCGCGCGCAGCAGGCGCTCCACCACCTGCTCGAGGTCGGCCTTGCGCTCGCGCAGGTACTCGTCCTCCATCTCGTCGAACTGGCGTGCCAGCACTTCGAGCTGGGCTGACAAGGCCCACTCGGCGTTGTAGTGGCGCTCCCGGATCCACTGCTTGGCGGCGCCGATGACGTTGTCGTCGTGCAGCAGCATCAGGTGAACGTCGAGCAGCGCCGACAGCTCGCCCGGCGCATCGGCCGGCAGGTCGCGCTGCAGCATGCTCAGTTCGGTGGCGACGGCGTCGCGAGAAGCCCGCAGCCGCACGATCTCCGACTCGACCTGCGCTTCGTCGATGAAGTAGTGCGCTACATCGACACGGCTCGAGGCGACGAGCACCGCGCGCCCTATCGCGACACCGCGTGACACTGGCAAGCCGAACACCTGGATGCTCATGCGGCGCATGCTAGCAGCGCCCACCCGGCGCGGCATCGGGACTTGCCTGCTGGCGACCGAGTGGCGCGGGCCCGTGTCACGCCAGCGTCATTCGGCCTTCATGGGCGTGTCATCGCGGCGGTCGAACATTCGGGCGTCATTGCACGGAGATCGCCATGCGGGAACTGCCCCAACCGACCTTTCCCTTTTCGAACCTGGGAGCCCCGGGGGCGCCGTGGACCACGCCGCGTCCCGCTCAGCCGTCCGACCCGGCCGCTGCGCATGCCGACCGAACCCGCTTCGAGGTGATCTGGGCCCGAAACGAAGACGATGTGCGCCAGGCCCAGCAGCTGCGCTACCTCGTCTTCGCACAGGAAATGGGCGCGCGCCTGAGCGTGCCCAAGGGAACCCCGGCCGGGCTCGATGTCGATCTGTTCGACCCCTTCTGCGAGCACCTGCTGGTTCGCGCCGTGGGCGGCGACGGTGAGCCGGGGCCGGTCATCGGCACCTACCGCGTGCTCACGCCGGCGGCCGCAAAGCGCGTGGGTGGCTGGTACAGCGAGACCGAGTTCGACCTCACACGGCTCTGGCCGCTGAGCAAGAACATGGTCGAGCTCGGGCGTTCGTGTGTGCACCCCGGCTGGCGTTCGGGCGGCGCCAACCTGGCGCTGTGGGGCGCGTTGGCCGAATTCATGTTGCGCAACCGGCTTGACACCATCATCGGCTGCGCCAGCGTCAGCATGCGCGACGGCGGCCACGTGGCGGCCAGCCTGTGGGAGCACTTGCGCAAGACGCACCCGGCGCCGGTGGAGTGGCAGGTGAGCCCGCGCATGCCATTGCCGGTGGAGGAGTTGCGCCGTGACCTGATCGTCGAAGCGCCAGCGCTCGTCAAGGGTTACCTGCGCTGCGGCGCCAAGCTGCTGGGCGCGCCGGCCTGGGACCCGGACTTCAACACCGCCGACCTGCCGCTGCTGCTGCGCATCGGCGACCTGCCAAGCCGCTACCGTCGGCACTTCATGGGCGAATGACCGACGAGGCGCGGGGCGCCTACTGTCCTTCGCCGAACTTGTCGTTGACGAGCGCCGTCAACGCATCCATCGCGGCCTGTTCATCGGGGCCGTCGGTCTCGATCTCGACCTCGGTGCCGATGCCCGCGGCCAGCATCATCACGCCCATGATGCTCTTGGCATTGACCCGGCGATCCTTGCGGCTCAGGAAAACATCGCATTGAAAGCTGCTGGCCAGCTTGGTGAATTTGGCCGACGCGCGCGCGTGCAGGCCGAGCTTATTGCTGATGGTGATGTTGTTCTTGATCATTGCCGCCGGGATTGAAGGTCTGGTTCTGCGGTCGCGACGTGGCCACCAGCATCACGCCCTGGGTGGCGCCGGCAATCGCACGCACCACCAGCGCGTCCAGCGTCTCCTTGCAGTAGCACAAGGAGCGCCACAACATGGGCACGTTGACGCCGGCAATCACCTTGACGTGGGTACCGTCGGCCAGCCGCTGGGCCACGTTGCAGGGCGTGGCCCCGAAGGCGTCGGTGAAGATCAGCGCATCGGGGTTGCGTACACGTTCGAGCAGCGCGCGGGCCTGTGCCTCGATCTCTTCGGCCGGTGTATCGGGCAGCACGTCGAGCGCCTCCAAAGGGCAGTCGCAATTCGGGAAGGCATGCGCGGCCACCGATTTGAGCGCTGTTGCCAACGGGGCGTGGGCAATGATGAGGAGTCCGGGCATGGCGGGAATTTATCGGCAGTTCCGCTTCAAAACTTTGTTTCGACCGGCGTGACGGCATCGTCGCGACACAAAAACCACAGGTAAGAGAGCACACAACACAGCCCGAACAACGCAAATGCGCCTCGAAAGGCTGACAGGTCCGACCAGCCGCTGGCCCGGAACAGGTCGATCGTGAGGCCGATTCCCCACTGCAATGCGAACACGCCGGAGAAGATCGCCAGGTTGTATGCCGACAGCGCGCGCCCCGCCAGCGCCGCCGGAAACGCCTGGCCGATGGCGGGTTGCGACAGCGAGACGAAGGTGCTGGAAACGCAGAACAGCGCCCAGACCCAGGCGGTGGCCGAGCCGCCCAGCACGATGGCCAGCAGCAACGACGCCAGGCTCACCGGAACGCCCAAGGTCAGAAGGCGCTGCGCCGTCCAGCCGCGTGCGAACAGGCGCGGCAGCACGGAGCCCCAGGCGAGGAACGCCAGCAGCATGCCCACATTGACACCGAACAGGCCCTGGGCCGCCTCGGCCGGCGTCCAGCCACAGATCCGCACCAGCCAGGGGCCGGCCCAAAGCGACTGCACGGCGATCAACCCGCCGTAATTGAAGAAGCCCATCGGCACCAGCCGCACGAAGGTCGGGTGACGGAATACCTCGGCATAACCGGGCGCCGCCATGCTCGGGCGCGGCGCCGCACGGCCGTCGCGCGGCACCAGCCACGCAATGGTCGCCAGCGCCAGCGCCACCAACGCGGCGATGCCCCAGAACAGCCCACGCCAGCCCAGCGACGGCAACAGCCACTGCACCGGCAGGGTCGACGCCACCATGCCGAGCGACCCGGTCATCAGCATCCATGAATTGGCGCGCATCTGTGCCACCGGACTCAGGCGGTGCCGAAACAAGGTCATCGGAGCCATCAGGCAGGCCGACACGCCCACGCCGATCAGCGCACGCGCCAAGGTCAGCCACAAGAAGCTTCGAGCCAGCGCAAACGCCGCACACCCCAGCACGGCCACGGTCAGAAAAGCGAGCAAGACCCGGCGCGGGCCGAAGCGGTCGAGCGCGCTGCCCAGCGGCAGTTGCATCGCGGCAAAGCCGAAGAAATAGGCCCCGGCCAGCAGGCCCAGCTCGCCCGAGCTCAGTGAAAGCTCGGCGCTGAATTGCGGCGCCAAGGTGGCCGTGACGGCCCGCACCAGCGCTGACAGGAAGTAGGCGAAGGCAAAGCTCAGGAACACCGCCACCGCTTGCCGCACCGGCAGCGGCGCGGGCACGTCTGCCCCGACATCGGGGCGCAGGGCTGCGCTCACTTGGGCACCCTGCGGCAAGGGCCACGAAGGGGCCCCTTCGTGGCCCTCGCCGATCCCGCCAAGCGGGAATGAGCCCCTTCGGGCGGCCGGGCGGGGCTCACTGGAGTACCTTCGTGCTGCGCACTCCGGTATTCGCCTTTCGGGCGGCCGCGCAGGCTCATGAGGGCAGCTTCAAGCCGGCGAAGAAGGTGGCCACCGCTTCCGGCGCCAAAGCGGCGCCGATCAGGCTGGCCTGGTAGACACGCAAGCCCTTGACGAAGAACGCCGCCTGTTCCTGTACCGCGGCGCCGTCCGGCAGCCGGCCTGCCATCGACACCTGCGCCGCTTGCGGGTTCGGCGTCATGCCGCTGACGCGGATCGGCGTGCTCGCGACCTGGCGGCCAGCGATGTTGCCCAACGCCGTGGCCTGCAACTCCGCCAGTGCGGGCGCGACCAGCGCGGGCTCGGTCATGTCGATGAAGCTCACGGCGAACGTCACCCCGGCGGCGGTACACACCAGCATCTCCATCCGGGCGCGGATCCCGGCCAGCACGACGGGACGGGCATGGCGGTCCGGCCGACAGGGAAACTGCGCCACCACGCCGGTGCCCTCCAGGCGCGTTTCGCGCCAATCCAGGCTCGGCGAGCAGCCGGCAACAATCAGGGCAGCAATCCCCAGACAAGACAGTTTCATGATTCGATTATCCGGGCCGTCCTGGGTCGCCCCCGGTGCCGGCGCTGCCGCACAATGCCGCGCATGATTGAGCCGATCCACCCCGAGACAAACCTCCCGCTCGCAGGCGTGCGCGTGCTCGACCTGTCGCGCGTGCTGGCCGGCCCGTGGTGCACGCAGACCCTGGCCGACCTGGGCGCCGACGTGATCAAGGTCGAGCGCCCGCCCGGCGTTGGCCACCCCGGCGGCGACGACACGCGCGGCTGGGGGCCGCCGTTCCTGAAGGACCGTGACGGCCGCGATACGGCAGAAGCCGCCTACTACCTTGGCACCAACCGCAACAAGCGCTCGATCACGACAGACATCGCCGGCTCGGCCGGTCAAGCGCTGATTCGCACCATGGCCTTGCGCAGCGACGTGTTCGTCGAGAACTACAAGGTCGGCGACATGGCTCGTTACGGCCTGGACGCCGCCAGCCTGCTCGCACTCAACCCGCGCCTGGTCTACTGTTCGATCACCGGCTTCGGCCAGACCGGCCCGTACCGCGAGCGCGCCGGTTACGACTACGCCGTGCAAGGCATCGGCGGCCTGATGAGCGTGACCGGCCCGTCGCGCGCCGAGATCGCCGACGACCAGCCCGGCGGCGGCCCGCAGAAGGTCGGCGTGGCGGTGGCCGACCTGTTCACCGGCATGTACGCCACGGTGGCCATTCAGGCCGCGCTGCGCCACCGCGACCTGACCGGTCGCGGCCAGGCGATCGACATGGCGCTGCTCGACACCCAGGTCGCGATGCTGGCCAACCTGGGGGCCAACTACCTCACCACCGGAGAGGCACCGCAGCGGGCCGGCAACGCGCACCAGAACATCGTGCCCTACCAGGTTTTTGAAGTGGCCGACGGCCACCTGATCCTGGCGGTGGGCAACGACAGCCAGTTCGTCAAGTTCTGTGCCGTGGCCGGCCTGCCCGATATTCCCACCGACGCCCGTTTCGCGAAGAACGCCGGCCGCGTGCGCCACCGCAGCACGCTGGTGCCGCTGCTCGCCGCGGTGATGAAGACGCGCACCCGCGCCGCATGGCTGAGCTCACTCGAAGCGGCCAAGGTGCCGTGCGGGCCGATCAACGACCTGGCCGAGGTGTTTGCCGACCCGCAGGTGCGCGCGCGCGAAATGACCGTCGAGATCGCCCACCCGCTGTCCGAAACGGTGCGTCTGGTGGCCAGCCCGATGCGCCTGTCGGCCACGCCGGTGCAATACCGCCGGGCGCCACCGCTGCTGGGCCAGCACACCGACGAGGTGCTGCAGGAGATGGGCTTGAGCGCAGGCGAAATCGATGCGTTGCGCGCTGGCAGCGCGATCTGACGCAGGCCGCTCCTGATCGGCGCGACCGACCAGGCAGTTCAAGCGGTTCGTGACATAGCCACGCATTCGCCGCCCCCTACCAGGGTTTGTGATTTAAGCACTCCCCCGAATTAGGGTAAACCGTTACGAAGCACTGGCGCGCTGCGCCAATGCAACGCAAACTCCGCTCACGATTTGTAACGCTTGTCCGGCGACCTTCCGCCCAGACGGGGCCTGGACAAGAACAAGTGAAGGAGGAAAACGGAATGGACATGTCTGAGATCGTCCGCACGCCCGCCCCCAAGGGCCTGTTGCTCGCCGCCGTTGCCGATGCCGAGCCCAGCGACCCCCAACACTGGCACGAACTGGTGTCCGAGATCGGCGCCGAGATCGCCGGGCCGCTAACCGCGGCGCTGGAGCGCATCCACTCGCTCACCACCACCGGCTGCATCGACCGCGCCAGCCTGAAGGCCTTGCGCGAAGAAGTCGAGCAGGCTCGACACGCGGGCATGCTGGGCCAACAGTTGTCGCGCCTGGCGACCGGGCGCTTGCGCCAGTCGCACGAGCGGCTGCAACTGGCCACTACTTTCAAGACGGTGCTGGCGCACCGCAACCGCGAGACGCTGGCGCGCGGCATCGTGCTCAAGCCGGTGCTCAAGTCGGCCGAGGTGATCGTCGATGCGTCGCTGCTGTTCAGCCTGCTCAACACCACGCTCGACTGGGCCCTGGCCAATGCACGCTCGCAGATCGAGTTCACGATCGACATCATGACGTGGCCGGCGCATGCGCGGCTGACCTGCCACTTCGCACACCGCCCGGCCGATGAACTGCTGGTTCGGGGCGCCGCAGAAGCTCTGCCATCCGGTTTGAATGCACTGACCTGGCGCATGCTGGAGCAAACCGCCACGACCATGGGCCTGCCGGTTCAGCGCACCGACCACAACGGCAGCACCACCTTGACCCTGGAGTTCCCGCGCACCGCGCACGACGAGATGGAAGGCGTCAGCACGATGGAGCT
>JANOQS010000409.1:0-28666 GCA_031414975.1 Methylibium sp. | reverse complement strand
ATCGCGTCCTGCGTGCCGAAGCGGGCCGACTGTTCGGCCAATGCCGAGGTCAGCTCGCCGGTCAGCGTGTTCGGGTCGTAGGTGCGGCGCGCGGCACCGACGGCGGGTTGGGCGTCGCGCAGGCCGTCGAGCTTGCCGTCGAGCAGGTCTTCGCCGAGCTGGTTGATGGCAGCCAGGGTCGGCGTGCCTTCGCCCGGGTTGAACATCGCCGCCTGCTTCGAGAACGCGCCGTTGACCAGCCCGTACACGCCGCGCGGGTTGGTGCTGATCTGCCCCTGCACCGAAGGCGACTTGATGAACGGCAGGCGCGTGATGTCGTCCACCGCCAGCACCTTCGGGAATTGCTGGTTCAGCAGCGCGCGCACCTTGTCATTGGCGGCTGCGATCTCGGCCGCCGTCGGCACCGGGCCGGCGGCTTTCTCGGGTGTGCTGCCTTCGGTCAGCAGCCGGTAGGCCGCTTCGGTGAACGGTGTGATGCCGATGTTCTTGTCGATCTTCGGGATCCACACGCGGATCACCTTGTCGGCCGGGAAGGGCACGAACGTGTTCTTGCCTTCTTCGAAGTAGCTCGCGTCGGCGCCACCGCGCAACTCGAGGTACAGCGGCCCCTGGTAGCCCTTGCGCGGCTTGATCGTGACCATGCCGCTGTCGGTGTCGGTGAGCGCCTGGCCGTTGCCGACCGGCGTGCCGTCGGGGTACTTCACCACCATCAGCGCATTGCGGAACTGGCCGAAGTCGCCGCCCGCGCCCACGCCGCCGTCACCGTCGCCACCGGCGCCGACACCCCCGGCGCTGTCGCCGCCGGTCATTTCCCAGTCGAGGTTGCCGGTGGCCGAGAAGCCGGTGTAGACGCCTTCGGGCCGTTCGGTCGGGCCGGCTTCGCCGCCACCTCCGCCGCAGGACATCAGGCCGGCCAGCGCGGCGCAAAGGAGCAGAGGGCGTGCGGCGGCCAAGGTGGCAGCGCGTCTCGGGAGCGACAGGCAATTCATTCCGGAATAGTGGGCGGTTCGTCCAGGGTCGGGTACATGCCCAAAGTCACACGCAGATACGTGGGCGGAGTCGAAAGCGGCAGGCGGCCCGGGGACGGCCAGTTCTCCCGGCCCTGGCCCCCTCATTCGAGGGGGCGCGCCGCCGCGGGTCGCTCGCTTCACTGGCGGACCTCGATCGGGTAGGCCGGGCTGCTCGGGCCGCTGAGCTTGCCCTGCTGCACGCGCGCACTGAACTTGTAGCTGCCTGCGGGGATGGCCGGGATGGTGAAGGTCCAGACCTTGCCATCGATCGAGATGGTGCCGGTGGTGGTCACGTCGGTGTTGTTGGCGTAGACCGCCAGCGCTTGTCCGGCCGACAAGGCGGTGCCGATGTTTCCCCTCAGGGTCAGCGTCCTGCCGGACGCGACACCGCCAGCAGGGATCAGCACGTTTTTGGCGTCGTAGATGGCGCTGATGACCACTTCGGGCCACGCCACGACCACGACCTTGCGCGGGTCCGACACCGGCCCCGGGTTGCCCGCTGCGTCCAACACGCGGGCCGTGTAGGTGTGGACGCCGTCCTTCACCGGCACCGGTTCGGTGAAGCTCCAGTCGGAGCCGTTGACGGCGGCCGGACTGGCCAGCGCCACGCCATCGCGCAGGATCTGCACGAACTCGCCGGCCGCCGGTGCGGGCTTCACGCCGCCGCTCAGGCTCGGCGTCGAGTCGGCGGTGGTCGCGCCTTCTTCCAGCACCACACCGTCGCCGCTGATGCTGGCCAGCGCGACGGTGTTCTTCGGTGCCACGGTGTCTACCTCGATCAGATAGTCCACACTGAATGCTCCCAACAAGGGGCCCTGAATGACGCGGGCCGAATAGCGGTGCATCCCGTCGGGCGCGCCGGGGTCGTTGAAGATCCATTCCTTGCCGCCCACGATCGCGTTGCCGGCCAGCGGCAGGCCATCGCGCAGCACGTTGACCGTCTGGCCCGGCAGCAGTGCGTCGCCCAGCGTGCCCTGCAGCTGCGGCGTGGGGTCGTTGGTGGCCGTGCCGGAGGCAATCGTGCGCCCGGCCTTGACGTTGATGGCGGTGCTGATGGCCGCGCTCGTCAGGCGGGTGTTGATCAGCACCGTCCAGGCTGCCGACAGCTTGCCGGGGTTGCCCGCGGCATCGAGCAGGCGTGCCGTGTAGACATGCGTGTCCAGCGCCAGCGCGGCCGGTTCGGTGTAGCTCCAGGCCGTGCCGGCCGGCGCGATGCCGGAGGCCACCACAACGCCGTTGCGCAGCAGTTGCACGAGTTCGCCCTTGGCGGCGGCATTGCTCAGCGCGCCGCTGACGGTCGGCGTGGTGTCGGCCGTGGTGGAGCCGTTGGCGACCGCGACGCCATCGCCCAGCAGGCCGGTGATGTCTGGCGTGATCGTCGGTGCGAGTGTGTCCACCTCGATCACGTACGCATTGCCTGCCTTGCCGGCCAGGGCACCCTGGTCGATGCGCGAGGTGTAGCTGTGCGTGCCGTCGGGGGCTCCTGCATCGGTGAAGGTCCAGTTGCTGCCGCTGACGGTGGCGCTGCCCGGCAACACAATGCCGTTGCGCAGCACGCGGACCGATTGCCCGGCCAGCAAGGCCGCGCCGAGTGTGCCTTGCAGCCGCGGTGTGGTGTCGGTCGTGGCGGACCCGGAGGCGATGGCGACGTTCAGGTCGTTGAACGCCGCCGTGATGTTCGACGCCGGCAAGGTGGTGTTGACGATCACCGCCCAGCCGGCCGACAGCGCGCCCTGGTTGCCGGCCGCATCGACCACGCGCGCGGCGTAGCTGTGGCTGCCAGTCGCCAAGGCCAGCGGCTCGGTGAAGGTCCAGTCCAGCCCGATCGGCACGACGGTGGCGTTCAGCACCACGCCGTTGCGCAGCAGTTGCAAGGATTCGCCTGCCGCAGGCGCCGCGCTCAGGCTGCCGGTCACGGTGGGCGTGGTGTCGCTGGTCGTGTGCTCGATGGCGATCGGCACGCCGTCGCCGAACACACCGGTGATGCGTGCGGTGGCGCTCGGCGCGACGGTGTCGATCAACAAGGTCCAGGCATTGCTCGACGCCCCGAACGTGCCCGCGCCTTGTTCGACCCGCACGGTGTAGGTCTGGCTGCCGTTGCCGGCGCCGCTGTCGGTGTGCGACCAGCCTGTGCCGGCCACCACCGCGGTGCCCACCGGCGTGCCGTTGCGAAACACCACCAGCGACTGGTTGCCGGCCAGTGCGGGCTTCAGCGTGCCGGTCAGCAGCGGCGTGGCATCCGATGTGGCGGCGCCCGAGGCGAGCGCGCTGCCCAGGTCGTTGAACACCGCCACGATCGTCGCCGTCGTCGCAATCGCCGGTGGCTTCTCTTGCAAGCTGCACGGCGGGTTCATCGCCTGCAGCGGCTTGGCGATCACGCTGTTGTGGCACTCCGAACACGTGACGTTGGGGGGCGTGAACACATGCGTGGCCGACGGCACGCAGGCCTGGCCCGCGGCCGGCAGCGGCTCGGGCGGCTTGGGCGCAGGCAGCACCGGGGCCTTGCAGTTGAGCCAGCCGTCCGGCAGGGTGGTGGTCTTGCGGGCCGGGTTGTGGCACAGCGCGCACTCGGTCTTGGCGTTGATCAGCAGCTTGAGCGAGTCGCCATGCACGGCCGGCGGCGGCACGCACACGTTGGGGTGGGTTGCCGCGGGCGGCTGCAACGGCCAGTCGGTCAGCACCACGTGGCAACTGGCGCAGTCTCGTCGCGCCTCCTGCGCGGCCGGCCGGTGCGTCTGCGTCGGCTCGGCGGGATCGAAGCGCTCGGCCACGCGGCCGCGCACCTTCCACAGGTTGCCGCGGTAGTCGATGGCCATCGAGGTCAGGCGGTCGAATGGCCGCGAGCCGTAACCGAGGTAGCCGCCCGGCATCAGGTCACGCACCTTGGGCAGGCCCAGCACCTGCACCGGCTCCAGGTCGCTCAGCACCTGCTGGGCGGTCATGTCGTAGTGCACGCCCCAGGAGTAGACGGCGCCGTCGTCGGTCAGCACCACGAACAGGCCTTGTTCGGCCAGGATCTTGCGCACCTGCACTCCCGGCTGAAGGGTCAGCCCGGCGATCGGCGCCGGCAGCGGGCGGCCACCGCGGTAGGCCGCGGCCGGGTCGGTGGGGCCGAAGGGGCCTTCCGACGGGAAGCTGCCCCAGGTCCACACCGAACCGTCGCGGCGCGTGACCATCACGTCGTTGTCGCGCGCCACCAGTTGCACCACACCGTTCAACTCGCCGGCAGTCGTCATCACCGCGGCGGGCGTGTTGCGCACGCTGTCTTTCGCGCCATCGCCGAGCAGGCCGAAGCCCCAGCTCGAACCCCACGAGAACACGCGGCCGTCTTCGAGCAGCGCATACGACGCGGTGTTGCTGGCAGCCACCGCAAGCGCCGGCAGCGGCAGGCTGACCTTGACCGGCGTTTGTGCGCGCACCAGCGCCGCGCTGCCCGCGCCCTGGCCGAGCTGGCTGTAGGCGTTGTCGCCCCAGGTGTAGACGCTGCCATCGGCCATGCGCGCCACGGTGTGCGCAAAGCCGCCCGCCACATGCGTGACCACCGAGGTCGTGGGGAAAGTGACTTCCACCACATCGCCCGCGCTCGCCCGCGCGCCCAGCCCGGCGCTGCCGCTGCCGAGTTCGCCCGCGCTGTTGTCGCCAAAGCCGTACAGCCTGGCCTGCGAGTTGGCCGCATTGGCCTTCAGGAACACGCCGCCGTGGCCGAGGTTGCCGAACACGCCGAACACGCGGCCCGGCAGTTTGCGCGCCGACTCGGTGCCCACCGGCCGGCCGAGCTTGTCGTCGGTGACCCAGCCGGTCACCGTCGTCACCACCTCGCCGCCGGGCTTGAGCAGGGTGTCGAACAGGTAACCCTCATGGCGCGCGCTGCCGAAGTTGACCACCTTGGGCAGCAGCCCGATCGCGTCGCGCGTGCCGAATCGTTCGGACTGTTCGGCCAGCGCCGAGGTCAGCTCGCCGGTCAACGTGTTCGGGTCGTAGGTGCGGCGCCCGGCGGGCACGGCCGGCACGGTGCCGCGCAGGCCGTCGAGCCGGCCGTCGAGCAGGTCTTCGCTGAGCTGCGCGATGGCCGCCAGGGTGGGCGCCGGCTCGCCCGGGTTGAACATCGCCGCCTGCTTCGAGAACGCGCCGTTGACCAGGCCATAGATGCCGCGCGGGTTGGTGCTGATCTGCCCCTGAACCGAGGGTGACTTGATGAACGGCAGGCGGGTGATGTCGTCGACCGCCAGCACGGCCGGGAACTGCTGGTTCAGCAGGCTGCGGATGCGGTGGTTGGCGGCCCTGATCTCGGCCGCCGTCGGCACCGGCGCGGCGGCACGCTCGGGCGTCGAGCCTTCGGTCAGCAGCCGGTAGGCGGTTTCGGTGAACGGCGTGATGCCGATGTTCTTGTCGATCCACGGCACCCAGGCGCGGATCACCTGGCCGGGCGGGAAGGGCACGAAGCTGTCCTTGCCTTCTTCGAAGTACGACGCATCGGCGCTGCCGCGCAGCTCCAGGTAGAGCGGGCCCTGGTAAGCCTTGCGCGTCTTGATCGTGACCATGCCCGAGTTCGGGTCGGTCAGCGCCTGGCCATTGCCGACCGGGCTGCCGTCGGGGTACTTCACGATCAGCAGCGCGTTGCGGAATTGGCCAAAGTCGCCGCCCGCGCCGATGCCGCCATCGCCGTCGGCGCCAGCGCCAACCCCGGCGCTGTCGCCGCCTTCACCGCCGGGGGCGCTGCCGGGATGCGTCCAGTCCAGGTCGCCGCGGGCCGAGAAGCCGGTGTAGACGCCCTCGGGCCGCTCGGTCGTCGTGCCGCCACCGCCCCCGCCACCGGCTCCGGGTTCACCGCCGCCGCAGGCCAACAGGGCAGCCGTTGCAGCCAGCATCAACAGCCGGCGTGCTGCCGAACCGAAAGAGCCCGGCCCGGTGTTGTGTGTGATCGAGATGCCCATGTCGTGTCTCTCCGCCTGATGTCCGGCCGCCACGCGGAACGCGCAGGGCCGGTCGAATCAAGCGTATGTCGCAGCTCGGCGAATCGCGTCCGCCGTGTTGGGGAGGGGCGTCCCCTGGCTTGGGGATGACTGCGCGACCGCGGGCGGGGCGCTTTGGATCGGCTCAGTTCAGACCAGCGCAGCTCAGCTCAGAGTCGCACCAGCGCGAAGTCGGGAATGCCGCGCGGCGAGATGAACACCGGGCGCTGGCGGCCCTGCGTGAGGCGCGTGACTTCTTCGGACAGGAACAGGTTCAGGGCTGCGTAGGTCACGCGCCCGGCGCGCATGAAGTCGGCCTTGCCGCCCAGGCCTTCGATCAGCGCTTTGGTGAACGCGCCGTTGCCCCACTCGGCCTTCTCTTCCGATTCTTCCTGCCCGGTGCTGGACGCGAACACGACCACGCCGTTCTCTGACGACGACAGGTCGTTCATCATCTTCTCGGTCTGCCGCCCGGTCTGGCGCAGCGCCCCGAGCGAGTTGCCGGCAAAGCAGGTGTCCAGGAACAGCAGGGTCTTGGCGCGGATCTTCGACAAGGTGGCGACGATCGTGGTCTGCGCCACCGCGGTCGAAGCCAGCCGCTCGTGCTGGCCGTCGGCGGGCAGGAAGTAGTACTGCCCGGTGCTGTCGTTCAGCCCGTGGCCGGCCATGAACAACATCGCCACATCGGTCGGCCCGGCTGATCTGCGCAGCCACTCGAACTCGCGGTCGATGTTGGCGCGCGTGGCCTCGCGGTTGGTCAGGGTGCGCACGATCACCTGGCGGTACTGTTTGCCGGCCTGGGCTTTCATCGCGTTGGAAAAGTCGATCGCGTCCTTGGCCGCCAGGCCGAGCCGGTAGTCGGCCCGCACGTAGTCGCTCACGCCGATGGCCAGCACGTACAGGTCGCCGGCCGGGCGCGGCGGGGCGGCGGCGGTGGGGCCGGGCCGGGTTTCGGCGGCCGCCGCAGCAGCACTGAGGGCACGTTCGATCTTGAAGCTGAGGGGTTCGGACACGCCGTACGGGTTGCGCGCCAGGATCTCCACCAGCGACTCGCCTTCGGCAACCGACACCTTGGCAAAGCCACGCGCCGAACCGTCCAGGCTCGGCGGCGGCACCAGTTCCGAAGCCTGCGCCGGCCGGCCGTTGACCCGCAACTCGAAGCTCACGTCCTTCGCATTGCCCGACGACGACACCGAAAACGGCAAGGTCACTTCGGGGGCGGCGAGCTTGATGCGTTTGCTCTCCGGCGCCGACAGGGCCGGCGGCACCTCCAGCGCCTTGATGACGGCCAGCACCTTGCGCTCGTTCATCGCCGCTTCGCGCGCCGACGCTTCGGCGAGCGCCAGCGCGGCTGCAGCTTCGCGGGCCGCGGCCAGGCGCGCGGCGGCCTCTTGTTCGGCGGCCAGCCGGGTGCGCTGGCGTTCGGCCTCGAGTGCGGCGCGCTGGGTGGCTGCCTCGCGGGCCGCGGCCTCGCGCGCCTCGGCGAACCGGGTGGCGGCTTCGCGCTCGGCGGCCTCTCTTTCGGCTTTCTGTTCGGCTTTCTGTTCGGCCTTCTGCTGTGCCGCCGTGCGGCGCGCCTCGGCCACGCGCAGCGCCTCGGCTTTGGCCGCCGACTCGCGGGCCGATTGTTCGGCTTCGAGGCGTGCCTGCGCCTCGCGCTGGCGCGCCTGCTGGGCCTGTGCCGTTGCTTCAGCCGCTGCCCGGACCGCCGCGCTGGCTTCCTGCTCGCGCGCCCGGGCCTCGGCGGCGGATTGGTCGCGTGCCGCCAGGTCGCGCGCGCGCAAGCTGTCCAGCGCGAGCTTTTCGTCCAGCGTGTCGAGCACGGCGTCGATCACATCGGGCCGGTTGAAACGTTCGCGGAATCGGTTCAGCGAATAGAAGTCCATCGCCTGCTGCTGGCCCTTGCCGACCGCCCAGCCGACCAGCCTGTCTGCGCCGGCACTGGCGTCGTAGTAGCCGGACGGCGTCCACAGCACCCAGCGGCCATCGGCGTCGGCCAGCAGAGTCAGCAGGTGCACGCCGTCTTGCGCGCGGTGCCACTGCACCGTGCCGTCGGCCAAGGCCGCGGTGATCCAGCGCCCGTCTTCGCTGGCGTTGACGGCGCGCACTTCGGTGTCCACGGGCATGCGCCACTGCTGCGTGCCCTGGTCGTCGAGCTTGTACAGCGCGCGGTTGGTGCCGATCACGGCCGACTTCGTCGCCCGCACCACCACCAGCGCACGCGAGCGTTCGTCTTGCGCCAGCGCGAGCGGCTTGCCGGCAACCATCGGCGTGCCGCGGCTCAGGTTCCATTCGGAGGGGCGGTTGAACAGGCTGAAGCCGGTCTGCGGCGCGCGCCACGCCGCTTGCGGCTTGGTGCTCAGCTGGCGCGACTTGAACTGGAAGCCCAGGCCGCCGCCCACCGTCTGCATGCCCCAGCGCAGGCTGCGTGCGTCGGCGCTGAGCTCCAGGTCTTCGGGGGTGTCGCCGCGGATCGCGCTGACCCGAGGTGCGCTGCGCGGCGTGGCGCGGCCCTGGCTCAGCACGCCCCAGGAACCGTCGAAGCTGCTGTAGGCCACGCCGCCGCCGGGCAGCGCGATCAGGTCAGTGACGCTGTCGCTCGCGACGCGCGTGACGCCCAAGGTGCTGCGCTCCGCCACGTCGTACTGAACGATGGGGAAGGCGAGGGTGTTGCCCTCCTTGTTGTAGGCGGTGCCGCCAGCGAAGACCGATTTTCCGTCGGCCGACCACGCGACCGTGCGCAAGTCGCCGCCGAACATCGGCAGCACCGGCAGTTTGGCGAGCGAGCGGCCCGACTCGGTGTCGAACACTTCGACCGCGTCGTGGAAGCTCTCGCGGTTGTTGGCGCCGACCGTGGCGTTGGCAAAGGCCACCGCCAACTGGCGCCCATCGGGGCTGAAGCTCACGCCGGCAGCGCGGCGCTGGCCGAGCGACAGGCGCAGCAGCGGCGCAGCAGCCCCGGCCTGGGCCCGATAAGTGCGCAGGCTGCCGTCCAGCCCGACCACCGCAGCCAGCCCGTTGGCAGCCACAGCGATGCCGAACACCGGCCCGTCGAGCGCCTCTTCGAGCACCAGCTTGCCGTCGAGACTGAAGGCCTTGAAGCCGTTCGTGCCGGCATAACCGGCCAGCAGCAGCGTACCGTCGTGCGACCAGGCGAGCTTGCGCACGTTGCCTGCGCGGGCGTCCACGCTGCGCAGCAGGGCGCCGGTGTCCAGATCGAACAGGTAGATCAGGTGGGCGTTGCTGTCGCTTGCGGTGGTGCCTCCGCTTGTTCCACCAGTCGTGCCGCCGAGTGCGACCCAGGGCCGGCTCGGGTGGATGGCCGCACCGTAGAGCCGCCCGCCCTCGACGCCGAAGGCCAATGGCCGCAGCACGTGGCGCAGTTCACCGGAGTTGAGGTCCCAGACGCGGGCAGTGCGGTCGTCCGACGCCGTGACCGCCAGGCCGCGTGCGGCATCGACGGCAATGCGCCGCACCGGTGCGCTGTGATGACCCTGTTCAACGACCAGCAGCGGCTGCTGCGCTTGCACTCCAGGTGTTGCGGCAAGCAGGCTGCCAAACAACAGCAGCAGGGCGATGAGCCCAGGCCAACCCACCCGCGTGCGCAAGGCGCCACGGCCCGACCCCGCCGACCTGAACCCGAGTGGCCACATAAGAATCGTTGTACCACCGCGCCCGGGTGACCAAAGCCACCCACCGGGCAGGGTGCCCGCAGGAATCAGGAGGTCTGGGTCGAACCGTTGTCGCGTTGCGGCCGCTTGACGACCGTGAGCACGTAGCGCCAGGCCTCTCGGGGCTGTTCGTGAAACTGGCGCAGCAGCTTCAGCTCGTCGACCACCCGCGCCGGAAAGCCGGAGCGGTCGCCGCGCTGGTCAGACAACAGCTCGGCCAGCACGCGATCGACCTGCACCGGGTCGTGCCAGGCCCGGGCCAGGCGGTTCGCGCCGCGAGGGAACTGCAGGCAGAACTGGCGCGGGTGAAATGCCCGCGGCACCTTGCGCAGCCAGAGGTGGGTTTCGCTGACCAGCACCCGGTCGGCTTCGGTCAGCGGGGCACGCAGTGCCGACCAGTCGGTCGGTGTGAAGGGAGCGGTGCTGGCTTCGTCGCGCTGGACCACGAGCAACCGGCCTGGAAACGCAAGTCGCTTGAAGAATCTGAAAATGCCCATGAGGGTTGGCAGCGGATGGCTCGGTCGCTCGGATCAGAGCGAGAAAGGGTGATCTCGTCTCCAAGTGTGTCAGATGTGGCGCAAGCTTGTGTGCAGTTTTACCCGAAGCGGACCCCCTGTCTGGGTGGCGCGCGAGGGTTCTCCACATCGTTTCCAAGCGCTGTCCACAGGCTTGTGCACAGAGGCGGTCTGCGCCGCCCCCGACTCAGGGGGTGGACCGCGGGTGGGCTATGAAGCGGCCTTCCGCCGCGGCGCCAGCACACCCGTCGCCAACGCCGTGCCGGCCAGGATCACCACACCGCCGATCACCATCGGCACGCTGATCTGCTCGCCCAGGTATAGCGCGCCCCAGGCGACTGCAAAGGCTGGGATCAGGAAGGTGACCGTGATGGCGTTGGCCGGCCCGACATGGGCGATCAGCCGGAAGTACAAGACGTAGGCCAGGCCGGTGCAGACGGTGGCCAGCGCCGTCAGGCTCAACCACGCCGGCAGCGACGGCGTGTGTGCCGGCCACAACAGCAAGGTCGGCAGCGCGAGTGCCACGGCGCCGGCGAGCTGGCTGCCGGCTGCCAACGCCATCGGTGGCACGCCAGTGAGGAAGCGCTTGGTGAAGCTCGCCGAGAAGCCGTAGGCCACGGTCGCGACGATGCACGCGCCAAGCGCCAGCGCGGTGTTCAAGGTGTCGGCACCGTCTTTCACGCTGGCCTTGTTGTACGCCAGCCCGAACACACCGAAGAAGCCGATCACCAGCCCCAGCACGCGCGGCGCGCTGAGCCTGTCCTTGAGCCACAGCCACGCGATCACGGCGCCGAACAGCGGCGTGGCGGCGTTGAAGATGCTGCTCAGGCCAGCGTTGATCGTCAGCGCCGCATAGCTGAAACACAGGAAGGGCAGCGCGGAATTGGTGAGGCCGACCACGGCGATCGCTTTCCAGTGGCTTCGAAGTGCGGCCAGCTCGTGGCGCCACACGAGGATCGGCATCAGCACCAGCGCCGCGCCCGCCACCCGCAGCCCGGCCAGCGGCACGGCGCCGAATTCGGAGGCGCCCATGCGCATGAACAGGAACGAGGCACCCCACAGCGCGGCGAGCAGTACCAACTCGGCCAGGTCGGCAGGCCTCACGGGTGCGCACTCGCGCTGGGCGCGGTCTCGCCAGGCGCGGCGGCGGCATCGTCGAACAGCATGGCCTGGCTCGACTTGTTGAAGCGCGCTCCTTCCAACTCCAGCAGCGCCGTCTTGCGCTCCAGCCCGGCGGCATAACCGGTCAATGCGCCGCTGCTGCCGATCACGCGGTGGCACGGCACGATCACGCCGAGCGGGTTCTTGCCGACTGCGGCGCCGACGGCGCGAACCGCTTGCGGCGTGCCGACCGCGCGTGCGATGGCACCGTAGGTCTGCGTCGTACCGAGCGGAATGCGCAGCAGGGCCAGCCACACGTCGCGCTGGAACTTCGTGCCGAGCAAATCCAGCGGCAGATCGAAACCGTCGGTGCCGCCGGCAAAGTAGCGCGTGAACTGCTCGACGGCGCGACACAGCAGCGGGTCGTCGGGCTGCTGGGGTGCGGCCAGATCACCCGGGTGGTCCTTCTGGCGCATGAACCAGGCGCCGGCCAGGCCGATGCGGGTGCGTGCCAGCAGCATGCTGCCGAGCGGCGAGGCGTACAGCGTCTGCCCCGTGCAGGCCGATTGGATGGCGGTGGTGGCGAAACTCATTTGATGTTCTCCAGGCTGTTCCAGAGCCGCAGCACCGCGTACGCGCGCCACGGGCGCCAGGCTTCGGCGCGTTGTTCGGCTTCACGTTGCGAGCCGGTGTCGAAGAGCTGCTTCATCGCTTTCAGCACCGCCACGTCGTGGGGCGGAAAGGCGTCGGGCCAGCCGAGTGCGCGCATCGCGATGTAGTGAGCCGTCCACGGGCCGATGCCGGGCAGCGCGCAGAGTTGCGCGATCAACGCTTCGGGCGCGGCCCGGGTCTGCATCAAGGCAGCAATGGCAGGCCAGGCCTGCGCGAGCGCAACGATCGCACCGGCCCGCGTGCGGATGATGCCGAGTTCGGCAATCCGCTCGGGCGCCGTTGCCGCCAGCAGCGCCGGTGCGGGGAAGGCGCGCGTGATCTCGGGCCAGGGTGTCGCCACCGGCTCGCCGAAGCGCTCGACCACGCGCCGCGCCAAGGTGCGCGCCGCCGCCACCGTGACCTGCTGGCCCAGGATCGCGCGCACCGCGAGTTCGAATCCATCCAGGCTGCCAGGCAGCCGCAGCCCGGGTGCGCCGGGCAGATCGGCCAGGGTCGTGTCGATGGCCTGGGGCGACGCATCGAGATCCAGCCACAGGCGCACCGCGGCGACGACGCGCCCGCTCGAGGCGGCCCACTGCGGCGCAAAGCGCAGATGCACACGCGCAGCGTGCGGCGCGAACTGCGCCTGCATCCAGCCGGCCTTCGGCGCCACGGTGCCGGCGCGCACGCTGCGGCGCAGCGTCAGTTCATCGACCGCCTCGACCCCCGGAATGGCGCGCTGGTGGATGAACTTCAGCAACGCAGCCACGTCGTACGGCGCGCGGTAGGCCAAGGTCACGGTCACCGCGCCGTCGGCGTGCGGCGTGTCTTCGGCGCCATCGTCGCGCAGCCGGCTCGGGCTCATGCGGTAGTTGCCGGCGAACGCGGCGTTGAAGCGGCGCAGGCTCTTGAAGCCGCTCGCCAGCGCGACCTGCGCAATCGGTAGCCGCGTGTCGGTCAGCAACTGCTTGGCCAGCAGCAGCCGACGCGTCTGCAGATATTGCAGTGGCGTCACACCGTGTTCGGCGAGGAAGATGCGGCGCAGGTGCCGGTCGCTCACGCCCAGGCGTTCAGCCATCAGGGCGACGCTCGGTGCATCGTCGCTCGTCGCATGCTGGTCGAGCGCAACGGCTGCCTGCAGCGCGAGCGTCTTCGACGAGTCCATCACCGTCCAGCGCAGTCCCTTGCCGGGCGCGATCTCGGGCCGGCACTTCAGGCACGGGCGGAACGCTGCCGCTTCGGCTTGGGCGGGCGTGTCGAAGAAGCGGCTGTTCTCGCGCTTGGGTGTGCGCACGCGGCAGATCGGCCGGCAGTAGATATTGGTGGAGGTGACGCCAACGAACCACAACCCGTCGAAGCGGGCGTCGCGGGCGGTCACGGCCTGGTAGGCGGCATCGGCATCGAGAAGCATGAAAGCGATTATGGCCAGCGAAGGCGGCCGGACTCGCCGTTTTCGGACATGCTGATCTCGGGCGGCCGCGCCTCGCGTGTTCGGCGCGTCTGGCGCGAATCTCGTCTGGCGGGTTTCGCGCGTCCGTGCTTCAGGCGGTCAGCCGTCGCCGAACTTGCCGTGGCGGCCGACACCGCCTGCAAAGCGCGCCGCACCGGCCACGGTTTCACCCGAGGCGATCGTCTGCAAGCCGAGCGCGAACTCCTGCGCGAGCGCGTCACGCTCGTTCATCGCGTGCTGGCCGTACACGCTCGCGCGGTCGTTGCGCAGGCACGCTTGCGGATGCGCGGCGATCTGCTCGGCCAGTTCGAGCGCTGCGCTCAACGCCTGGCCGGCCGGCACGACCCGGTTCGCCAACCCGAACGCGAGCGCTTCATCGGCGCCGACCGGGCGGCCGGTGAGGATCATGTCGAGCGCGCGGCTCTGGCCGATCAGGCGCGGCAGGCGCACCGTGCCGCCGTCGATCAGCGGCACACCGAAGCGGCGGCAAAACACGCCGAACACAGCCGTTGTGCTCGCCACGCGCAGGTCGCACCACAGCGCCAGCTCCAGCCCGCCGGCAACACAATGGCCTTCGACCGCGGCGATCACCGGCTTGTGCAGCTGCAGCCGCGACGGTCCCATCGGGCCGTCGTCGGTCATGGCGTCGTTCAGCGCGAGCGCCTGCGTGCTGTTGCCCAGACCGGCGGCGACGGACTTGAGATCGGCACCGGCGCAGAAGCTGCCGGCGCTGCCTTGCAGCACGGCAACGCAGGCCTGCGGATCGGCATCGAAGGCGCGAAACGCGTCGGCGAGCGCGCGCGCCGTTGGCCCGTCGACGGCGTTGCGCGCTTGCGGGCGGTTGATCGTGACGGTCCAGATCGCGCCGCGGCGTTCGACGATCACGTCAGGGGCTGCGCCGTCGGCCGTCATTTGCCTGCCCCCGCATCGGCAACGGGGATGCGCCCGGCCACCTTGAACTCGCCATTCGCGCCGGGCGTGACCACGACCATTTCGGCCGTCGCCGGGCTCACGCCGGTGAAGGCCAGCGTCGTGGAGCCATGCGTCACGAGCACGAGGTTGCCTTGTTTGGGCTGGAGCTTGGACATCTCGGCGAGCAGTTCCTTGAAGGCGGCGGCCTGGCTGTCGCGGTTGCCCGGCCGGTCGTACAGGTTCCCGAGCGCGGCGTGCGTCTGCGGCGTGCTGCCGAACGCGATCTTTGCCGTCTCGATGCAGCGGCACCACGGGCTGGACAGCACGCGTGCGACCGGAACCCCGCGGGCACGAAACGCCGCGCCGAGGCGCTGCGCTTCAGCGCGGCCGGTGGCCGACAGGTTGCGCTGCGTCTTGCAGTCTTCGAGCACGAAGCCGGGCGGGTCGCCGACGCCGGGGTCGGTCAGCGCGTGGCGCACCAGCACGACCTGGCCGCCCTTCTTCAGCAAGGCCCAGGTGGCTTCGTCGGCCCGCGCGGGGCCGGCCCTCAACAGCAGCGCCGCCATCAAGGCAGCGATCAAGGCCCACCAGGGCGCCCGGGAGTTCGATGCGGTTGTGCGCATGTCGGGATCTTTCATCGTCGGTGCACTCTCGTCGAGCACGGCTGACGCCGGGCGTGGTGCAGTGTGCACGCTATCGCGGCACCAGCGCCGGAAGGCGACTGGAATGTCGGGCGCCGCGCCAGGGGCATTCGTTGCGTGCAGGCCCTGGAACGCCTTATGCAAGTGGCGCCCGACCATCACAGTGCTCAGGAGGGCCGACCATGCTGGACGTCACCACATGCAAGTTTTCTCACGTCAAGCCGGGCGACACAGGCTGGCGCAGCGACGGCCTGCGCGACTTCTTCCTGTACCGCGACCTGGGCGTGGAGCAGGCCACCGCGGGGCGCGTACTGGCGCAACTCGTCAAGGCCAACAAGCCGCCCGAAAAGGGGACCGGCTGGCACCGCCACGGGGCCGACTTCCACATCGTGCTGATGATCAAGGGCTGGGCCAGGTTCATGTACGAAGACAAGGACACGCTCGTGGCCGCCGGCGACTGCGTGCATCAGCGCCCCGGGATCGTGCACTACCTGTACGACTACTCGGCCGACATGGAGTACCTCGAGGTCGTCGGCCCCGGCGACTTCACGACGGTCGATGCGCACGGGCCTTGCGCGATTCCGGCGCCCAAGGCCTGGTCTTGACGGGCGCGAGACCCGCCGCTGCCGCGGCGGGTCAGAACTCCATGTCGAGTTCTTCGAAGTCGTCGGGTTCCTGCTTCGCTGCGGCGACCCATTCCTGCATCTCCGGCATCTGCATGATCGTCTGGCAATAGAGGATGCTCGTCTTGTCGAGCTTCACGTGGTAGGTGAGAAAGCGCGTGGCCACCGGCGCGTACATCGCGTCGGCCATGCAAGGCTTGGCGCCGAACAGAAACGGCCCGCCGTAGGTGGCGAGGCACGCGCGCCAGATCGCGACGATGCGTTCGATGTCGCCTTCGGCGCGCACCCAGACCTTGTAGCCGGGGAAGTTGCCCTTCAGGTTCATCGGCAATGCCGAACGCAGGCTGGCAAAGCCTGAATGCATCTCGCCGCAGATGGCGCGGCAATGGGCGCGCGCGGCGCGGTCGGCCGGCAGCAGGCCGCTTTGCGGCATGACCTCGGCCAGGTATTCGCCGATCGCCAACGTGTCCCAGACCTTGATGCCGTCGTGCGACAGGCAGGGCACCAGGATGCTCGGCGAGAGCAGCAGGATTTCCTTCTTCGCATCGGCATCGTCGGGCGACACCATCACCTCGTTGAACGGCAGCCCGGCCAGGCGCGCCATCAGCCAGCCGCGCAAGGACCACGACGAGTAGTTCTTGCTGCTCAGGGTCAGCGCGGTCGTGATCTTCGCTGGCGCCTTGCTCGAGACCGCGCTCAGCTTGGGGCCGGACTTCGGTGCTGCCTTCCTGGCGGCGGTCGGGGCGGGTTTGTTCTTCACGGCATTGGACATCGGGCTGCCTTTCGGGCTTCACCGCGCGAGACAAATGGGGCGGTGGACGGCGGGCAGTTGCAAGCGGTGTGCCAGTGGTGCGCCCGTGGTGCGCCCTCGCCAGGCGGCGTGCACTGCCGGCGTGCGCGCGCTTGGCTCGGAAGTTGCTGTCTTGGTGCTCAAACTACCCATTCGGGAGACCGCAGGACCCATGATGTATCACGCGTACCAGACCCAGAACGACCTGATGTGGCCACTGCGCACATTGGCCAAGGCCTCGGTGCCGCTGTTGATGGACACGACCCTGGGCCTGTCCGGCACCCCCACGCGGCGCCAGTTGGCTGCCGCCTGCGAGGTGCTGACCTTGGCGGAAGTGACGCACAAGCGCCCGCCCTGGGGCATCCCGAGTGTGATGGTGCATGGCACTGAGATCCCTGTGGTCGAAGAGGCGGCGCACGTCACGCCGTTTGCCACCTTGCTGCGCTTTCGCAAGGACATGCAGGACTTGCCCGAAGCGCAACCCCAACCGCGCGTGCTGATCGTGGCGCCGATGTCGGGCCACTTCGCGACCTTGTTGCGCGACACCGTTCGCACCATGCTGCCCGACCACGACGTCTACATCACCGACTGGCACAACATCCGCGATGTGCCGATGTCAGCCGGCCGCTTCGGCCTGGACGAGTACACCGAGCACCTGATGACGTTCCTGGGCGTGATGGGCCCGGGTTCGCACCTGATGGCGATCTGCCAGCCCTGCGTGGCCTCACTCGCCGCGGTGGCGCTGATGTCGGAAGACGATCACCCGGCCACACCGGCCAGCCTGACCCTGATGGCCGGCCCGATCGACTGCCGCATCAACCCGACCGGCGTGAACACCTTGGCCACCAGCAAGCCGATCGAATGGTTCGAGAAGAACCTGATCAGCTCGGTGCCGTGGCGCCTGCGCGGCATGGGGCGGCGTGTGTACCCGGGCTTCCTGCAACTGACGGCGTTCATGAGCATGAACAAGGACCGCCACGTCAACGCCTTCAAGGAGTTCTACAAGAACCTGGTCGACGGCGAACACGACAAGGCGCAGGTCACGCGTGTGTTCTACGAGGAGTACATGGCGGTGTCCGACCTGTCGGCCGACTTCTATCTGGAGACGGTGCGGCAGGTGTTTCAGGAATACGCGTTGCCGCGCGGGTTGCTGAAATTCCGCGGCCGCACCATCAACCCGGCCGCCATTCGCAAGACGGCGCTGCTGACGGTGGAAGGCGAGCGCGACGACATCTGCTCGGTCGGCCAGACGCTCGCCGCGCAGGACCTGTGCAGCGGCCTGCGCCAGTACATGCGCACGCACTACGTGCAGCCGGGGGTCGGCCACTACGGCGTGTTCAGCGGCAAGCGCTGGCAGAACCACATCTACCCGGTGGTGCGCGAGACGATCCACGTCTCGCAGTAGCTCGTCTCAGCGTCGTCTCGGCGGCGCCTCAGCCGCGCCGCCAGCCGCCGCGCAAATGCCAGCGGCCCTGGTGCGGCACCCAGCGGTGCGGCGCCCAGAAGAAGCCGGCGCGCGGCCGGTCCCAGCGCCCCGGCACCCAGTGGTGGCGGCCGCCACCCCAGCCCCAGTGACCGCCGAGCCAGATCGCGCCGGCAAACGGCACGACCGGCACGACCTCGTACTGCGGCGCCGGTGGGGGCACTTCGGCGACGGGGCCCTGGTCGTCGTAGGTCGCCGACGGCGGCGGATATGGCGGGTACGGCTGATAGGGCTGGTACGGCGCCATCACGCAGGCGGACAGCAGCAGCGCGGACAGCGCCGGCAGGATGAATCGAACGCTTGGCATGATGGCTCCTCGGGCTGATATCGTTGTCGAGCAACCCCCGGGCGGCGCTTCCGGATGACACGCCGCAGCGGCTTTACAAAATCTTTACCGAGCCACACCACCAGAAAGGCAACACCATGGAACCCGTTCGCTGGGGCATCCTTTCGACCGCACTGATCGGCACCGCCAAGGTCATTCCGGCCATGCTGAAGAGTTCGCAGTTGACGGTCGCCGGCATCGCGTCGCGCGGCCTGCCCAGGGCGCAAGAGGCGGCTTCGAAGCTCGGCATCCCGAAAGCCTACGCCTCGTACGAGGCGATGCTGGCCGACCCGGCCATCGAGGCCATCTACAACCCGCTGCCGAACCACCTGCACGTCGAATGGACCTTGGCCGCGGCGAAGGCCGGCAAGCACGTGCTGTGCGAGAAGCCGTTCGCGCTGAAGGCGGCCGACCTGGAAGTGCTGCGGCCGTATGCGAGCAAGGTGCACATCCGCGAGGCGTTCATGGTGCGCTTTCACCCGCAGTGGCTGGCGGTGCGAGAGGAGTTGCGCCGCGGCGCGATCGGCGAACTGCGCTACGTGCACGTGCCGTTCAGCTACTTCAATGCCGACCCGGGCAACATCCGCAACATGGCCGACATCGGCGGCGGGGCGCTGTACGACATCGGTTGTTATGCCATCACCGCCGGGCGCTGGTTCTTCGAAGGCGAACCCGAACGCGTGATCGCCGCGATCGACCGCGACCCGGCCTTCAAGACCGACCGCACGACCAGCGGCGTGCTCGACTTCGGCGCCGGGCGACACCTGACGTTCAGCGTGTCGACGCAGGCCGCGCGCTACCAGCGCGTGCAGTTGATCGGCACCAAAGGCCGTATCGAGATCGAGATCCCGTTCAATGCGCCGCAAGACCAGGGCACGCGCTACTGGGTCGACGATGCGAGCGCACTCGACGGCGCAGGCATCCGCACCGTGAACCTTCCGGTGGCCGACCAGTACCAGTTGCAGGCCGAGGCGTTCTCGAATGCGGTGCGTGCGGAGAAGCCCGACGCTCGCGCGCTCGATGAAGCGATCGGCGGCATGCGCATCATCGGCGCGCTGTTCGCGTCGGAGCAGAGCGGGCGATTCGAGAAGCCCTGAGCGGGCCCTCGCGCTACATCGCGTCGATGGCGGCGCGCGCTTCGTCGAGCAGCCGGGTGGCCACGTCGTCCGGCAGTTCGACTTCCACGCGCAACAACTGCGCCGCGATCGTCTTGCCCAGGTTGTCGCTGCGCAGGCTGTGCGCGGCGCCGCCCGACAGCGCGCCGTTGAGCACGAACTTGAGCGCCAGGATGTTCGGCAGCGGGTAACGCTCGACCCGCGCGGCATCGTTGCTGCCGAGCAGGTGGGCAAAGTGCTCGGCAATCCGCTGCGGCGTCACCGCAACCAGCAGCGCGGCATAACCGGCCTCGCCCCAGGCGAACAGGCCGATGTCGGCGCGGTCGGCCTTGTCGCCGCTGCGGGCGTGGGCGATCTGGGCCAGACGAAGTTTCATCCAGACTCCAAGATGCGCACCTTGACCGCAGACTCGACCAGCTCGCGCCGCACCGTCGTCGGCCACAGCCCGAGCAACTGGCTTGCTGGTGTGATGCCGTGAAAGCCGCCCATGAACGGCGGGCCCGACAAGGCCATCCACGGGAACAGGCGCGGGAAGGCGTCGGCCACGCGCTTGTCGGCGCAGCGCACCGCCATGCGCAGCCAGACTTCGTTCAGTTCGTCGGCGTTGCGAGCATCCGCATGCGGGCCGAGGAAAGTATCGTGCCCGAGCCGCTCGACGCACAGTTCGTCGTGCGCCATCCGCCGCTCGCTCAGTTGCTGCTTCACCGACGCGACCACCGCGTCGGCCTTGGCCAGCGCGTCGGGCCAGCAGAAGCCGATCACCGCCTGGCCCATCCAGCCGTCTTCGAAACCCGCGACAACCTTCAGCGTGGCGGGTGCCGGCCGGCCGGTGGCGCCGCTGACCCGAACGCGGTCGTCACCGAGGTCGTCGAGCCGCAGCGTGCCCATGTCGAGCACCCCATCGGGCGAGAAGTAGGCGTGCGGGTCGTGCACTTCGTACAGCAACTGCTGGCGCAGCGTGTGGAAGTTGATGCGCCCGCCGGTGCCCGGGGCCTTGGTGATGACGGCGCTGCCGTCTTCGCCCACGTCGGCAACGGGATAGCCGATGTGCGTGAGGTCCGGGATGCGTTGCCACGCACCGGCCGAGCCGAAGTTGCCGCCCGAACCCTGGCCCGAGCACTCCATCAAGTGGCCGATCGTCAGGCCTTGGGCGAGGCGGTTCAGGCCGGCCGCGTCGGTGGCCTTCAGGTCCCACCCGAACTCGTGCACCAGTGGCGCGAGGAACAGCGCGGCATCCGCCACGCGGCCGGTCAGCACGATATCGGCGCCGGCTGCCAGCGCCCGCACGATCGGCGCGGCACCGAGGTAGGCGTTGGCGAACACCAGCCGCTCGCGCACGCCTGCGATGTCTTCACCGGTGTCCAGGTGCGTGAGTGGTTGGCCCGAGGCACGCAACTCGTCGATGCGATCCAGCACCGAGTCACCCGTGACCACCGCGATGCGCGCCGACCAGCCCTTGGCCTTGAACGCCGCTTGCAGCGCCGCGGCTGCGCCGTCAGGGTTGAGCCCGCCGGCATTGAGCACGAACTTCACGCGATGCTTCTGCGCCGCCGGCCACAGCGCCCCCAGCATCGGCACCAGATCGCGCGTGAAGCCAGCGGTGGCGTCGCGCGCCTGGTCTTTGCGCAGGATCGCCAGGGTCAACTCGGCCAGGTGGTCGGAGCACACGTATTGCACGCCGCCGCGTTCGATCGCGGCGCGCACGGGCTCCCACGAATCGCCGTAGAAGCCCAGGCCGGAGGCGAGCCGAACCGTCTTCATCGGGTCATGCCGGCTCGTGCAACACCAGCGCCACCGTCTGCGCCGCCAAGCCGTCCAGGTCCACCGCCCGCGGCTTGGGCGACTCGGCGCGGTACCAGGTGGCCGAAAAATTGATCGCACCCAGGATCATCAGCCGCGCCAGGTGCGGCTCGGTGCGCAAGCGGCCTTCGGCATGCAGCGCATCGAGCGTGCGCTGCCAGATCGCGTCGTAGTGGTCCTTCAGCTCGATGATGCGGCGCTTGTCCTGGTCGGGCAGCGAGCGCCAGTCGTACAGCATCACCGGAATGAAGTCGCTGCCGGTGTCGTGCAGGATGCCGTAGTGCGCGCGCACCAGGCGGCGGAACTGCTCGGTGGCCGGCACGTCGTCGCTGCCGAGCACGGCCCGGGTGCGCTCCAGCCCCAGCCGCAAGCCTTCTTCCATCACCGCCATCAGGATCTCGTGCTTGTTGGCGAAGTGATAAAACGGGCTGCCCGAACGCATGCCCACGGCGTGTGCGATGTCGCGAATCGTCGTGCCCTCGAAGCCCTTCTCGCGGAACATCTGCGCGGCCACGCGCACCAGATCGGCGCGCCGGTTCAATGCCTCGCCGGGTTCGCCGGCACTGCGCTTGTTCGGAGGCTCGGGGCGGGGGTCCGCAGCGATCGTGTGGGCCGTCATTCGGGGTTTCCACGCTGGCACATCGGGGGGCGGGCAGCTACAAAGCAACTGCTTGCTTGGCACGCCGAGAATAGCTCGCCGAATTGCCGCCCGCAATGGTGTTTGCGGCCGGTCCATCACCTCAGGGTTCACGTTGCAGGTTCTGCAGATCATCATCAGCGGTGTCGCGCAGGGCTGCATCTACGGCCTGATCGCGCTCGGCTTCGTGCTGATCTACAAGGCCACCGAAACGGTCAGCTTCGCGCAGGGCGAGTTGATGATGCTGGGCGCCTTTGGCGGCCTGGCGTGCATGACGGTGCTGGGCTTTCCGTTCTGGCTCGCGGTGCCCAGCGCGGTGGTGGCGATGGCCATCATCGGCGTGCTGATCGAGCGCGTGGTGATCCGGCCGATCCTGGGCCAGCCGGCGTTCTCGATCGTGATGTTGACGATCGGCATCGGCTACGTGGCGCGCGGCGTGATCACGATGATCCCGAACATCGGCACCGACACGCACACCCTGCCGGTGCCCTACAAAGACCAGATCTGGAAGCTCGGCGGGCTGGTGCTCAACGTCGAACAGATGGCGGTGATCGCCGTCACCGCGGTGCTCAGCGGGCTGCTGTATGTGCTGTTCAAGTACAGCAAGCTGGGGGTGGCGATGCAGGCCTCGTCGCAGAACCAGTTGGCGGCCTACTACATGGGCATCCCGGTCAAGCGGCTGAACGGGTTGGTGTGGGGGCTGGCGGCCGGTGTGGCGGCCATCGCGGGGCTGCTGCTGGCGCCCATCACCTTCGTGCACGCGAACATGGGCTTCATCGGGCTGAAGGCCTTTCCGGCCGCGGTGGTGGGTGGTTTCGGCAGCCTGCCGGGGGCGATCGTCGGCGGGGTGATCATCGGCGTGGTCGAATCGCTGTCGGGCTTCTTCATGCCTGAAGGGTTCAAGGACATCGCCGCCTACGTGGTGGTGCTGATCATGCTGATGGTCAAGCCGAACGGTTTGTTCGGCGAGAAGTTGCGCAAGAAGGTTTGAGAGACTCGAGCATGTCGCCGAGCCGCCTCAAGACATACTCGCTCCCCCTCGGGGGGGCGGCGCGCAGCGCCTTGGGGGCCAACTGACGTGCGCTTCATCTTCAAGACCGACTACCTGCAGGACATCCGCCTGGCCAAGCACGGCGGGCACACGTTCTGGTATTCCGCGCTGCTGCTGGCGCTGCTGGCCGCGCCGTGGTTGCTGCCGGAATACTGGCTCGCGCAGCTGACCTTCGTGCTGATCTACTCGATCGTCGGGCTCGGGCTGATGCTGCTCGCCGGCTTCACCGGGCTGTTCTCGCTCGGGCATGCGGCCTTCCTGGGCGTCGGCGCGTACACGCAGGGCGCGCTCACGGCGGCGGGCGTGCCGTTCCCGATCGCGCTGGCGCTGGCGGGCCTGCTGTCGGCGGCGGTCGGCATGGTGGTGGGGCTGCCGGCGCTGCGGGTGAAGGGCATCTACCTGGGCATTGCGACCCTGTCGTTCGGCTTCATCGTCGAAGAGGTGTTCGCGCGCTGGGAGAAGGTGACCGGCGGCAATGCCGGCATGCACCTGAAGGCGCCCGATCTGTTCGGCTGGAAGCTCGAATCGGGCGAGTCGTTCTACTGGCTGTGCCTGGTGGTCACGGTGTTCTGCACCTTGGCGATCCTGAACCTGCTGCGCTCGTCCACCGGCCGCGCGTTCGTCGCGATCCGCGATTCCGAGGTCTCGGCGCAGAGCATGGGCATCCACCTGGCCTACTACAAGACCTTGTCGTTCGCGATCTCGGCGGCGCTGGCCGGCATCGGCGGGGCGCTGTACGCGCACAAGCTGAAGTTCATCTCGCCCGACCAGTTCAACATCATCCAGTCGGTCGACCTGCTGCTGATGGTCGTGATCGGCGGGCTCGGCTCGGTGCACGGCGCCTTCCTGGGTGCGATCTTCCTGATCACGATGCCGCAGATCATTGCGCTGGGCAAAGACTACCTGCCCGACGCGATCGGCCAAGCGCCGGGTCTGCAGGGGCTGGTGTACGGCCTGGTGCTGATCGCCTTCGTGCTGTTCGAGCCGATGGGGCTGTACGGCCGCTGGCTCAAGGTGCGAACCTACCTGCAGATCTTTCCGTTCTACCGCAAGGGCATGTTCAAGCGGCAGAAGAGCTTCCAGAAGTCGGAGCGTCTGAGATGAGCACGCTGCTGAAGGCCAGGAACCTGAGCGTGCGCTTCGGCGGCGTGAAGGCCGTCAACGACGTGAGCTTCGATGTGGAGAAGGGCGAGGTGTTCACCTTGATCGGCCCGAACGGCGCCGGCAAGACGACGGTGTTCAACCTGATCAGCCGCATCTACACGCCGACCAGTGGCGAGATTCAGTTCGACGGCCACCCGCTCGGCCAGCATGCGCCGCACGAGATCGCCAAGCTGGGGATCGCACGCACCTTCCAGAACATCGAACTGTTCGAGCACGCCACCGTGCTGCAGAACCTGCTGATCGGCCGTCACACGCACCGGCAGACGAGCCTTTGGAGCGAACTGTTCTTCACGCGCGGCACGCGCCGTGCCGAAGTGCAGGCGCGCGAAAAAGTGGAGCAGGTGATCGAGCTGCTCGACCTGCAGCACCACCGCGAATCGATGGTCGCCGGGCTGCCCTATGGTGCGCGCAAGGTGGTGGAACTGGCGCGCGCGCTGTGCACCGAGCCCAAGCTGCTGCTCCTGGACGAACCGTCGTCAGGCCTGAACGTGGAAGAGACCGACGACATGGCGTTCTGGATCCAGGACATCCGCGCGGAGCTGGGCATCACGGTGCTGATGGTCGAGCACGACATGTCGCTCGTCTCCAAGGTCTCCGACCGCGTGCTGGCGATGAACCAGGGCGAGGTGCTGGCGCTGGGCACGCCGGCCGAGGTGCAGAGCCATCCTGGCGTCATCGAGGCCTACCTCGGGTCGACCGAAGACGTGGCGAGTTTGCGGAGGCAGCTGGCATGAGAGCGGTGACCGACACCGCCGATGTCGTGCTCAAGCTGAGCAACGTCGAGAGCGCCTACGGCCCGATCCGCGCGATCCGCGGCGTCAGCCTGCAGGTGATCCGCGGCCAGATCGCGACCGTGCTCGGCTCCAACGGCGCCGGCAAGTCGACCATTCTGAAAACCATCTCCGGCATCATCGACCCGCGCAAGGGCAGCATCACGTTCAAGGGCGAAGACATCACCGCGCGCGACCCGGCGCTGATCGTGCAGCGCGGCCTGAGCCACGTGCCGGAAGGGCGCGAGGTGTTCCCGCTGCTGTCGGTGCACGACAACCTGGTGATGGGGGCCTACACACGCAAGGACCGCGACGGCGTGGCGCGCGACATGCAGGCCGTCTACGGCTACTTCCCGATCCTGAAGGAGCGCGCTGCGCAGGACGCCGGGCTGCTGTCGGGCGGGCAGCAACAGATGCTTTCGATCTCGCGCGCGCTGATGGCGGCGCCGGAACTGATCCTTCTGGACGAACCCAGCCTGGGCCTGTCGCCGCGGCTCACGCGCGAGATCTTCGAGATCGTGATCCGCATCAACCGCGAGCGTGGCACGACCTTTCTGGTGGTCGAGCAGAACGCCAACATGGCGCTCAACGTGGCCGACTTCGGCTATGTGCTCGAGAACGGCCGCATCGTGATGGAGGACACCTGCGAACGCCTGCGCGAGAAGGAAGACATCAAGGAGTTCTACCTCGGCATGAAGGAAACCGGGGTGCGCGGCGAGCGGCGGTGGAAGAAGAAGAAGACGTGGAGGTGATGCAGAAATGAGCAACCTCTGGGATCTGGAACACCTGAAGCCGCGGCCCGACGTGGTGGTGCCGGGCGACACCATGTCGGCCGTCTTCTGGAACGCCGTGGCCTTGCGCGGCCCCCAGGTCATCATGCGGCAGAAGCACCTCGGCCTGTGGCGCGAGTGGACCTGGCTGCAGACCGCTCAGGCGGTGCGCGAGATCGGCGATGGCCTGCTGAGCCTGGGCTTCAAGGCCGGCAACTGCGCGTCCGTCCTGTCCAACACAGTCGTCGAATGGGTGCTGGCCGACCTGGCGGTGCTGAGCTGCGGGGGCGTCTCCAACGGCATCTACCCGACCGATGCGGCCGAGCAGGTGCAGTATCTGTGCCAGGACTCGAGCACGCGGGTGCTGTTCGTCGAAGACGAAGAGCAGCTCGACAAGGTGCTCGCGGTGCGCGAGAACCTGCCGCTGCTGACGAAGATCGTGGTGTTCGACACCGAAGGCCTGCGCGACTTCGACGACGATTCCGTCATCGGCCTGAACACCTTGCGTGAACTCGGCCGCTTGCACGCGAAGACGCACCCCGGCGCGCTGGATGCCCGCGCCGCCGCCTGCCAACCCGACGCCCTGGCGATCCTCGTCTACACCTCGGGCACCACCGGCAAGCCCAAGGGCGCGATGCACTCGCACCGCGGCATCGTCTACACGATCCGCGGCTACAACAGCATCGTCGCGCAGGACGAGCACGACGAGCGCATGTGTTTCCTGCCGCTGTGCCACATCGCTGAACGCCTGGGCGGCGAGTACTTTGCGCTCTACACCGGCTCGGTGCTCAACTTCGTCGAGAACCCCGAGACGGTGCCCGAGAACGTGCGCGAGATCGCGCCGACCGTGTTCACCGCCGTGCCGCGCGTGTGGGAGAAGTTCTATTCGGCGGTGGCGATCGCGCTGCGCGAGTCGGGCAAGGTGCAGCAGCTCGCCTACGCCTGGAGCCTTCGTGTGGGCACGCGCATTGCCGACCGCGTGCTCGCCGGCCAACCCGTCGGCGCCTTGCTGAAGCTGCAATTTCAGTTGGCCAAGGTGCTGGCGCTGAACAACGTGCGCAAGATGATCGGCATCCACCGCGCGCGCTTTTGCGTCACCGGCGCGGCGCCGATCTCGCCCGACCTGGTGAAGTGGTACCTGGCACTCGGTGTGCCGATGCTCGAGGTCTGGGGCATGACCGAGACCTGCGGTGCGGCCACCTACACGCCGGCCGGCCGCATCAAGCCCGGCATGATCGGCCCGGCCTGCCCGTACAACGAGGTCAAGCTCGACCCGGCGACCGGCGAGATCCTGGTGCGTGGCACCAACGTGTTCATGGGTTACCTGAACCTGCCCGAGAAGACGGCCGAGACGATCACGCCCGACGGCTGGCTGCACACCGGCGACGTCGGCCTGGTCGACGCAGACGGGTATTTCCGCATCACCGACCGCATGAAGGACATCATCATCACGGCCGGAGGCAAGAACATCACGCCCAGCGAGCTGGAGAACGACCTCAAGTTTTCGCCCTACATCACCGACGCGGTGGTGGTGGGCGACAAGCGGCCGTACCTGGTGGTGATCGTGATGATCGACCAGGAGAACGTCGAAAAATTCGCGCAGGACCGCGACATCCCGTTCAGCAACTACACCAGCCTGACGCGCGCCAAGGAAGTGCAGGAGCTGATCTGGGGCGAGGTCGAAAGAGTCAACAAGAAGTTCGCGCGGGTCGAGCAGATCAAGAAATTCTTTCTGCTCGAAACGCAGTTGACCGCGGAAGACGATGAACTCACCCCGACGATGAAGCTCAAACGCAAGCTCGTCGAGAAGAAGTACGCCGAGCGCATCGAGGCGCTCTACCGCTGACAAGCCCACCCCCCCACCCTCAGGAGACCGTTGATGAAACCTGTTCTGCCCTTCGTTGCCGCTGCTCTTGCAATGGCCAGCGGCTTCAGCCTCGCCCAGTCGCAAGGCGTCAGCAAGGACGAGATCGTTGTCGGCACGATTCAAGACCTGTCCGGCCCGCTGGCTGGCTTCGGCAAGCAGATCCGCCTGGGCATGAATCTGCGCATCGACGAGATCAACGAGCAAGGCGGCGTGAACGGCCGCAAGCTCAAGCTGCTCGTCGAAGACTCGGGCTACGACCCGAAGAAGGCGGTGCTGGCGGCGCAGAAGCTCGTGAACCAGGACAAGATCTTCATGATGCTGGGCCACCTGGGCACGGCACAGAACAATGCCGCGATGCCGGTGCAGTTCGAAAAGAACGTGATCAACTTCTTCCCGGTCACGGCGGCACGCGAGATGTACGACCCGTTCCACAAGCTGAAGTATTCATTTGCCGCCACCTACTTCGACCAGATGCGCACCACCTTGCCGGTGCTGGTGAAGCAGAAGGCCGCCAAGAAGGTCTGCGCGATCTACCAGGACGATGAGTTCGGTCTGGAGGTGGTGCGCGGCGCCGAAGAAGGGCTCAAGAGCATGGGCATGGCAATCGTCGAGAAGACCTCGTACAAGCGCGGCGCGACCGACTTCTCGTCGCAGGTGGCGCGCATGAAGGCGGCCGAGTGCGACATGGTGGTGCTGGGCACGATCATCCGCGAGACCATCGGCACGATCGGCGAGTCGCGCAAGACCGGCTTCAACCCGACCTTCGTGGGCACCAGCGCCTGCTACACCGACCTGATCCACAAGCTCGGCGGCAAGGCGATGGACGGCCTGTACGCCACGATGACGGTGCAGAACCCCTACACCGACGAAGCCTCGCAGCCGATCCGCTTCTGGGCCAACAAGTACAAGACCAAGTTCAACGAAGACCCGACGGTGTTCTCGGTCTACGGTTACCTGATCATCGACACGTTTGCCAATGCGGCTACCAAGGCCGGCGCGAACCTCAGCACCGACAGTTTCATCAAGGCGATGGACACGATGAAGCTGCCGACCGACATCTTCGGCAGCGCACCCGCCACCTTCTCGCCGACCAAGCGGCTGGGCAGCGACGCGTCGCGTCTGTCGCAGATCACCGAGGGCAAGTGGAAGGTGATCTCGGAGTACACGAAGACGAATTGAGCATTCCGCGCACCCTCCGCGCACCCTCCGGGCCCCGCAGTGCGGGGCCTTTTTCATGTGCGCCCAGCATGGGCGCACTCTTGCGGGTGCAAGTCCCGCCGTAAGTTGATCACAGCGAACGAAGCGAAACGCAACTGCGTGAGGGTGACCGAGCGTGGGGAGGAAGCGTGGAGCGAAGCTGCGAGCCGA
>JANOQS010000408.1:0-11824 GCA_031414975.1 Methylibium sp. | reverse complement strand
GGGGGTCGACCCGATCGCGGTGATCGAGATCCAGCGCATCATCAGTTTCCTCAAAGGCCGCGGGATCGGCGTGCTGATCACCGACCACAACGTGCGCGAGACCTTGGGCATCTGCGACCGCGCCTACATCATCAGCGAGGGTCGTGTGCTGGCCGAAGGCACGCCGGCCGAGATCGTCGAGAACGCCGACGTCCGAAAGGTCTATCTCGGCGAACACTTCCGCATGTAGGGGCCGAAGTGATGAGCCCCCCAGTCGCTTTGCTCCTGCCCCCAAGGGGCGCGGCCCTCCTTGGGACGGCCCGGCGGAGGGCCCCATGAAGCCCTCGCTACAGGTCCGCCTGTCACAGCATCTGGCGCTGACGCCACAACTCCAGCAATCGATCCGCCTGCTGCAGTTGTCGACCCTGGAGTTGCACCAGGAAGTCGAGCAGATGCTGGAGCAAAACCCCTTCCTCGAAGCCGAAGAAGAGGCGGCGCCCGCCTTCGAGCCGCTGGCCGAGCGGCTGAGCCCGGCCGAGCGCGCCGGTGAGCGCGAAACCGAAAAGTCCACCGACACCGCCAGCGATGCCGCCGACGACGCCCCGGCGCTCGACAGCCCCGAACGCGACGACTGGGAGAACGGCACCGAACGCGAAGACTTCGACGGCATTCGCGAAACCCCCGGGAAGAGCAGCACCAACAACGATGGCGACGACTTCGACGGCCAGGACCGCGACACCGCCATACCCAGCCTGCAAGACCACCTGCGCGAGCAGTTGCTGGGCCTGCGCCTGTCGGCCACCGACGCCGCGGCGGTGACGGTGCTGATCGAGTCGCTCAACGACGACGGTTACCTGGCCGACCCGCTCGAGGAGATTGCCGCCGCACTCGCTGCCGCGCTTGGTCACGATCCCGACGACGCCGAGCAGGTGGCCGAACTGCTGACCCGCCTGCAATGCGCGCTGAACTGGCTGCAGAGCATGGAGCCCACCGGCGTGGGCGCGCGCGACCTGCCCGACTGCCTGTGCCTGCAGTTGCGCGCACTGCCGCGCAGCCAGGCGCAGACGATTGCCATCCTGGTCTGCAAGCACCACCTCGAGCTGCTGGCGCGGCGCGACATGAAACGCCTGATGGCCGCCACCGGTGCCGACGAAGAGTTGCTGAAGCAGGCCCAGGCGCTGATCAAGACGCTGGAGCCCAAGCCGGGCCGCCAGTTCGCGCGTGCCGAAGCACTGATCATCGTGCCCGACGTGTTCGTACAGAAGGCTGGCCGCGGCTGGAAGGTGGTGCTCAACCCCGACGTGATGCCCAAGCTGCGCATCAATGACCTGTACGCCAACGCCATCCGCCAGCAGCGCGGCCCGGGCAGCCGCAGCGGCCCCGACCCCCTCAACGGCGCCGGCGCGGGCCTGAGCTCGCGGCTGCAGGAGGCGCGCTGGTTCATGAAGAACATCCTGCAGCGCTTCGACACCATTCAGCGTGTGTCGCAGGCGATCGTCGAACGGCAGAAGAACTTCTTCACGCACGGCGCGATCGCGATGAAGCCGCTGGTGCTGCGCGAGATCGCCGACGAGCTGGGCCTGCACGAGTCGACCATCTCGCGCGTGACCACCGCCAAGTACATGTCCACGCCCTACGGCACCTTCGAACTGAAGTACTTCTTCGGCTCGTCGCTTAACACCGAGGCGGGTGGCAATGCATCGAGCACCGCGGTGCGCGCGTTGATCAAACAGCTGGTCGATGCCGAAGACACAGCCAAGCCCTTGAGCGACAGCCAGATCGCGCAGATGCTCGAGGAGCAGGGCATCCAGGTGGCGCGCCGCACGGTGGCCAAGTACCGCGAGGCCTTGCGCATCTCACCGGCCAACCTGCGCCGGGCGATGTAGCGCCATGCCGCTGCCCTTGTTCCTGCCCTGCGCCGCTGGGGTTGAAGAGTGGTTGTATGAAGAGGTGAGTCGGCTCTTGCCTGAAGCCCGCATCGAACGCGGGCGCGGCGGCGTGGCGCTCGAAGGCGACCCGCTGGAGGTAATGACCCTCAACCTCGAAAGCCGGCTCGCGCAGCGTGTGCTGATGGAAGTGGCCGAGGGCCCGTACACGCACGACAACGACCTGTACGAGCTGGCCCGCAGCGTCGATTGGCAGCAGTGGATCACGCCGCAGCACACCTTGCGCGTGGACACCACCGCCCAGCGCAGCCCGCTGAAGAGCCTGAACTTCGCCGCGCTGCGCATCAAAGACGCGGTGTGCGACCAACTGCGCGAGGCCACCGGCGAACGCCCCAGTGTCGACACCCACCAGCCCGACCTGCAGCTCGTGCTGCACGCCGGCCCCGAGCGCGCGGCGCTGTACGTCGACAGCTCCGGCGAGTCGCTCTTCAAGCGCGGCTGGCGCGAAGACAAGGGTGATGCGCCGCTGAAGGAAACGCTGGCCGCCGCGATGCTTGCCGCCGCCGGCTGGCGCGGCACGCCCGACGCCGGCGGCGCACTGCACGACCCCTGCTGCGGCTCGGGCACCATCGCCATCGAGGCCGCGCAAATCGCCTGCGGCATTGCGCCGGGGCTGAAGCGGCGCTTCGCCTTCGAGCGCCTGCTGCCGTTCATCAGCGCCGAGATGCGCGCCCAACTGCAACGTCTGCGCAGCGCGGCGCAGGCGCGCATTCACGCCAGCGCGGTGCCAATCTTCGCCAGCGACGTGTCGTTCCGCATGGTCGACTTTGCGCGCCGCAATGCGCAGCGGGCCGGCGTGGAAGCGGCCATCGTCTTCAATGGTGGCGACGCGCTGGAGCGGCCGGCGCCGGCGCTCCCAGCTGATTTGCACGGCACCTTGATGATCAACCCGCCGTACGGCGAGCGCATCGCCGTGGCCGGCAAGGCCGCGCGGCCTGCGCAGCCACACGACCCGGGCCATGACAACAAGGACCTGCCGGACGACTTCTTTGCGCGCCTGGCCACGCACTGGAAACGCGCCTACACGCAGCACCCCGCCGGCTGGACGGCCTACGTGCTGAGCCCCGACATGAAGCTGCCGAGCGCAATGCGGCTGAAAGAGTCGCGCCGGGTGCCGATGTGGAACGGGCCGATCGAATGCCGGCTGTTCCGCTTCGATCTGGTGGCGGGTTCGGCACGCTGAGAGCCGCTGCCCTCAAGCGAACACCGCGGATCCGGCTTTGCCGGGCCGCTGGTGTTGCCCCCTTGAGGGGGAGCAGCGAAAGCTGCTCCGGGGGTGGGCCATCCGATCAACGCTTCATCAACATCCCGAGCAGATCGGCCACATTGCCCAGCCCACCTTGCGGCACCTGGCCTTGCGGCGTGAGCCGGTCCACAACGTCGGGCAGGATCTGCGAGATCTGCGACGCCGCGTCTCCATTCGACATGCCGAGCTGCTTGGCCAGGTTGGCCAGCGTGTCGCCACCGAGCACACTGCCCAATTGGTCCGGCGAGATGGGCATGTTCTGGCCCTTGCCGATCCACGAACCCACCACGTCGCCCAGGCCCGACTGCTGTGCGTTGCCCAGAATGGCACCCAAGCCGCCCAGCCCGCCGCCCGCACCACCTGGCGCGCCGCCCTGCCCGCCGCTTTGCCCACCATTGGCCAGCATGCCGACCACCGCATTCAACAACGCCGCATTGCCGCCGCCCCCGTTTTGACCGCCAGCCAACATTCCGACGACCGAATCGAGCAAACCCATGATCACCCCCAAAAGTTAAGGAACGGCGCGATTCTGGTGGACGCGCTGGTGCAAGGCAAGCCACGCCAACGCCGCGCCGGTGAGCGCCACCGGCACCAGGGAACCGAGGTTCAACCAGGTCCAGCCCTGGGTCGTGATGAGCGCGCCGGAGCTGAACGAAGTGACCGTCATCGTGGTGTAGACCACCGTGTCCATCGCCGCTTGCGCGGTGGTTTTTTCTTCGGGCCGGTAGGTCTGCGTGAACAAGGTGGTGCCGCCGATGTAGAGAAAATTCCAGCCCACGCCCAGCACGAACAGCGCCACCAGAAACTGCATCAGCTCCACGCCGCTGAGCGCGACCATGATGCACAACGCGTTCAACGCCACGCCCGTGCCCATCACCGGCAGGCATCCGAAGCGCTTGATCAATGACCCGGTGAAGAAGCTCGGCACGAACATGCCCAGCACATGCCATTCGAGCACCAGCGCGGCGCTCTTGAAGGGGTGCGAACACTGCGCCATGGCGATCGGCGTGGCGGCCATCAGCAGGTTCATCACGCCGTAGCCGAGCGCGCTGGCAGCGACTGCGATGATGAACACCGGCTGGCGCGCGATCTCGCGCAGCGGCCGGCCCGGGTGCGCCGCGCTGGGCTGCGGCAGCGGCGGGAAGTTGATGAACGCCAAGGTCAGCATCGACAGCAGCGCCACACCCACCAGCGCGGCGTAGGCGCCGGCAAACGCGACCGGCAAGACATCGCGTGTGGCACTGGCCAGATTGGGCCCGGCGACGGCTCCAAAAATGCCACCGGCCAGCACCCACGAGATGGCTTTTTCCTTGAATGAGGGGGCCACCAATTCTGTTGCGGCAAAACGGTATAAAGCCGCATTCGCGTTGTAGTAGCCCGCCACGACCGTGGCCGCGACGAGCAGCCAGAAGTTGTGCGTGGATGCCGCATACGCACACAGTGCGCTGCTGGCCATGCCCACCAGCAGGCCGGCCTGGAACGCGCGCTTGCGGCCCCAGCGGCGCTGATGCCGCCCCACCATGCCGGCACACAGTGCGCCGCCGGCCACGTAGCCGGTGACCGGCAGGGTCGCCATCCACGCGCTCGGCGCCAGGCTCAGGCCGACCAGGCCGTTGATGGCGATGAAGGTGACGTTGTTGGTCAGGAAGAAGCCCTGGCAGACGGTCAGCAGCAGCAGTTGGAGGTTCATCGGGATCCAGGGTGAGCCGGCGCCGGGAGCGCTGCGAGCGGCATGAGCGCCAGGTAGGCCAGGAGCGCCAGCGGCGCCGTGTCCGCGCGCAGCACGCGCGGGCCGAGCGACAGCGCCAGAAAGCCGGCGGCGCGCGCGGCGGCTTCTTCGTCATCGGTCAGCCCGCCCTCGGGGCCACTGAGGCACAACACGCCGGCCGGCGGGCCGCCCGCGCATGCCAGCACCGACGCGACCGGCGCGCCGGCGAAGCTCAGCACGACGCGTTGCACTGCAACTGCACCAGCGCCTACGCCAGCGTCTGCATTTGCGCCGGCGTCGGAGCCTGGACTCGCCACGGTCTCGGTACCCACAGCACCCAGGCGCGTCAGCCAAGCATCGAACGCCAGCACCGGCTCGATGCGTGGCACGCGCGTGCGCCCGCACTGTTCACACGCCGCCACCGCCACCGCCTGCCAGTGCGCGACCTTCTTCTGCGCACGCTCGCCACTCAGCCGCAGCACCGATCGCTGGCACACCAGCGGCTGGATCACCGCAGCGCCAAGCTCCGTGGCTTTTTCGATCAAGGTGTCCATGCGCTCATTGGCCGGCATGCCAAGCGCCAAGGTCACTGGCAGCGGCAACTCGCGGTCCACTGCGTCATGCGCGACGAGCTGCACCTGCACGTCGCTGCGGCCCATGTGCGTGACGCTGGCGCGCCACTCGCCTCCGGTGCCATTGAACAAGGTCAGCGCCGCGCCGGGTTGCAGGCGCAGCACCTGCACGTGGCGGGCAGGGCCGCTGGGCAAGGAAAATGCGGGGCTGGGGCCGGGGCCGGGGCCTGAGCCCGGGTCTGGGCCGAGAGGCAGGTCCACGAACAGGCGGGGCGGCATGGCCCCGAGTGTGCCGCAGATGGCGGAGCCGATCGGTGGGCCATGGCGACTGCACATCTGCCGCCCGATCGTCGATCGTCGATCGGCGGCTCTGTCGCTCAGCCGTTCGCCCCTCACCGCGCGCTGCGCCGCAACCACGCCCGCACGCGCACGCTGAGCCAGCGCCGCAGCGCCCGCGCTGCGCGCCACGCGGCCGACGCCTGAACGGCCGCCTTGACACGCTCCTTGGTCAGGCGCCACCAGCCCAGCGCGCGCGCGAACCACGCGAACTTCATCAACTGCGCCTCGGTCAGGATGAACAGCCGCCCGACCAGCGCCGTGCCCAGCAACTTGGCGGCCACGATCACTGCCAACCCCAAGCTCGCCTGCCCATGCTGTAGCAGCCACAGCGCCGCCAGCTTGACCGGCAACAGCAGCAGCGACGGCAGCAGAAACACAGCCAGCGCCTGGCGCGGGCCCAAGGTGCGCACCCAGGCCTCGAAGCGCGCCAGCGGCGGCCACAACGCCAGCCGCGCCGCCCATGCGGTGAGCGGGCGCCAGCCCCATTCCTCGAAGAACAGCAGCGCTGCGGCGAACACCAGCAGCACGCCGCGCAGGCCGCGCCACAACATTCGGCCGAGCCACTTGAGCGCGGTCATGCGAGGGCCGTGCCCGCCAGCCAGTCGGCCAAGATCACGCGCGTGTAGACGCTCGCCACGTCGGCAATGAAGCGCGTGAAGTCGACGTGCGCGCTGTCGTCGGCGCGGTCGGAGATGGTGCGCAGCACCGCGAACGGCCGGCCGAAATCAGCGCACACCTGGGCCAGCGCGGCGCCTTCCATCTCGACGGCCAGGGCGTCGGGCAGCGCGGCGCGCAGCGCATCGCTTTCGGCGTGGCTGGAGACGAAGCGGTCGCCGCTGGCGACCAAGCCTCGGTGCAGGCGCGGCTGTTGAATGCCGAGCTCGGCCAGCTTCGTTGCGCCGATCAGAGGGCCGGCACCGAGCAGACAACGATCGGCCGCCGCGGCCAACGCGTCGGCCAGCACTGCATCGGCATCGAAGCGCGACCGCCCCGTCAACGGCACCTCGAAGCGCGGGAACAGCGGCGAGGCGTCCATGTCGTGCTGGATCAACTGCTGAGCCACCACCACGTCACCCACCCGAACCCCAGCCCCCAACCCACCGGCCACGCCGGTGAACACCAGCGAACCGGCGCCGAAGCGCTGCACCAGCACCGCCGCCGTGGTAGCCGCCGCCACCTTGCCGATGCCCGACAGCACCAGCACCACCGGTTGGCCGTAGATCAAGCCATGGTGAAACTCGCGGCCGGCGAGTGTTTCGCGGGTCGGGTTCTGCAGCAGCGGCAACAGCGCATGCAGCTCTTCGTGCATGGCGCTGACGATGGCGATGGGGGCGGTCACATCACCATCATCGCCGATGGCGTCAGCAGGTCGGTGGTGGGCCGGATCGGCAGGATGGTGGCGCGCCCACCTTCGAACCCATCGCTCGAAGCGGCCGAGAACGCCGCCATCGCGCTCAGCAGCCCCTGCACCTCCGAGGCCATCACCTTGTTGCCGTCGCCGAGCCGGAACTCCTCGATCTGGTTGGCGCTGGACACGTACCAGCTGTTGATCGTCAGCTTGTCGGCCTGCCCGGTGACACTGAGCTCGAGGTGGTTGCCGTTCTTCACGAACTTCAACTGACTCTTGGTAATGCCGGCGAACAGGTCCACATGGTCGAGCGCGCCGCCCGAATCGGTCAGCGTGTCCAGCCCCGAACCGATGCCCCAGCGGTAGATGTCGCTCGAGGTGGTGGAGGTGTCGGTGAACGTGTCATTGCCCGCCGCGCCGTCGTAGGTGTCGTCGCCAGCTGCGCCGGTCAGCACGTTGGCGCCGGTGTTGCCGGTCAACAGGTTGTTCAAGGTGTTGCCGGTGGCGTTGAGGGCGGTGGTGCCGGTGAGGGTGAGGTTTTCGACGTTGTTGCCCAAAGTCCGCGACACGCTCGATTCAATGGTGTCGATGCCTGCACTGGCGCCCTCGGTGACAACATCGCCCGCATCGTCGACAACATAGACGTCGTCCCCTCCGCCACCGCTCATGCTGTCAGCGCCGGCCCCACCGTCCAACCGGTTCGCGGCACCGTTGCCGATGACTGTATTGGCCAGCGCGTTACCGGTGCCGCTGATGTCGGCACTACCGGTAAGCGTCAGCTTCTCGAGTTCGCCGCCCAAGGTCCAGGAGATCGACGATTCGACAGCGTCCACCGTACCCTCGCCGACGCGTTCGTCGACGACATCACCCGTGTCGTCGACGACGTAGATGTCGTTGCCGGCACCCCCTTGCATAGTGTCAGCTCCAGCACCGCCATCGAGCCGATTGACGCCGGCGTTGCCGACGAACACGTTGTTCAGTGCGTTGCCGGTGCCACTCAAGCCAGCATTGCCGGTGAGCGTGAGGTTCTCAAGGTTGTCGCCCAAGGTCCACGACAACGAGGATTGCACCGTATCGATGCCTTCGTTGGCCTCCTCCGTGATCGTGTCGGTCGCGACGTTGACCACGTAGGTGTCGTTCCCGGCACCCGCGAGCAGCGTGTCGCTGCCCCCGGCTCCGTTGAGAACATTGTCACCGGCATTGCCGTGCAGTACGTTGCTCAAGGCGTTGCCAGTGCCGTTGAGGGCCGCGGTTCCGGTCAGCGTCAGGTTCTCGACGTTGTTGCCCAAAGTCCGCGACACGCTCGATTCAATGGTGTCGATGCCTGCGCTGGCGCCCTCGGTGACAACATCGCCCGCATCGTCGACAACATAGACGTCGTTCCCGCCTCCGCCGCTCATGCTGTCAGCGCCGACCCCGCCGTCCAACCGGTTCGCAGCACCGTTGCCGATGATCGTGTTGGCCAGCGCGTTACCGGTGCCGTTGATGGCGGCACTACCGGTAAGCGTCAGCTTCTCGAGCTCGTCGCCCAAGGTCCAGGAGATCGACGACTCGACAGCGTCCAACAATCCCTCGCCTAAGCGTTCGTGGATGACATCCCCCGTGTCGTCGACGACGTAGGTATCGTTGCCGGCACCCCCCTGCATCGTGTCAGCTCCAGCACCGCCATCAAGCCGATTGACACCGGCGTTGCCGACGAACACGTTGTTCAGTGAGTTGCCGGTGCCACTCGAGCCAGCGTTGCCGGTGAGCGTGAGGTTCTCAAGGTTGTCGCCCAAGGTCCACGACAACGAGGATTGCACCGTGTCGATGCCTTCGTTGGCCTCCTCCGTGATCGTGTCGGTCGCGACGTTGACCACGTAGGTGTCGTTCCCGGCACCAGCGAGCAGCGTGTCGCTGCCCCCGGCTCCGTTGAGAATGTTGTCACCGGCATTGCCGCGCAGCACGTTGGCCAGCGCGTTGCCAGTGCCGTTGATGGCAGCCTGGCCGGTCAGAGTCAGGTTCTCGACATTGGCGCCGAGAGTCCAGGTGATGCTTGATTCAACGGTGTCGGTGCCCTGATTGGAAGCCTCGGTCACAAGGTCGCCAAGGGCGTCAACGATGTACCTGTCGTTTCCGACACCGCCGATCAAGGTGTCATTGCCCGCACCTCCGTCCAACGTGTCGTCACCCCCAAGGCCGGTGAGCTTGTTGTTCGCAGCGTTGCCGAAGAGCCTGTTGTTCGCAGCGTTGCCGGTCCCGTCAATGACACTCGAGCCGGTCAGCGCGAGGTTCTCGACCTCGTTGCTCAGCGCATAGGTAACAGACGACTCGACGGCATCAATGCCACCGCCGGCCAGTTCGGTAACGACGTCGGCAGCGTTGTCGACGGTGTACGTGTCGTCCCCACCGCCGCCAATCATCGTGTCAGCGCCGGCTTGGCCATCGAGGCGGTTCGCCATATCGTTGCCGGTCAGTCGATTGGCCAGCAAGTTGCCGCCGGCATCGACTGCCGCAGATCCGATGAGGATGACGTTCTCTACATCGGCGCCAAGCGACCAGGTCACTGCGGATCGCACGGTGTCGCTGCCTTGCCCAGCCAGCTCGACGACGACGTCGCCCGCGTCGTCCACGATGAAGGTGTCGTCACCTGCGCCGCCGATGAGTGAGTCGGGCCCCGTCCCGCCGTCGAGCAGGTCGTTTCCAGCGCCGCCATCAAGCGTGTCGTTACCTGCAGCGCCCACGAGCGTATCTGCCCCACTGGTGCCGACGAGGCTCAGGTTGGACGAGTAAGCCGGGACACGGGCCAGCAACTCACTCAGGGACACGGTGCTGCCATCGGCAAACCGGAACTGCTCGATGCCCAGGCCGGTGGTCGGCCACACGCCCTCGGCCACGGTCGCGCCAAAGTCGACTCCCAGGAACTTCCGTCCACTCGAATACAACTCAAGCAAACGAAGCTCGACGCGCACCCCTTCGATGGCGTTGCCGTAGGTGTACTCGGACGTTTCCCCCCACCGGTAGCTCAGGTTCGCAAGGGTCACGCCGGCGCCGAACTTCACGACGTCCCGGTTGACGATTCCGGGCGTGTACAGATCTGCCGAGATCGAGGCTGGATCGAGACTCGCGATGTCGGAGATGTGGTCGACCGACCCCACCTCCGGGTCAATAAAGTACGTGTCCGCACCCGCGCCACCGTCCAGCCAGTCGCTGCCGCTCCCACCGATGATGAAGTCGTCTCCCTCTGTACCGAACGCCGTATCGTTGCCCGACCCCATGTCGATCCACGCGCCCAGTCCGCGATTCAGGTCGAAATAGACTTCGAAGAAGTTGCGCCATTGCTCCCAGTTCTCCTCGATCTGCGCCAGCAGGCTGGCCGACAGCCGAGGAAAGTCCCTCACGCGAGACCACCCGGCGTTGGCCTGCAGACGAAGCACGTCGTCGCCAGCCCCTGCTTCGATAAGGCCACGATTGGTGATTGTGGTTTGCGCCTCGTCGGCTGCGCTGATCGGATCCCCAATGTCCGCGGCGACGGAGTCGTTGCCGTCGGTACCCGTGACGCTTGCCTGACTGGCATGAAGCTCCAGGTACAGCTGCTCTTGGCTCCTGGTTTCCCAATGTCCACCATCAGGGCGGACTACCGTACCTCCGGATGACCCGCCACCGGATGGCGGAACGAGGTAGCCTATGAGGGGTGGCCTGTGCTGACCGTCCGCGGCAGATCCCCCGTAAACAGGCGTGGAGCCCGGTGGGATGGCGCCCCCATTCCCAATGATCTCGAACACCGGCGTGAAGTACGAGCCTTGCGAACTGCTCGACCACGCAGGGACCGACTGCGGCGGATCGGACACCCACTCCGTCACCTGAACGTAGCGGATTTTCTGCGTGCCCACAGTTGCACCGGGAACGATCGCGGTCTCGCCGGATACGGCTTGCACCTGAACTTGCGCGACGTCGACCGCGCGCAGAATGCCTTGGTTGGCGGTCGCCGAATTGCCTAGCGTCAGCAATTGCCAGAACTGCTCGTCCAAGAACTGCAGCTTGCGCCCCTCCAACGTGGTGCTCGACCCGGTCGGCTGCGAAGCCACCCAGTCGCCGAGCGTGCGCGTGGCAGTGCCGGCAATCGCGATTTGCCAGTTTGCTGCCAACTCCGTCGCGCCGGCGTAACCGACGATGCGGGTCAGCGTTGCACCGTCAGCCGTCGCGATGAGGAGGTCCTGACCATCCGCATGTGCGCGTACGTCCGCGCCGTACTGAAGCAGGGCGCGTTCTCCCGACGAAGGCAGCACGATGTCGCGCCCATCGCGCAAGCCGAAGCGATATTCGTTCGAACCCGCGCCGCCGATCAATACGTCATTGCCGCTGGCGCCTGTCAACGTGTCGTCGCCTGCGCCGCCGTCAATGCCGTCGTCGTTGCTGGTGCCCACCAGATTGTCATTGCCTGCACCACCACGGATGACACCGTCGGCCGACGCGCCACCGTCCGGGGCAGGCGCTTTCAGGAGGCTTTCGAACGGGGTGCTGGTTCCATCGGCGAACTGCACAGACCCGATCCCGAGATCCACCCCTTGAAAGAGATCGATCGAATCGCCGTTCGGGCCGTACTCGATCCGTGTGAAGCGTCCACTGACGCCCGTGCCGATCGAGCTGACCCGGAGGCTGTCCAGGGTGATGCCGGCACCGAAGCGAATGACGTCGGCCGCCGCG
>JANOQS010000407.1:0-7274 GCA_031414975.1 Methylibium sp. | reverse complement strand
TTCGCGCGGATGATCCTGAACGGCCAGTTCGAAGAGGCCTTGAGCGTGGCGCGCCAGCAGGTCGAGAACGGCGCCCAGATCATCGACATCAACATGGACGAGGCCATGCTCGACAGCCAGGCGGCGATGGTGCGCTTCCTGAACCTGATCGCCGGCGAGCCCGAGATCGCGCGCGTGCCGATCATGATCGACAGCTCGAAGTGGAGCGTGATCGAAGCCGGGCTGAAGTGCATCCAGGGCAAGGGCATCGTCAACTCGATCTCGCTGAAGGAAGGGGTCGACGCCTTCAAGCACCAGGCCAAGCTGGTGCGGCGCTACGGTGCCGCCGCCGTGGTGATGGCCTTCGACGAGAAGGGCCAGGCCGACACCTACCAGCGCAAGACCGAGATCTGCGAACGGGCCTACCGCATCCTCGTCGACGAGGTCGGCTTCCCGCCCGAGGACATCATCTTCGACCCCAACATCTTCGCCATCGCCACCGGCATCGAAGAGCACAACAACTACGCGGTCGACTTCATCAACGCCACGCGCTGGATCAAGCAGAACCTGCCCGGCGCCAAGGTCAGCGGCGGGGTGAGCAACGTGAGCTTCAGCTTCCGCGGCAACGACCCGGTGCGCGAGGCCATCCACACTGTGTTTCTGTACCACGCCATTCAAGCCGGCATGGACATGGGCATCGTCAACGCCGGCATGGTGGGTGTGTACGACGATCTCGAGCCCGAGCTGCGCGAGCGGGTGGAAGACGTGGTGCTGAACCGGCGCGAAGACTCCGGCGAGCGCCTGATCGAGATCGCCGAAAGCGCCAAGGGCATGGCCAAGGACGACAGCGCCCGCCTGGCCTGGCGTGCCAAGCCGGTGCAGGAGCGGCTGAGCCACGCGCTGGTGCACGGCATCAATGACTTCATCGTCGAAGACACCGAGCAGGTCTACCAGCTGATCCTGGCCAAAGGCGGGCGGCCGCTGCATGTGATCGAAGGGCCGCTGATGGACGGAATGAACATCGTCGGCGACCTGTTCGGCCAGGGCAAGATGTTCCTGCCGCAGGTGGTCAAGAGCGCGCGCGTGATGAAGCAGGCGGTGGCGCACCTGCTGCCCTACATCGAAGCCGAGAAGCTCGCGTTGGTGGAGGCCGGCGGCGAAGCCAAGGCCAAGGGCAAGATCGTGATCGCCACCGTGAAGGGCGACGTGCACGACATCGGCAAGAACATCGTCACCGTCGTGCTCCAGTGCAACAACTTCGAAGTCGTGAACATGGGTGTGATGGTCGCCTGCCAGGACATCCTGGCCCGCGCCAAGGTCGAGGGTGCCGACATCATCGGCCTGAGCGGCCTGATCACGCCGAGCCTGGAAGAGATGCAGCACGTGGCCGCCGAGATGCAGCGCGACGACTACTTCCGCATCAAGAAGATCCCGCTGCTGATCGGCGGCGCCACCACCAGCCGCGTGCACACCGCGGTGAAGATCTCGCCGCACTACGAAGGCCCGGTGGTCTACGTGCCCGACGCCAGCCGCTCGGTCAGCGTGTGCAGCGACCTGCTCAGCGACGAGAAGGCCACGGCCTACATCGCCGAGCTGAATGCCGACTATGTGCGCGTGCGCGACCAGCACGCCAACAAGAAGGCGACGCCGCTGGTGAGCCTGGCCGAAGCGCGCGCCAACAAGACGAGAATTGATTGGACCGCCTACGACGCTCCGCAACCCAAGTTCACCGGCCGGCGCCTCTTCAAGAACCAGGACCTGGCCGAGATCGCCGCCTGCATCGACTGGGCGCCGTTCTTCCAGACCTGGGACCTGGCCGGTCCGTTCCCGGCGATCCTGACCGACGAGGTCGTCGGCGAGTCGGCGCGCCGCGTGCTGAGCGACGGCCAGCGTTTGCTCAAGCGCCTGATCGAAGGCCGCTGGCTCAGCGCCAACGGCGTGATCGGGCTGTACCCGGCCAACACCGTGGGCGACGACGACATCGAGATCTACACCGACGCCACCCGCAGCGAGGTGCTGATGACCTGGCGCGGCCTGCGCATGCAGAGCGAACGGCCGGTGGTCGATGGTGTGAAGCGCCCGAACCGCTGCCTCGCCGACTTCATTGCCCCCAAGGGCTCGGGTGTGGCCGATCACATCGGCCTGTTCGCGGTGACGGCCGGCATCGGCGTCGAGAAGAAGGACAAGCAGTTCATGGACGACCATGACGACTACAGCGCGATCATGCTCAAGGCCTTGGCCGACCGCCTGGCCGAAGCCTTTGCCGAGCGCATGCACCAGCGCGTGCGCACCGAGTTCTGGGCCTACACGAACGACGAGGGCCTGAGCAACGCCGACCTGATCGCCGAGAAGTACCGCGGCATCCGCCCCGCACCGGGTTACCCCGCCTGCCCGGACCACACCGTCAAGACCGACATATTCCGGGTGCTGCAGTGCGCCGACATCGGCATGGCGCTGACCGAGAGCCTGGCGATGACGCCGGCCGCCAGCGTCAGCGGCTTCTACCTGGCGCACCCGCAGGCGGCGTATTTCAACGTCGGCAAGGTCGGTGACGACCAGCTGCAGGACTGGGCCTCGCGCAGCGCGCAGCCGCTGGCTCAAGTGCGCCGCGCCCTTGCGGCACTGAGCTGAAGCACACAGCTCAAGCACACACGAGCATCGCATCCGGGACTTGTTTCTGAAGTCCCTCGAATCGATTCAGCCACTTACAGAAGCGCCGTGCGTGGATGACGCCTTTGCGTCGTCCCCCTGCGCCACCTGCTTCGGCTTGTAAGACTCTGATCGACAACAAACAGAGCGCGACTCGACCGCCTGATCACTCCAACATCCGCTTCACGTTCCGGGGCCGCCATCGGCAAGCCACACGAGAACGCGAACCGAACACGTCAGGAGGTAGCCATGATTCCAGGTCGTCCAACGCTCGGCGAGGTGCGCGGCAAAACGCCGCAGCACCGCGCGCGTTTCGTTCTGAGCGGCTTGTTCGCCAGCCTGCTGGCCGCGTGCGGCGCGGGCACCGAAGAAGCCGCGGACGGGTCCGCCGGCACCGCATCGGTCGCGTCGGCCTGCACCAGCGCGCCGGCATCGTTCACCGCCACGGTGTGGAAGGACATGGGCGGGTCGTGCACCACCTGCCATGCGCAGGGCCGCGTGGCGGGCGGCACCCACCTGGTGTTCGTGGCCGCGGGCAGTGAGCTGCAGAACTACAACATCCTGCGCGACTTTGCCAAGGACCGCGGCGAACTGCTGCTCTCCAAGTCGGTCGGTTTGCCTGCGCACGCCGGCGGCAAGCCGTTCGGCGACACCAACTCCGTGCAGTACAAGGCGCTGGCCGCACTCGTGCCCGAGATGGCGGCACAGGTCTGCCAGACCACGGTCACCGTCGCGCCGGGCGCCGGTGCGGCGGGGTTCTGGTCGGGCGTGCAGATGGCCAACGACACCACCGTGCTGGGCAAGGCCGCGGTGCTGTTCGCCGGCCGCAACCCGACGTCGGCCGAGGCTTCGGCCGCCGCGGCCAATGCGCCGGCTCTGCGCAGCACGCTCCGCGCTTACATGCAGGGGCCGGTGTTCGACCGCTTCCTGAACGACGTGGGCGACACCCACTTTCTGACTCCCGGCGTGGTGGTTCGCGGCAACAACATGGGCTACGTCGCGGCCGATTGGCCCACCGCTGGCGCTGTGCTCGGTGCGGCCAACGTCACACAGGTCGCCAACGCGGTGCGCAACCGCTTCGATGCTTCGGCACGGCGCGAACCGATCGAGTTGATGAAGTACATCGTCAAGAACGAGCGGCCCTACACCGACATGGTGGCGGGCAACTACACGGTGGCCAACGGCATCCTGACGCAGTTCCTCGGCGCCACGGTGCAGGGTGCGTTCGCCAATGTCGAGGACGACACCGAATGGCGCCAGGCCACCTTGCCGAGCGCGCGCCTGGGCGGCACCCGCGAGCATGCCGGCGTGTTGTCCACCCACGCGTGGCTGCAGCGCGTGGCCACCACGCCGACCAACCGCAACCGGCACCGCGTGAACGTGCTGCACAAGCAGTTCCTCGCCACCGACGTGAGCGCGCTCGCGGTGCGGCCGATCGAAGACGGCGGCACCGCCTTCAAGGTGCCCACGGTCGAGAACCCGGCCTGCGCGGTGTGCCATGACGTGATCGACCCGATGGCCGCCGGCTTCCAGAACTGGAACGAAGCGAACCGCTATCTCGCGCAGCGGACCAACAACGTCGACCACGCGCTGCCGGCCAACTACCGGGCCAACAACTACCCGAAGGACGCCGGCAACCTGGCTTACTACCAGGCTGGCGACAACTGGTTCCGCGACGGCAAGGCACCGGGTTACGGCGCCACGCCGATGCCGGGCGGCGTCACCGGCAACCCGGCCGCGCTGCAATGGATGGGGGCACAAGTGGCGGCCGACGCGCGCTTTGCGCTGGGCGCTGTGCACTTCTGGTACGAGGGCCTGTTCGGCCGCGCGCCGCTGAAGGCCCCGTTCGACCAGTCCAACCCGCAGTACGCCGCCATGCAGGCTGCCTACACCGCGCAAAGCACCGAGCTCAATGCGATCGCCACGCGCTTTGCCACCAACCAGGGCAACGGCGCCCACAACGTGAAGGACCTGCTGGTCGATCTGGTGATGAGCCAGTGGTATCGCGCCGACCGCGTGACCGCGCTGAACACGACCCGTGCGCTGGAGCTGGTCGACGTGGGCAGCGCCAACATGCTGCCGCCGTCGCAGCTGAACCAGAAGCTGATCGGCCTGGTCGGCCAGGGCTGGGTCGAGTTCGACAACCCGTACGCCGGCTTCGGCTTGAACTACGGAGACTTCGACGGCAACCAGCGGATCAACCGCGCCAAGTCGCACACGATGATGCAGAGCATCTCGATCGACCGGCTGGTGGCGGTGCGCAGCTGCAGCTTTGCGCAGACCGACTTCAACAAGCCGGTGGCCGACCGGCTGCTGTTCCCGGCCGTGGCGCTGGCCGACACGCCGGCCACGACCGCGGGGCTGGACGCGATCACCGCCAACGTGCGCCACCTGCACAAGGCACTGTGGAAAGAAGACCTGCCGGCCACCGACGCCGAGGTGTTGCGCACCGTCAAGCTGTTCAACGACATCTGGGCCGACCGCGCCACCGCGCCGGCACGGCCGGTGAACTGTGCCTACAACAACAACAACGATCCGAACTACACCGGCCGCGCCTGGGCCGCGGTGCTCGCCTACCTGCTGGGCGACCCCAAGTTCCTCTACGAGTGAGCGGCTGAGCTCACAGGCCCGCAGCAAGGCAACAGCAAGGCAACAGCGCGCGCAGCCCGAGCGCACGTGCCCCCCAAATCAAGGAGCTTTCAAATGCAACGCAGAGATTTCCTCAGGATGGCCTGCGCCGGCGGCGTGCTCATCCCCACCTGGGCCCTGCTTCCGGTGGCGCATGCGCAATCGGCGGTCTACACCGGCAAGGTGCTGATCAACATCCACGCCGACGGCGGCATCGACCAGAGTTCCTGGGCCGACCCGCGCGAGACCGACGCCACCCTCAACAACTACGCCGCGGCGGGCACGCCGGCCGGCGTGGCGGGCAACCTCCGGTTCGCGCCGATGGCCAACAACGCCGCGTTCTTCGGCGCCCACTTCCGCCGCATGCTCGTCATCAACGGCGTGCACAGCGAAACCAACGACCACGACAGTGGCGCCCGCGCGCACGCCACCGGCCGGCTCGACATGGGCTACCCGAACATGTCGGAGCTGTTCGCGTCGGTGCATGGCAAGGGCATGCCGATGCCCTGGCTGGCGTCGAACGGCTTTCGCACCAGCGCCGGCCTGGTGGCCGCCACGCCGGTGCCCGACGGCAATGCCCTGCGCGCGCTGACGCAGCCCAACGCCGCGTCGGCGACGAACGACTTCATGAAACAGGCCGACGTGAGCAAGACGCTGGCCGCGCGCGCCGAGCGCATGAAGGCCATGCAGACGCGCGCCGACCTGCTGCCGCGCTCGCGCACGGTGGTCGAGCAGTTCGTCGGCTCGTCCGACTCACGCGCGCTGCTGCAGCGCGTGGCGCAGTTCACGCCGGCCACGTTCGACGCGTTCACGCAGGCGCACGTGGGGCTGATCGCAGCGCAGGCCGGCATCACCTCGACGATCCAGCTGACCTCCGGCGGCTTCGACGGCCACGACCAGCTCGCCAACGGCTACGCGCAGTCGCTGCCGCGCCTGACCAACCTGGTCGATTACCTGTGGCAGAAGTCGGCCGACTTGGGGCTCAGCGAGCGTCTGGTCGTGCGCATCTACTCGGAGTTCGGGCGCACGCCGCTGAACAACGGCAACGGCAAGGACCACTGGGCGGTCGGCACGCAGATCCTGATGGAGGCCAACCCGGCCTGGGGTAACCGCGTCTTCGGTGCCAGCGGGCCGCGCCATGAGCAGCGCATGATCAACGTCGCCTCGGGTGCGGTCGATCCGGTGGCCGGCAAGGTCATCCGGCCGCGCCACATCCATGCGGCCTTGCGCAAGTACCTCGGGTTCGAGACCACCGATCCGAAGTTCAACCTGAAGACCTTGCCGGACGAGAACTTCGACTTCTTCAACCCGGCGGCGTCGACCGGTTACCCGAGCCTGTGAGTCCGATGAAGCGTGCAGCAAGCGGCGCTTGCCCGACATCGTTTCGCGCCTGGGTCATCGGCTTGGCGGTGGGGTGCTGTGCCGGCGCCGCCAGCGCCGCCACGCCGTCCGACCAGCGGGGTTTCGTCACCGACGGAATTGCCGGCGGCCTGTACTTCCAGCGCTGCGAGGCCGGTGGCCCGGCGGCCACGCAGGTGCTGCTGCACGACCAGTCGCCCGGCGCGTTGCTGACGGCCGGCATCGGCGAGGTGCGCCGCGCCAGGCTCGATGCCGAGCGCCCGCTGTATGTGGAGTTTCGCGGTGAGGGGGCGGGCAATACGGCGACCGTGCGGCAGTTCCATCGCGCCATCGGGCACGTGAGCTCGTGCACCGCGCTGCCGGCGCTGCCGAGCGGCCTGCGCCTGCATGCCGAGGGCACGCAACCGGCCTGGCGTCTGCAGGCCACGCCGGCCGGCATGCGGCTCGAGAGGGTCGGCAGCGAGCCGGTTCTGTTTGCGCCACTGAAGCTCACCGGCGTCGATGCCAGCCGCAAGGCACGCAGCTTCCAGGCCGCCGCGCGGCCAGGCGGCGCGCTCCTGCGGGTTGACGTGACCGAGCAGCCCTGCAACGACAACGCCGCCGAATCGGCGTTCGGTGCACGCGTGACGGCGCAGTGGGGCGGGCAGCGCCTGGAGGGC
>JANOQS010000406.1:0-4320 GCA_031414975.1 Methylibium sp. | reverse complement strand
CAGATCACGCGCTTTGACGGGCCGGCCGCGCAGTTCCCGGGCCGGCGCTTCACGCGCGCCGGGCCGCAGGGCTGCGGCTGAGGTTGAGAGGGCAGCAGGGCGCGCAGCGGGCCCGGCCTGCCCGCCTCAGCCGCTGCGCGTGCGCAGCGCCTTGATGCCCTGCTCGATGCGCTCGGCCACCTCGCGCTCGCGCTGCAGTGAGCGCAAGGTGTTCTGCGCTTCCTGCACGGTGAAGTCCAGCCGGGCCAGCTTTTCGCCCACGTGGTCGATCACCGAGCGCTGTTCGCTCAGCATCTCCAGGTTCACGTTGATGTCACCCAGCATGTGGGTGATGGCGTTGGCGCGCGTCTCGACTTCTTCCACCGTCTTGCGGCGCGCTTCGATCTGCGTGATCTTGCCGTCGGTTTCGACCACGCGGCCGAGCAGGTCGTCGATCTTGGCGCGCAGGTCGGTCACGTCGTTGCGGTGCTCGGCCACGAACTGCAGGTCGGCCTTGCTGCGGCTGCTGATCTGGCGGATGTTCTCGACCTCGCCCTTCACCGCCTGCACAAGCGCCTCGCGGTCGGCCAGCGCCTTGATCTTCACTTCCACCGCCTCGGCGCCGCGGTCCAGGTCGTTCAGGCGGCCTTCGAAGGCGGCAATGTTCTTCTCGGTGTGCAGCAACTGGGTGCGGCGCTGTTCGAGCTGCTTGACCACCACCTCGGCGCGCTTGATCTGGTCTTCGGCCGCGTCGGTCTGAGCCACCGCGTCGCGCTGGCGCGCCTGCACATGCGCCAGTTCGGTCAGCACCTCTTCCTTCAGCGCGGCGGCGCGGCCCAGGTCGTCGCTCACCGCCTGCACCTGCTTGAGCCGCTCGGTGGTCTGGGCCGACAGCGCCTTGCCCTGCTCCACCAGCTCGGCAAAACGGGCCTGCTGTTCGTGCACCGCGGCGTCGTCCTTCTTGATCGCTTCGACGAGCTGCTGCGACTTCTCAAGCGTGTGCATCAGCGCCGCCACCTGCCCGTTGATCGGCAGCAGGCGGCTCTGCTGGGCGGTCACGCCGTCGAGCTTTTGTTGTGCGTCAACCACCTGCGTGGCCAGGGTGTCGCACAGGCCCTTCAGGCTTTCCATCTCGGCACGGCGCTGCAACTGGTCGGCCAGCTTGCGTTCCACGTCAGTCGTGACCACGTGCAGGCCGTTGACCCGCTCTTCGAGCCGATCGACAAGCTGCATCCGCGCACCCACGCGCGTGAGCTGCCCGTCCAGTTCGCCGGCCAGCTCGGCCAGACGCGCGGCCGACTGGGCGCCAACGTCTACCAGGCCCATCTTGCCCAGCACGGCATCCAGGCGCGTTTCGATCTCGGGCGTGCGGCCCAGCATCGTGGCGGTGCGTTCACCCAGGGCTTCGAGCGCGGCCCGGTCCACCGCCAGCTTGTCGCGCAACTGCAGGGCTTCGGCGTGGGCCTTGTGAAACTCGGCCAGCTCGCGCCGCACCGTATCGACCTGCTGCTGCGACTGCATCAGCCCTTCGTGCTGAACCGCGGTGCGCTTGGACAGCACATCGATCTGCGTCAGCTGGTCGGCCAGTGAGTCGACCTCGCTCTGCTTGCGCGCCAGCTCACCGGCTTCGGCCATCAGGATCGCAAAGGCCTTGGTCAGCGCGTCGGTGCGCTGCTGCATGGCCGACAGCGCGTCGTCCTTGGCGAGCACGCCTTGCACACGCGCCTCCGATTCGCCAACCGCGAGCGACAGCGACTTGAGGCGCTGGTCGAACGCATCGACCTCGCCTTTTTCGACCGACAGCCGTTCGATCGTCGAGCGCAGGTATTCCGACAGCGTGAGCCCCTGGCTTTCGAGCCGCGCCGATTCGCGCATGAAGGCTTCCCGCGCTGTGCTGGCTGCGGCCAGTTCGTGCGTGGTGGTCTGCGCCAGTTCTTCCATGCGCGCGAGCGCTTCTTCGGTGCGCTGCATCTGCTCGTTGCCGGCGGCGAGCTTGGCGATCTGCGCGTCCATGGTCCAGACCATCTCGTTCAGGCGCGTGGCTTCGACGACCGCGTGCTCGACCGTGTGCTTTTGCGTCTCCAGCGCCTTGGCCTTGTGCGACACGTGTTCGGCCAGCGCGTTGAGCGAAGCCAGGCGCTTTTCGGTGCCTTTGCTCAGCTCCTGCAATTGTGCAAACGATTCGAGCTTGCCTTCCACTTCGGTGGCGGCCTGTGCCGCGGCGGCCGAGTCGGCGCGCGCGGTGCGTGCGGTTTCGTGCAAGCCCTGCATGTCTTGCCGAAGCCCGGCTTCCAAGGCACGCAGCGCTTCCAGTTCGCCCTTCAGCGCGGCCACGCCGTCGACGGCGCTGCCCACCTCGGCGCTGGACTGGCGCAACTGCTGGCGCAGTTCGCCGAGCTTGTCGCCTTCCGTGCGCAGGTCGCCGAGCGATGCCTGCGCTTCGCGCGCCTGCGCGGCCATGGCGTCGAGCGCCTGGCGGTGCTGCTGCAATTCACCGTCGGGTGCGGTGAAGGCCTCGGCCACGCGCTTGGCCTCGGCCACCTGGTTCATCAGCTCGGCGACGCGCTTGTCGAGCTGGTCGAAGCTCTTCAGGCGCTTGTCGAAACCGGCCGCCAGGCTGCTGAGCTTGTCGACTTTTTGCGCCACGCCGTCGGCCTTTTCACCCAGCGTGTCGAGCGCCTGGCTGGTGCGCGCGAGCTTGGCCGACGCGCCGCCCACCTGGGCCAGCAAGGTGCCCAGCGCCACGCGTTCGTCGCGCGCCTGGGCCACCAGCGTGCGCAGATCGTCCTGGTCTTGCCGGCGCTCGCCGGCACTCTTGAAGATGGTGTCCAACATCGTGAGCCTCCCCCTCGGTAGGCAGAACTGGAGAAATTTGCGACTTTCGCGTTGTGCGCACGGTTACAGGAAGTAACGTGCTTTTTGCAAGCCGGTGGGGCGCAAGGTCCTTCGGGCTTTCGTGTCGTTATACCGTTGCGCCGGCACTTTCTTGGCGGCTTTGAAGGCGGCGTCTGCCAGGAGACACGATCGGGTGTGAACTAGTAGCGCAGCGGCCGTCGCACAGTGTTTCGGCGTGGCCGTGCGTTACGCTCCCCACCTTCATGGAAGCGTTGTTTCAAATCGTCGGCTGCGTTCTGTCGTCCCGGCCGGCGGCCGAGCGGATCGACGACTTTGCCGCGCAGGTGCGGCGCGAGCGCGGTGTGGTGATGAACAAGGATGTGCAGGGCGCCACGTTCGTGCGCTTCAACGCGCCCGATGCCCGGCTGGTGCTGCTGGCCTGCCAGGCGGTGCGGAGCCCGGCGCCGTCGGCGCTGCGGTTCGGCTTTGCCTCGGGCACCCGCGAGGCGGCGCAGAAGGGGCAGGACGGCCTCAGCGTCAGCCAGCGCAGCCTGGCGCAGGCGGGCGAACTGGCGGCCGGCGCACGCGACGGCGAGGTGCTGGTGGCGCCGCAGCTTGCCGCGCTGATGGTCGAGTCGGGCGTGGCCTTGCATTCGCGCCGGGTGCACCTGGCAGACGGGCGCATCGTGCCGGCCTGTTCGCTCGATCTGGCGGCCGACCCGGCACGGCCACCGGCCGACGGCCACACCCACCCCGCCGCCGATGCGCTGGCCAACCTCTACCGCACGCTCACCGCGCAGGCCGGCGATGCGGCGAACAAGCAGGCCGACCTGGAAGCGCGTCTGGACGGCGCACTCGGCAAGATCGCGACGGTGGATCAGGGCAGCAAGCTCGCCACGCACCTGGGCGTGCTGGAGGCCGAACTCGATGCGCAATTGATGCGTGTGGAAGGGCGCCTGAAGTTCATCGACGGGCTCGAGGCGCGTGTGGCTGCCTTGGTGCAAACGCTCGAGACAGCGCAACGCTCGGTCGTCGCCTTCGACGGGCGCCTGGCCGATCTGGGCCGCGGCGCCGAAGCGATCGAGCAGCAGGTGCAGGCCCGCGCCGACACGCTGATCCACATGCTCGGCGACATCAACCTGAAGCTGGAGATGCTGGGCGAACAACGCTCGGTGATCGACCACGTCGGCGAGAAACTGGCGCACCTGGACTTCAGCGTGCAGGAAGCGCAGAACACCCTGCGCGCGCTGCAGCGCGAGCGCGAGGTGGCCGAGCGCATCGAGCAGGGCATCAAGGCGCTGCGGGCGCGGGGCGGGGCGAGCAAGCTGAGTTAGTGGCCTGTCTCAAGGCAGGGCCGACATGCCCTCCCAATCCGCCACCGAGATCCGCGCCACCACCGTCCAGCGCGTGCCGCCCGGTTCGATCACCGCCGCTTCGCCCTCGGCCAGATGCGGCGGCCCGGCGACGGTGCGGAACGGTGTGCCGTGGCCGACGATCCAGCGGTTG
>JANOQS010000405.1:0-13906 GCA_031414975.1 Methylibium sp. | reverse complement strand
GGACGGGCCTTCGTACTTGCGCATCAGCACCGGCGGCAGTTGTTCGCTGACCTTCATCAGGTCGGCCAGGTCGGTGATGTTGTGTTCGGAGATCAGGTTCTCGACCATGCCGATGCGCTCGAGCCGCGAGCCGGCGCGCAGTGCCTCGGCCACGTCGGACGCGCTGACGCCGGCCACGCTGGCGATCGCCGCGTAAGCCTCCTGGGCGTTCGAGACCTTGAATTCGACCAGCAGGCCACGCAGGTCGCGCTGGTAACGCGCCAGGGTGCCGTACAGCAGCAGCGCACGCTCTGCGCCGTTCAACTGCAGCAGCCCGGCGAGCGCGTCGATGTTCTTCTCGACCAGCGTCGATTCCTTCTTCAGGCTCTTGTTGAGCCACTCGACGGTGGCACCCAGCACGGTGAGCAGGTCTTTGGGCGCGTCCTTGATGTATTCGTCGATGTAGAAGAACAGCGTGCCTTCTTCGTAGGGACCGCGCCAGCCGCCGTGACGGGTGATGAAGGCGTCGTCGCTCAGCAGGTCGTGGCCGCGCCAGTGTTCGTTGCCCTTGCAGCGCGTTTTCAGGAAACCGCGCACGCGTGCCAGCACGGCGGGCGGCCACACGAGGTGCTTGCCGGCCAGCGAGAGCAGGCTGTTCCAGTCGCGTCGCAGATTGAAGCGCCCGGCGTTGTGCATCGTCAGGGTCAGCACGAACTGCGAACACATGCGATCGAGCACCGGCGCCTCTTTGAGGCCCGGCGACAAGATCAATCGTGCATCGCTGTGAGACTTCAACATGACAACGCCTCCGGCAGGTGGTCTTCGGTCCCATCTTGGCGCAGCACGCGCCGCGCGGCAAGCCCCTTTCGGGGGCCTTCCGACGCTAGTGCAACACGACAGGCTGTTGCATCAGGGCCGAGAAGCGCTCGAAGTAGTCGTCGAGTTCTTCTTCGGACGGGCCGGTGCGGATGATCGCCTCGACGCCCTGCTTGAAACTCTCGGCCAGCGCGCCCTCGATGAATATGCCCTTGCGTGCGAACTTGTCGACAATTTCGTAGCCCCCACGCTGCAACGTGTCGCTGGCCACCACGCCGGGTTCGGACGCGGCCTCATCGAATGCGTCGAACAGCACGACGGCGAAACTGTCGGAGTTGTAGAGCATGTGCATGAAAGAGTTCCTCCCGCAGCGGTAGCTGGATGCTGTAACGTCAAAAGCAAGCGCAAGGCTGACACAGCCCCGCAATTCGGTGCCGCGTGGGGCTTTTGTGCCGTTGCGTCGTCGCGTCGTGGCGCGGTGGCGCCGCGCGCTATGGCACCGCCACCGGCTCCTGCACCATCAACTCCAGGCCTTCGTCGCCGGGCCCGGAGCGCAGCAAGGCACGCGCCGGCAAGTGATGGCGCAACGGGTCGATCCAGACATCGACACGGGTGTCGTAGGGATCAGTGGCCTCACGCGCGAAGTGCGCCGTTTTGATCGTGCCCGCGCCGGCGGTCAGGGTTTCCATGCCGGCAAAGCGGAACACCCACAAGCTCGAATCGCCACGCGCGCCGATCACGTTGATTACCACCTTGCCGCCTTCGGCCAGCCGCTGCGGCTCGGCTGCCAGCACGGCGGCGAGCTGGACCATCCAGCTCAAGCGGTCTTGCGAGCCCATCAGCAACGGGTACTGAACGCTCGGCCCGGAAAAGCTGATCTTGCCGGCCTCGCGCTGGAAGTTGGCCGCCTGCAGCGCGCCCACGCCGCGCCGGTCGGTGAAACGCAGCGGCGCCACGCCGGACTCGTCGAAGCCGCCCTGACTGACCTGGGTCAACGCGGTGACGCCCGCCAGTTGCCCTTCCAGGCGCGCTTCGTAGCGTTCGCCGTCGGGCGACCACTCGAAGTCGGCGCTGCCTTGCTGGGCGCCGCGGCGCAGCGTGTAGCGCAGGCGGGTCGGCGGCGGGATGAGCGTGCGGTAGAGCGGCAGTTCGTGGTCGGAGGCGCTCGTCGATGGCAATGCAGCCGGCAGCGCGACTTCTGGCGGCGCCGGCAACGCCACGTTCGTGGCCTCGACCACGGCCTGCGGCACGGGCGGTGACGGCTCCGGCACGACGGGCTCGGCCGATGCAGGCAAGGGCTCGGCGCGGGCGACCGGCGTCGTGGCGGCTCTCGGCCGCGCAGCCGCACTTGCAAGCGCAATCGCCGCCCCTGGCGCCGCCGTCGGCGCCGGACGGCTGCTGGCGGCGACCGTCGGGGCTTGCGGCTGCGCGACAGCGGGCGCAACAGGCACGGCAGGCACGGCAGGCACGAGAGGCGCCAGCATCCGCACCGTCAACGCCGGTGGCGCCGCGCCAGGTGTGGGCGCTTGCGACACCGGCCACTCCAGCCCGCCCAGCAAACCAGCGTGCAGTATCAACGCGAGCAGCGCCAGCGCGGCCAGCGCCACGCCGCGGCGCCGCTCGGCATCGCTCCAGCGGCGTGCGCCGCCGAACATCGACAATAGTGCTCCCCCGGCCACCCCGCCCCACTTCATGAAACTAGCCACCTACAAAGACGGTTCACGCGACGGCCAACTGGTGGTCGTGTCGCGCGACCTGAGCAGCGCACACTATGCCAGCGGCGTTGCAACCCGGATGCAGCAGGTGCTGGACGACTGGAACTTCCTGTCCCCGCAGCTCGAAGAACTGTCGCAGACCCTGAACCACGGCCGGGCCCGCCACGCCTTCCCGTTCGACCCGCGCCTGTGCTTGGCGCCGCTGCCGCGCGCTTTTCAATGGGCCGACGGCTCGGCCTTCATCAACCACGTGGAACTGGTGCGCAAGGCGCGCGGTGCCGAGGTGCCCGAGAGCTTCTACACCGACCCGCTGATGTACCAGGGCGGCAGCGACGACTTCATCGGCCCGTGCGACGACGTGGCCTGCCGCAGCGAAGACTTCGGCATCGACTTCGAGGCCGAGGTCGCGGTGGTCACCGGCGATGTGGCGATGGGCGCCTCGCCCGACGAAGCGCTGGAGAGCGTGCGGCTGCTGATGCTCGTCAACGACGTGAGCCTGCGCAACCTGATCCCGGCCGAACTGGCCAAGGGCTTCGGCTTTTTGCAGAGCAAGCCCGCCACCGCCTTCAGCCCGGTGGCCGCCACGCCCGACGAACTGGGCGCCGCCTGGCGCGGCGGGCGCGTGCACCTGAACCTGGAGAGCGTGTGGAACGGCACCCGCGTCGGCCTGTGCGACGCCGGGCCGGAGATGACCTTTCACTTCGGCCAGTTGATCGCCCACCTGTGCAAGACGCGCAACGCGCGCGCCGGCAGCATCTTCGGCAGCGGCACCGTCAGCAACAAGGACTGGTCGCGCGGCTACTCATGCATTGCCGAGAAGCGCGCGATCGAAACCATCGAGGGCGGTGCACCGAAGACCGCCTTCATGAAATTCGGCGACACGATCCGCATCGACATGAAAGGCGCCGACGGCCAAAGCCTGTTCGGCGCCATCGACCAGCGGGTTTCGGCCTATGGCCAGGCGGGGGCCTAGTCGTCAATAGTTGGCGAAGCCTGTGGGGACATGAAGAACGCGCCGCCCGCGTGTCGGCTTGGCCCCGGACAATCACACTTTTCAGCGGGAGATGACGATGCCTGGTTTGTTGCCCAATGTGGACCCCGATGGTTTGCTCGAGTTCTCGGTGGTGTTCACCGACCGCGCGCTGAACCACATGTCGCAAAGTTTCCAGGGCGTGATGCGCGACATCTCGGCCACGCTCAAACAGGTCTACAAAGCCAAGTCGGCCGTGGTCGTGCCCGGCGGCGGCACCTTCGGCATGGAAGCGGTGGCGCGCCAGTTCGGCAGCGGCAAGAAGTGCCTGGTGCTGCGCAACGGCTGGTTCAGCTACCGCTGGACGCAGATTTTCGAGATGGGCAATATCCCCGCCTCGACCACCGTGCTGAAGGCGCGCCGCGTCGGCCCCGGCAAGCAGGCCGCTTTCGCGCCGGCGCCGATCGACGAGGTGGTGGCCACCATCACCGAGTTGCGTCCCGACGTGGTGTTTGCGCCGCACGTCGAAACCGCCTCCGGCATGATGCTGCCCGACGCCTACCTGCGTGCCGTGTCCGACGCGGTGCATGCGGTGGGCGGGCTGTTCGTGCTCGATTGCATTGCCTCCGGCACGGTCTGGGTCGACATGGCCCAGACCGGCGTCGACGTGCTGATCAGCGCGCCGCAGAAGGGCTGGAGCTCTTCCCCCTGCGCCGCACTGATCGCCATGAGCGAGCTGGCGCGCACCCGCATCGACAACACGCAAAGCACCAGCTTCGCGGCCGACCTGAAGAAGTGGCTGCAGATCATGGAAGCCTATGAAGGCGGCGGCCACGCCTACCACGGGACCATGCCGACCGATGCGCTCACGCGCCTGCGCGGCGTGATGAAGGAGATCGAGGCCTACGGTTTCGACAAGGTGCGCAACGAACAACTCGAGCTCGGCAGGCGCGTGCGCGCGCTGCTCGCCGCCAAGGGCTTCAAGAGCGTGGCCGCGCCCGGCTTCGAAGCACCCGGCGTGGTCGTCAGCTACACCGAGGATGCCGGCATCCAGACCGGCAAGAAGCTGATCGCGCAAGGCCTCCAGATCGCCGCCGGCGTACCGCTGCAGTGCGACGAGGGGGCCGACTTCCAGAGCTTCCGCGTCGGCCTGTTCGGGCTGGACAAGCTGCACGACATCGAGCGCACCGTGGCCAGCCTCGACAAGGCGTTCAGCCAGGTGGTCTGATCGTTGATCGTTGAGCGCTGATCGTTGAGCAACGAGCTGCCGCGCACCGTCAAGGTCGTCACGGTCTGGCTGCTGCTCGGGGTGCTCGTCTTCCTGAGCATCCAGTGGTGGCAGCACGACCGGCAGAAGACGCGCTTCCAGCTCGACGGCGGCGTGATCGAGATCCGCCGCGGCGCTGACGGCCACTACCACTGGCCCGGCAGCATCAACGGCCGTGCGGTCGACTTCCTGATCGACACCGGCGCCACCGGCACCGCCATCTCGGCAGCGCTGGCGCGCGAGCTGGAGCTCGAGTCGATCGGGCCGGTCCGGTCCAACACCGCCGGTGGCGTGGTCACCGGCCAACTCGTGCGCGCCGACGTGGCGCTGCAAGGCGGCGTCAGCGCCCAACGCCTGCGCGTGGTCGCGTTGCCCGGGCTGGACGACCGGCCGCTGCTCGGCATGGACGTGCTCGGCCGGCTGCGCTGGCAGCAGCGCGACGGCGTGCTGCGCATCGAACTGGGCGGCTCGTCCTGAGCCGGCCTGCCTGCCAGGCTCAATCGATCGCCAGCGTGTAGCTTCCGCCGGTGGCGCCTGTGCCGCCGCTGTAGAAGCGCACCCGCACGTAGTAGGTGGCCGCCGCCCCGCTGGTGTTGCTCACGCTCGCTGAGTCCACCAGCCCGGTGCCGCGGATGCTGCGCGCCACCTGCGTGCCGGCGCTGTTGTAGAGATACAGGTCGTAGTCCGACGAGCTGTTGGGCGTGAGCGTGCCGGTCAGTCGCCCGCCGACGACGACGCTTACCTTGAAGAAGTCGGTGTCGCTGCTGCTGGCCAGCGTGCCGTTGATCGTCGTGCCCTGCGTCACCGCTTGCGCCGTACCGGTGCTGTTGTTGGGATCGACCTCGTTGCCGGATGAGGGTGGCGGCGGTGGGGGTGGCGTCGTGCCGCCACCGGCTGCGTCGATCGCCGCGCTGGCATTCACCAGGCCGGCACCGCATTGAGTGCAGGTGGCCGGGAAGGCGCGCGCCGAACTCTTCAGTCGTGCCGCTACCTCGTCGGGCGACAGGCTCGGGTTCTTGGCCAGCATCAGCGCCACCACGCCGGCCACATGCGGCGCGGCCATCGACGTGCCCTGGTAGTAGGCATAACTGTCGGCTCCCGGTCCGTTGGCGCCATTGTTCAGGGTCGACAGAATGCCGCCCGCCGCACCGCCGCGCATGTCGCCGCCCGGTGCTGCCACCGCCACCACCGCGCCAAAGTTGGAGTAGTAGGCACGCCCGCCGCTGCGGTTGGTAGCCGCCACGCTGATCACGCCCGGGCAACTCGCGGGCGAAAAATTGGCCGCGTTGGCGTTCGAGTTGCCCGCCGCCACCACCACCACCGTGCCGCGGCTTCGCGCTGAATTGATGGCGTCGCGCGAGGCTGCGTCGCACGCGCCGCTGCCGCCCAGCGACAAGTTGATCACCCGCGCCGGCGTGGCGTTGGCCGGCACGCCGGGCACGCTGCCGCCCGAGGCCCAGACGATGCCGGCCGCGATGTCCGACGTGTAGCCGCCGCACTTGCCCAGCGCGCGCACCGGCTGCACCTTGGCGCCGAAAGCCACGCCAGCCACACCCGCGCTGTTGTTCGTCACCGCCGCCACCGTGCCGGCCACGTGGGTGCCGTGCCAGCTGCTCGGCTGGCTCTGCGTCGGCTGGCCGCCCCCGCAGGCGCCAGCGGCGATCGCGTCGCCCGGGTCGAGCGCGCTGGTGTCGCGGCCGTTGCCGTCGTTGGAGACGAAGGTATCGGCGATGAAGTCGTAACCCGCGACGAGGTTGGCCGCCAGGTCGGCGTGCGGGCGGTAGCCGGTGTCGATGACGGCGACCACCACACTTTGCCCGTCAGCCTTCACACCGGTCGCCTTGTCCCACGCCGGGGGCAGGTTCAGCCCGCCGGTGGGCTCGAAGTACTGCCACTGCTGGCCGTACTGCGTATCGGTCGGCGTCAGCAGCGGCTTCAGGATGCGGTCCGGCTCGGCGTATTCCACCGTCGGGTCATTGACCATGATGTCGCGCGCCAGGCGTTCGACCTCGGCATGCGCCAGGCGGCGCTCCAGCCGCATCACGTGCGTGCCCATCGCGCCGATGCGCAGCAACTGCATGCGCAGGCCCAGGCGCGCGGCGGCGTCTTGCGCCGGGCGGTGCAGCACGGCGCGGTCGGCGACGCTGGCGTTGGCCGCCGCGGCAGCCTGGGAGGCGCGGTACTTCACGATCAGCCGGTCGGTCGGCAAGCTGTCGTCAGAGGCACTTGGTGGCGCAGCCACGGTTCCCAGCGGCCCGCCGGCCTGAGCCAGGTTCGGCAGGGACAGGGCCAGGGTCACGGCCAGCGCAATGGCGCCCCCGCCCATTGCGCGCTGTGGTTGTTGGTTCCATCCCATCTCGACTCTCCCGGCATGCATCGAAGGCTCCAAGGCTAGGCGGCCAAAGGCAGCGCTTCAACCGCCAAGACAATGTGTTGCGGGCCTTGCAGACCCTTGCGGCTTCGGGGGCACAATCGGCCGATCTGCCCTCCCTGCCCCGCATAAGAAGGACTGCCATGAACGACGCTGCCAGCTTCACCAAACTCGTGCCCGGCTTCGACTTTCTGCAGGGCCTGGTGAAGAACGCCGGTTCGGCCCTGCCCAACATCGGCCAGTGGGTCGCGCCGACCTTGAACCCCGAGGAGCTGGAAAAGCGCATCGAGGAGTTGCGCACCGTGCAGTTCTGGCTGGAGCAGAACGCGCGCATGCTGGGCGCCACGATCCAGGCGCTCGAAGTGCAGCGCATGACCTTGTCCACCTTGAAGACGATGAACGTGCAGATGGAAGACCTGCGCGACTCGCTGAAGATCAAGATGCCGGGGGTGCCCACCGAGCCGACCGAGCGCACCGAGTTCGACGAAACGCCTGAAGCGAAGCCAGCGGCCAGACCCGCCGCCAAATCGAAGAAGACGGCGCCGCCCCCGCCGGCCGTCGACCCGCTGCAGTGGTGGGGCGCACTGACCAAACAATTCACCGAGCTGGCCTCCACCGCGATGAAGGACAACGCCACCGACGCGGCCAAGAACCTCGCCACGTCGATGGTGAAACAGAGTTTCGACGCCGCCGGCCAGACCCTGAAGAAGGCCGCGGGTGTGCCGGCCAGCGTGGCGCGCAAGGTCACCGGCGCACCGGCCAAGGCCGCCAAGCCCGCGAAGGCCGCGAAGGCCGCCACGGGGGCGCGCCGTGCGCCTTCACGGACCTGAAGCGTCCGCGCCGAGATGAAGCGCTTCCTGCACGCCCACGCCACCCACCCCGACGCGCAGATGGCGCTCGCGCTGGCGGCGGTGCAGATCGAAGCGCAACGGCTGGAACCCGGCCATGCCGGCCACCCCAACCTGGGCTGGCTCTACCTCAGCGACCACTTTGCGGGCCGCGCCGAGGCCCTGCTGGCCGACGTGCAGCAGCGCTGGCCCGGCGTCGCCTGGGTCGGCGCGGTAGGCGTGGGCATTGCCGCCAATGGCGTCGAGTACTTCGACGAACCCGCGCTGGCGTTGATGCTGGCCGAGTTGCCGCACGAGCAGTTCCGGGTGTTCTCCGGCGCGCGCCCGCTCGGCGACTTCCGTGCCCACACCGCCCAGGTGCACGCCGACCCGGCCACCGCCGATCTGGGCGAACTCGTGAAGGACATGAGCCAGCGCACCGCCAGCGGCTACCTGTTCGGCGGCCTCGCGTCGGCGCGCACCAGCGCACTGCATGTGGCCGACGGCGTGTGGCGCGGCGGCCTGTCGGGGGTGGCGTTCGGGGCTGGCGTCGGGCTGGTCTCGCGCGTGACCCAGGGTTGCCAGCCGGTCGGGCCGCTGCGCACGATCACCGAAGCGAAGCACAACGTCATAGGCTCGCTCGATGGTGAGCCCGCGTTGAACTGCCTGTTGCGCGACCTGCAGCTCGAAGAGTTTGCCGAGCCGCGCCGGGCCTTGCCGCGCCTGCGCGAGACCTTGGTCGGGCTGAACGACGCGCCAGATCGTGTGCCTGCGCCCGCCAGCGGGTTTGACACGCCCGCCCGGCGCGGCGCGTTCGGCTCCGACACGCGCGTGCGCCATCTCGTGGGCCTGGACCCGGCGCGCCGCGGCATCGCCATCGGCGACATGGCCGAGCCCGGCATGCAACTCGCGTTCTGCACCCGCAACACCGAGGCCGCGCGGCGCGACCTGGTGCGCATCTGCGCCGAGATCCGCGAAGAACTCGAACCCGAGACCTTGCCGCCCGCCAGCGCCATGGCGCTGAAGAACGCCGGCGCCGCACCGGTCGGGCTGGGCAGTGCAGGCAGCCCGGCGTCGGACAGCATTGCCGGCGCGATCTACGTCAGCTGCACCGGCCGCGGCGGGGCGCACTTCGGCGCGCCGTCGGCCGAACTCGCGCTGGTGCGGCACACCTTGGGCGACGTGCCGCTGGTCGGCTTCTTCGCGGCCGGCGAGATTGCACGCCATCACCTGTACGGCTACACCGGCGTGTTGACGGTGTTCCGGCGCAGCGACTGACCCCACGCGCACCGACGACCCGCTGGCCTGCCTGGTCGGCATCTTCGTGACCCTGCAGGCTTATGTCTTCCCGTTCACGCTGATGGTGGTGCATTGACCGGCCGCGCTACATTCGAGCCTGATCACCATCACCCGACTTGACGGCTCCCGACCATGAATGCACCCCTGCCCAGCGCCCTTGCCGCCAGCGAAGCCGACGCCCCAGGCCAGTTGCTGGCGCGCCGGCAACGCCAGGACGAAGTGGTCACGGCCCTGGCCGGCGAGTTGCCCGCGCACGCGCTGCTGTGGCACCGCGAGGACACCGTGCCGTACGAATGCGACGGCCTGACCGCCTACCGCGAAACGCCCATGGTCGTGGCCCTGCCCGAGACCGAAGACCAGGTCGCCGCCGTGCTGCGCGTGTGCCACCGCCTGAACGTGCCGGTGGTGGCGCGCGGCGCTGGCACCGGCCTGTCCGGCGGCGCGCTGCCGCATGCGCGTGGCGTGACCCTGAGCCTGGCCAAGTTCAACAAGATCCTCAAACTCGACTCGCTGGCCCGCACCGCCACCGTGCAGTGTGGCGTTCGCAACCTGGCCATCAGCGAAGCGGCCGCACCGCTCGGCCTGTACTACGCGCCCGACCCGAGCAGCCAGATCGCCTGCACGATTGGCGGCAACGTGGCCGAAAATTCCGGCGGCGTGCACTGCCTGAAGTACGGCCTGACCCTGCACAACGTGCTGCGCGTGCGCGGCTTCACGGTGGAAGGCGAGCCGGTCGAGTTCGGCTCCGAGGCGCTCGACTGCGCCGGGCTCGATCTGATGACGGTGCTGGTCGGCAGCGAAGGCATGCTCGCGGTGATGATCGAGGCCACCGTCAAGCTCGTGCCCAAGCCGCAACTGGCGCGCTGCATCATGGCCAGCTTCGACGACATCCGCAAGGCGGGTGCCGCGGTGGCCAACGTGATCGGCGCCGGCATCATCCCGGCCGGGCTGGAGATGATGGACAAGCCCATGACCGCGGCGGTGGAAGACTACGTACATGCCGGCTACGACCTGACGGCCGAAGCCATTCTGCTGTGTGAAAGCGACGGCACGCCGGAAGAGGTGGAAGAAGAGATCGCGCGCATGGCCGAGGTGCTGCGCGCCAGCGGCGCCACCCGCATCGAGGTGAGCGAGAACGAAGCCCAGCGGCTCAAGTTCTGGAGCGGCCGCAAGAACGCCTTCCCGGCCAGCGGGCGCATCAGCCCCGACTACATGTGCATGGACTCGACCATCCCGCGCAAGCGCCTGGCCGACATCCTGCTTGCCATCCAGCAGATGGAGAAGAAATACGACCTGCGCTGCGCCAACGTCTTTCACGCGGGTGACGGCAACCTGCACCCGCTGATCCTGTTCGACGCCAACGACCCCGACCAGTTGCACCGCTGCGAACTGTTCGGTGCCGACATCCTGGAAACCAGCGTGCAGATGGGCGGCACGGTGACTGGCGAACACGGCGTGGGCGTCGAAAAGCTCAGTTCGATGTGCGTGCAGTTCTCACCCGCCGAGCGCGAGCAGATGTTGGCGCTCAAGCGCGCCTTCGACCCGAAGGAGCTGCTCAACCCGGGCAAGGTGATACCGAGCCTGTCGCGCTGTGCCGAGTACGGCAAGATGCATGTGCGGCGCGGGTTGCTGCCGTTCGCCGATATCCCGCGCTTCTGACTCCATGGCCCCCAACGACCCCGCGCTGCAGGTTCTTATCGACCGTGTGCAGAGCGCCCTCTCGGCCGGCGCGCAACTGAACATTCGTGGCGGTGGAACCAAGGACTTCTACGGTGAAACGCCGCAGGGAGAGCCGCTGGACACGCGTGTGCTGGAAGGCATCTCGAGCTACGAGCCGACCGAACTGGTGATCACCAGCCGTTGCGGCACCTTGTTGTCCGAGCTCGAAAGCACGCTCGCGCAACAAGGCCAGTGCCTGCCGTTCGAGCCGCCGCACTTCAGCGCCGGAGCCACGGTGGGGGGCATGGTGGCGGCTGGCCTGGCCGGGCCGGCGCGCGCGGCCGTGGGTTCGGTGCGCGACTACGTGCTCGGTGCCACGCTGCTGAACGGCCGCAACGAAGTGCTGAGTTTCGGCGGGCAGGTGATCAAGAACGTGGCCGGCTACGACCTGTCGCGCCTGCTGGCCGGCTCGATGGGCACCTTGGGCGTGATCCTGGAGGTGTCGCTGAAGGTGTTGCCGATCGCGCCGGCCAACGCCACTTTGCGCCTGCAGATGGACCAGGCCCAGGCGCTGAACCAGCTCAACCTGTGGGGTGGCCAGCCGCTGCCGCTGAACGCCAGCGCGTGGTGGGACGGTGCGCTGATCGTGCGGCTGCGCGGCGCGGCCGCTGCGGTGCAGGCGGCCAAGGCGCGCATCGGCGGCGAGTGGGTCGAACCGCACATCGCCGAGCCGTTCTGGCTCGGGCTGCGCAACCAGACCGACGAGTTCTTTGCCAGCGCACGTGCGGCGGTGAAAACCGGCGCCGCGCTGTGGCGCCTGTCGGTGCCGCAGACGGCGCCGCCGCTGCCGCTGGCCGGCGAGCAGCTGATCGAGTGGCACGGCGCGCAACGCTGGCTCAGCAGCCGCGCGCCGGTGGCCGAGGTGCGCGATGCAGCGTCGCGGGTGGGTGGCCATGCCACGCTGTACCTGTCCGGTGACAAATCGGCCGGTGCGTTTGCGCCGCTCAAGTCGCCCCTGGACCGCATTCACCGCGAGCTGAAAAAAGCGCTCGACCCGTCGGGGCTGTTCAACCCGGGCCGGCTCTACCCGGGGCTTTGATGCACGCCGTGACCGCATGAAAGCACCGACGTGGAAGCACTGAAGGGCCTGGCCATCGTGCTGCTGTGCCAGTCGGCCGGAGAAGCGGCGGTGCGGCTGGCGCATCTGAGCTTGCCGGGCCCGGTGCTGGGCATGCTGATCCTGCTGGCCGCCTTGAGCCTGCCGGCGGTGCGCGCGCCGGTGCAGGCGGTGGCCGAGGTGCTGCTGGCGCATCTGTCGCTGCTGTTCGTGCCGGCCGGCGTGGGCGTGATGACGCACCTGGCGCTGATCTCTCAATACGGGCTGCGCATGCTGCTGGTGATCGCACTGTCCACGCTGGTGGGCATGGCGGTCACGGCGCTGGTGTTCCGCGCGCTGCTGCGCTAGTTGGCCGAGCTCCCACCCCCAACCGCCATGCACGGCTTCGTCGAACTCTGGGTCTACCTGTCGGCCACGCCGCTGTTCGGGCTGACGGCCACGATCGTGACCTATGTGCTGGCGCAGGCCTTCTACCTGCGCATGGGCCAGGCGCCGTGGGCCAACCCGGTGCTGTGGACGGTGCTGGCGCTGGCCGCGGTGCTGACCCTGAGCCGCACGCCTTACCCGACCTACTTTTCCGGCGCGCAGTTCATCCACTTCCTGCTCGGGCCGGCGGTGGTGGCGCTGGCCTGGCCGCTGTGGCAGCGGCGTGACGAGTTGCGCCATCGTGCGCTGGCCGTGCTGCTGGCCGCGTTGGCCGGCGGCACGGCCACGGTGAGCAGCGCCGTGGGCCTGGGTTGGGCGCTGGGGCTGCCGGAGCCGGTGCTTCGATCGCTGGCGCCGAAGTCGGTGACGGCTCCGGTGGCAATGGGCATTGCCGAGCAGCTCGGCGGCATTCCGGCGCTGGCGGCGGTGTTTGCGGTGCTCACCGGGCTGGTGGGTGCTGTGAGCGCCAAGTACCTGTTCGACCGCCTGCGCATCACCGAACCGACAGTGCGCGGTTATGCGCTGGGCACCACCTCGCACGGCATTGGCGCCGCGCGGGCCTTGCAGGTACACCCCGATGCCGGTGCGTATGCCGCGCTCGCGCTGGGCGTGCAGGCGCTGCTTGCATCGCTGTTGTTGCCGGTGCTGGCCCGGCTCTTCTGATCCTCCTTCTGATCACCCATCCCCCTGGACCACCCCCGCCGATGCAAACCAAACTTGCGCCCGAGTTCCAGAACACGCCCGACGGGCTGGCCGCCGAAGCCATCTTGCGCAAATGCGTGCACTGCGGCTTTTGCACCGCCACCTGCCCGACCTACCAGTTGCTCGGCGACGAGCTCGACGGCCCGCGCGGCCGCATCTACCTGATGAAGCAGGTGCTCGAAGGCAGCGCGGTCACGCGCAAGACGCAACAGCACCTGGACCGCTGCCTGACCTGCCGCAACTGCGAAAGCACCTGCCCGTCGGGCGTGCAGTACGGGCACCTGGTGGACATCGGCCGCAAGATCGTGGACGAAAGAGTCGAACGCCCCGCCGAAGAGAAGGCGCTGCGCTGGCTGCTGAAGGAGGGGCTCACCTCGCCGCTGTTCGCCCCGGCGATGAAGCTGGGGCAACTGGTGCGCCCGCTGCTGCCGACCGCGCTGAAAAACAAGGTGCCTGCGCCCGGCGGCGCGCGCGCGCACCGCTGGCCCACGCGCCAGCACCCGCGCAAGGTGCTGATGCTGATGGGCTGCGTGCAGCCGGCGATGATGCCCAACATCAACAGCGCCACCGCGCGCGTGCTCGACGCCGCCGGCATCCAGACCCTGGTGGCCGACGACGCCGGCTGCTGCGGCGCGATCCGCACCCACCTGAGCGACCTGCAAGGCGGCCTCGCCGACATGCGCCGCAACATCGACGCCTGGTGGCCGCTGGTGGCCGGGTTGACCGACCAGGGCACGGTCGAAGCGATCGTGATGAAC
>JANOQS010000404.1:0-7218 GCA_031414975.1 Methylibium sp. | reverse complement strand
TGAATGCCGTCGCGCTGGTTGTTGTGTGCCTGCGCGAGCGGCGCGTTGATCGGGATCTCGTGGAAATTGGGGCCGCCCAGGCGGCTGAGCTGGGTATCGACGTACGAATGGATGCGCCCGGCCAGCAGCGGGTCGTTGCTGAAGTCGATGCCGGGGATCACGTGCGCGGTGCAGAACGCGACCTGCTCGGTCTCGGCGAAGAAGTTGTCGGGGTTGCGGTTCAGCACCATGCGCCCGACCGGCAGCAGCGGCACCAGCTCTTCGGGGATGATCTTGGTCGCATCGAGCACGTCGAAGCTGAAGCCCTCGGCCTGCGCCTCGGTGAAGATCTGCAACCCGAGTTCCCACTCCGGGTACTCGCCCGATTCGATCGCCTCCCAGAGATCGCGGCGGTGAAAGTCGGGGTCGGCACCCGAGATCTTCACTGCCTCATCCCACACCAGCGAATGTGTGCCCAGTTTGGGCTTCCAGTGAAACTTGACGAAGCCCGACGCGCCCTGGGCCGTGACGAGCCGGAAGGTGTGCACGCCGAAGCCCTGCATCATGCGAAAGCTGCGTGGAATGGCGCGGTCCGACATCACCCACATCAGCATGTGGGTGGTCTCGGGCGACAGCGAAGCAAAGTCCCAGAAGGTGTCGTGCGCTGATGCGGCCTGTGGCATCCCGTGGTGCGGCTCGGGCTTCACGGCATGAACCAGGTCGGGGAACTTCATCGCGTCCTGAATGAAGAAGACCGGGATGTTGTTGCCCACCAGGTCCCAGGTGCCTTGGTCGGTGTAGAACTTGACGGCAAAGCCGCGCACGTCGCGCGCCGTGTCGGCCGAGCCGCGTTCGCCTGCCACGGTGGAAAAGCGCACGAACACCGGCGTCACCTTGCCGGCTTCGGCAAACGGCGCGGCGCAGGTCAGCTCGGTGAGGGCTTCATAGGCTTCGAAAAAGCCGTGCGCTGCCGAGCCGCGCGCGTGCACGATGCGCTCCGGAATGCGCTCGTGGTCGAAGTGCGTGATCTTCTCGCGCAGGATGAAGTCTTCCAGCAAGGTCGGCCCGCGCAGCCCGGCTTTCAACGAGTTCTGGTTGTCGGCAATCGCCACACCCTGGTTGGTCGTCAGCACCTGGTTCGACCCATCGACGCGCGCCTGTGCCACGCGGCCGTCGATGGCGTGGCCGCCCGGGGGCGCGGGCTCGCCGGTCTTGGCGCTGACGTTGGCTTCGCTCAGCGTGCTGGCCGAGACCGCGTCAGACGCAGCCTGTGCGGTCGCGCCGACCGGCGGCATCAACGCGTTTTTGCGCCCGAAGTCGAACGCCTTGTTGGCGTTGCAGGGCATGGAAGCGACCAGCGCCTGCGTGCCGGTGGCCTGGGCCATCACAGGGTCGGGTGTCGCAGACGACTTGCCGGCGGCGCCACGGGCCGCGCGGCGTGCCGGCAGGGGCTTGGGCTGGCCTGATGTCTTGGCGGGGGTGGGCTTTGAAGGTTCTTTTTTCATAGGTGGTTTTCGATCTGAGGGGTCAGGGCTTGCTGCGGGTCGACGGCGGCTTGCCACCCGGGCCAGGCACAAGGCGGCGGCGGAGTTCGGCGTCGAGCCCGGGGGTCGCCCGCATGTCGGTATCGGCCATGCCGGCGTCGAGGTCGCGCTTGGCTTGCACGATCACGGGGTCGGGTACCGCGGGCGCGGCCTCGGTCGATTCATCGCGCTCGTGGGGCAGCGGCAGGCCGTTGGCCGGCTCCGGAGCTTGGGTGCCGAGAGGTGCGGTACTTGCGTTGCGCCCGACCGGGCGTTTCGTTCTGGGTTTCGGCGCCATGCGAATACCTCCTCAGCGCGCGCTGCCGCGTCGGACCAGGTTGACGATGGCCAGCAGGATGGCAGCACCGGCGAGCGACACGAGCAGGGCCGGCAGGCTGAAGTTGTTCTGGTTGATCGTGCCGACGCCCACCAGTGGCGAGATGAACCAGCCGCCGAGCATGGCGCCGACGATGCCGACGACCACGTTGAGGAACATGCCTTGTTGGTCGTTGGTCTTCATGAGCATGCTGGCGAGCCAACCGATGAGACCGCCAACGATCAGCCAGATGATGAAGTTCATGATGTGCTCTTTCTCGAGATGTGGAGTGGGTGTGCCGAATGGGAGGTTCGGTATTTCGAGCGCCGATGGTTACGGTGGGGCTCTGCCCCGTCTGTGCGAAAGCGCACCGCAGGCCAACCTTGTCTAGCGTTCGAAGCCGGTCGCCGGGCCTGCGTCAGGCTTCTTTTGAGCGACAAAGCAGTGGTCGACTTCGGCTCGATGCTGGCGAAGCAATACCATCTAGACAGCTAGATTTCATCACGTCGAGCAGCACTGCCCCGGCCAAGGAGATTTCATCGTGACCACTGTCGGCATCTTCGAAGCGAAAAACCGCTTGTCCGAGTTGGTGGAGCGGGTCGCGCGCGGGGAGGAGATCGTCATCACGCGGCGGGGTGAGCACGTCGCCCGCTTGATGCCTCCTCAAGCGCCGGATGCGCTGGGCCAGGCGCGCACGCTGGCCGCGCGGATCCGAAAAAGCCGCGCCGGGCAGGGGTTGAGCGGCGGGGTCTCCATCCGGGACATGATCGAGGAGGGCCGGCGCTGATGGGTGAACCGCCGGCAACCGCCTCTGCGATGGCGGGTGGGTCATCGACGCCTCGGTCACCATGCCCTGGTTCTTCCCTGACGAGGCCACGCAGTTCACGGAAGGGCTGCTCGATGCGTTGGGCACCCAGGTGCTTTGGGCGCCCACGCTTTGGGTGCTCGAGTGCACCAACGTCCTGCAAAGCGCGTAACGACGCCGGCGCATCGATGCCAACAGGCGGGCAGAAATCGCCGACGAACTGAGCGAACTGCCGGTGCGGCTGGACCCGCAAACGCCTGACTTCGTGAGTCTCGATCGGCTGGCGTCGACACACAGTCTGAGCGCCTACGACGCAGCCTACCTTGAGCTTGCCCTGCGGAAGTCACTGGTCCTGGTCAGCCTCGACGACCGCCTGACTGCCGCCGCCAGGGCCATCGGACACCCGGTTCTGAGTGCGCACATGCGGGCAGGACGTGATCGCCGATGACGTGCTGTCCACGATGAGAAGTGTGGGCCACACGGTGTCCGAGACAAACCCCTTCACGGACCCGCCACCGGTGCTGAAGATGCTTCGCGGCGAGTCACCCTCTGCGACCCGCATCCGGCTGATGTGGGAATCGATGCGCGGTGATGTCATCGCAGCCTTCCCGGCAGCGCCGGGGCTGCCCGCTGCGACCGAAGCCGTGACGGGCAAGACCATTGGTGGTCTTGCTGACCGGGCGGTGGACGTTCACAGCCGCCCGTTCCCCGAGGGCAACGGCCGCAGCCATCAAACTCGGGGCCGCTGGTAGCCTATGTCCATGGTCACAAAATCTCGCCTTGCCTCCATCAAGCGCGTCTACCGACTGCGCGTCGAACTCGACGAGGTCGAACCGCTGGTCTGGCGCCGGCTCTGGGTTCCTGACACGCTGACCATGGCCAAGCTCGACAGCATCATTCAAACGGCGACTTGATTACGTCCAGGCGCCGGCTGCCCCACAGTGCGGTGGCATAGAACGCCGGCAGATAGGCCGGCGGAATCGGGTTGCGATCCAGGGCTTGCTCGAAGTTGCGTGCTGCCTGCTCGACTTGTCCCAGTCGGTACTGGGCGTGGCCCAGGATGAAGAAGCAGTCGGCATCGTTTGGGCTGAGCCGACAGGCCTGTTGCGCGGCGGCCAGCATGGCGTCGAAATTGCGGTCCAGTGCCTGCGCCTGGGCCAGGGCCAAGTGCGCGATGGGCAGATCCGGCTGCAGGGCAATCGCGCGTCGTATCTGGGCAAGGACTTCGCCAAGCCGACTGATGTCCCACTCTCCGGAAAGACGCAGGCCAATGTCGACGGTATTGGTGATGCCGAGGTAAGCCCAGGCCGGCGCGTACTCCGGATCGATGGCAAGTGCCTGCTCGAAGAAGCGGCGCGAGTCCCGCATGCCCTGTGCGTCGTATCGCTGCAGCTTGGCCTTGCCGTGCGCCACCAGGACGTAGGTGTCCAGAGTCTGCGGCGGCCGCGCAAGCGCACGCCGCTGCTCGGTCACGGACACCGTGGACTGCAGCGTTCCCGCAATGCGTTTGACCAGTGCGAGCTGCGTGGCGCCCAGGGTGGTGCGATCCACCACGTTGGAGGCCGACCAGACCACCTGGCCGCCCTGGCTGTCCAGCAGATCGACGACGATGCGCAACTGCTCCCCGTCGCGTCTCACCGCGCCGGTAGCGATGTATCGGCTGCGCAATCGCTGGCCGATCTCGGCGAGGGGCGTCTGTCCATCCGCGAACTGAAAGCTCGAATGGCTGGCCACGACGCGCAAGTCGGGGCTGCGCGCCAGTTCAAATGCTCACGGTTGTCCTGTTGCTCGCGTCGGTTGATCAGCGCGTTCGTGTTCACCGCCGCGCACATCGTCTTGACTGGCCATACGGTCCTTGTGCTCATCGCGCTGGCACGCCTGCTCTGGAGTCCACCCCAAACGCTTGCGGATCTGTTTCCGGCGGCCATCGTGGGGGCCGCATACCCGCTTGGTTATCTCACTTTCGAGTGGGTAGCTTTTTATAGCGTCAAGCCCGGCCAGTGTTTGCCTCCAGGAGGGAGAACTTCCACGTAGAGGCCGCCGCAGTCGGCGTAGCGGGCGCGAGCCTTGCCATCAGGGCAACGCGCAGTCTGCAGGTCACATCGGAGAGGGGCATTTGGGGGACTTTCAATCCCTGGCGGAGAGGGCGGGATTCGAACCCGCGGGGGGCTATTAACCCCCACACGCTTTCCAGGCGTGCGACTTAAACCGCTCATCCACCTCTCCAACGCCTGAAGTTTAGCCCAGCCCCTCGGCTCGCCCGACGGAGCCAAGGGCGAAGGACTTCAGGGTCTCGATCGTCACATGGTCCAGCGCGCGTTCGTGCGTCGCCTCCAGCACCACCGGCGGCGCCATGCCGGCCTCGAAGGCCTGCACCCAACGGGTGGCGCACAGGCACCAGCGGTCGCCAGGGTTCAGGCCGCGAAAGCGGTACTCGGGGCGCGGCGTGCTCAGGTCGTTGCCGCGCTGCTGGGAGTAGCGCAGGAATTCGGCCGTGACCTTCACGCACATCACGTGCGTGCCGACGTCGTCTTCGCGCGTGTGGCAGCAGCCGTCGCGGAAGAAGCCGGTCAGCGGGTCGTAGGAGCAGGGCTGCAGTTCGCCGCCCAACACGTTGCGGGGCATGTCGGTCTACGCAGCGCCGGGGGTCTTGGTCTTCATCAGCGTCATCGCCGTTCCGATCAACGCCGACACCTCGCTCATGTTGCCGGGCACGATCATCGTGTTGTTCTTCTGCGCGAGTTGCGCGTAGGCCTCGACGGCCTTTTCGGCCACCTTCAGCTGCACCGCCTGCTCGCCGCCGGGGGATCGGATGGCTTCGGCGATCTTGCGGATCGCCTCGGCGGTGGCGTCGGCCACGGCAACGATGGCGGCCGCCTCGCCCTGCGCGTTGTTGATCTCGGCCTGGCGCTGCCCTTCGGAGCGGGCGATGAAGGCCTCGCGCTCGCCGGTGGCGATGTTGATCTGCTCCTGCTTGCGGCCTTCGCTGGCGGCGATGAGCGCACGCTTTTCACGTTCGGCGGTGATCTGCGCCTGCATCGAATGCAGGATCGCGGCCGGCGGCGTGAGGTCCTTGATCTCGTAGCGCAGCACCTTCACGCCCCAGTTCGACGCCGCTTCGTCGAGCGCGTTGACGACCGAGGCGTTGATCGTGTCGCGCTCCTCGAAGGTCTTGTCGAGCTCCATCTTGCCGATCACCGAGCGCAGCAGCGTTTGCGCCAGTTGCGTGATCGCGAAGATGTAGTTGCTCGAGCCGTAGCTCGCCCGCATCGGGTCGGTCACCTGAAAGTAGATGATGCCGTCGACCTGCAGTTGGGTGTTGTCCTTGGTGATGCAGACCTGGCTGGGCACGTCGAGTGGCACTTCCTTCAGCGAATGTTTGTAGGCCACGCGCTCGATGAAGGGCACCACGAACTTCAGCCCCGGCGTGAGCGTACGGTCGTACTTGCCCAGGCGTTCGACGACCCAGGCGTTTTGTTGCGGCACGATCTTGAAGGTCTGGTAGATGAAGATCGCGGCGATGACGAGCAGGATGATGGCAACTTCCATGGTGGTCTCTTTGTTTGTGGATCGGTGACAGGGTTCAGTGGTTCACTGCGCGGGGGCGGGCGCCAGCACCAGCCAGTTGCCTTCGACGGCGCTGACCACGTAGTCGCCTTCGGTGGGCGCGGCGCCGGGCGCCAGGCGCGCGGTCCACAGCGAGCCGCGGTAGGGCACGCGGGTGGTGCGATCGGTGGCCCATTCGGCCACGTGCACTCTTTCACCGATGTCGAGGTTCACGTCGCGGTTCTCGCGCGCCGGTGCCGTGGTGGGTTGCTTGAAGCGGCGCCAGTGCCACACGGCGGTGGCGCCGCCGCCCACCAGCGCCGCGCTGACGATCTGGCCCACCATCGGCAAGCCCAGGTGCGCGGCCAGCGCGGCGGCGGCCAGGCCCAGCGCCATCATCAGCAGGTAAAACGTGCCGGTGGCCAGCTCGGCGGCCACGGTCAGCCCGGCGGCGAGCCACCAGAACGTGGGGGCGGAAAATTCCATGATCACTCCTTGGCTCGGCCGCCACTGCAGCCCGCCCGCGAGTGTAGGGCGGTGTCATTTCAATGACGCCGGGTGGCCCTACACTTCGCGCTTCCCGCATTTTCTGCGTCCCGCGCACCGAAGGCCCGCCCATGCTTCGCTTCAACTTTCCGATCGTCATCATCGACGAAGACTACCGCTCTGAAAACTCTTCGGGCATCGGCATCCGGGCGCTCGCCGACGCGATCCAGAAAGAGGGTTTCGAGGTGCTGGGGGCGACCAGTTATGGCGACCTGAGCCAGTTCGCGCAGCAGCAGAGCCGCGCCAGCGCGTTCATCCTGTCGATCGACGACAACGAGTTCACCGCCGGCCCCGAGCTCGACCCGGTGGTGCTGAACCTGCGCAAGTTCATCGAGGAGGTGCGCTTCAAGAACGCCGAGGTGCCGATCTACCTGTATGGCGAAACACGCACTTCGCAGCACTTGCCGAATGATGTGCTGCGCGAGCTGCACGGCTTCATCCACATGTTCGAAGACACGCCTGAGTTCGTGGCGCGCCACATCATCCGCGAGGCCAAGAGTTAC
>JANOQS010000403.1:0-18355 GCA_031414975.1 Methylibium sp. | reverse complement strand
CTCGTGCGAACGGCCGTCGAGCAGCTCGATCTGCACGTCGGGCGCATGCTGCTTGCGCAACGGCTCGATCAAGTGGCGCAGGCCCGGCACCACCGGCACGATGAAGCGCAGGCCGGGGCGTTGGCGAGCCATCTCTTTTGCGGCGCCGAGCAAGCGAGCGGCGATGTACTGGATCTCGGAGCGGCGGCTGCCTGGCAGCACCGCCACCACGGTTTCGGCGTCGGCCAGGCCGAGCGCGGCGCGGCTGGCGGCCCGCGGCGGCTCCATCGGGATCATGTCGGCCAGCGGGTGCCCCACATAGGTGGCGGCCACGCCGTGCTTGGCATAGAGGGCCGGCTCGAACGGGAAGATGCACAACACCAGGTCGGCCGCGTCGCGGATCTTCTCGATGCGTTTGCCGCGCCAGGCCCAGATCGACGGGCTGACGAAGTGCAAGGTCTTGATGCCCTGGCCCTTGAGGCGCTTTTCCAGGTCGAGGTTGAAGTCGGGCGCGTCCACGCCGATGAACACGTCGGGCCGCTCGGCCAGCAGCCGCTCGGCGAGCTGATTGCGGATGCCGGCGATCTCGCGGTAGTGGCTCAGCACCTCTACATAACCACGCACCGCCAGCTTGTCGTGCGGCCACCAGGCGTCGAAGCCGTGTTCGGCCATTCGGGGACCGCCGATGCCGCTCGCGCGCAGCTCGGGCCAGCGCGCTTTCATGCCACCCAGCAACAGGCCCGCCAGCAGGTCGCCCGAGGCTTCGCCTGCCACCATCGCGAAATGGGGTGCCTGCAGGTTCATCGATCAGAGAAGAATCAACGAACGATCCCGCGTGTGGCATGGCCCAGGAAGGCCACCATCATCTCGACGTCGGCCTTGGCCTCCGGCAGCTTCTCGGCCACCTCGCTCAAACCGGCGCGGGCGGCGTCGAGCGTCAGGCCGGAGCGGTAGATCATGCGGTGCATCTGCTTGACCGCGGCCACGCGTTCGGGCGAGAAGCCGCGCCGCTTCAGCCCTTCGAGGTTGAAGCCGCGCGCCGTCGGCGGGTGGCCGGCCACGGTGGCGAACGGCGGCACATCTTGCGTGAGCACGGTGCCCATGCCGGTCATCGCGTGCGCTCCGATGCGCGCGAACTGGTGTACCGAGGTGTAGCCGCCGAGGATGACCCAGTCGCCGACGTGCACATGCCCGGCCAGCGCGGCGTTGTTGGCGAAGATCGTCTTGCTGCCGACCTGGCAGTCGTGCGCCAGGTGCACGTAGGCCATGATCCAGTTGTCGTCGCCCAGGCGCGTGACGCCGGCGTCTTGTGCAGTGCCGAGGTTGAAGGTGCAGAACTCGCGGATGGTGTTGCGGTCACCGATGTGCAGCTCGGTCGGCTCGCCGGCGTATTTCTTGTCCTGCGGCACGGCGCCGAGCGAACAGAACTGGAAGATGGTGTTGTCGCGGCCGATGGTGGTGCGGCCCTCGATCACGCAATGCGGTCCGATGCGCGTGCCCTCGCCGATGCGCACGCCGGAACGCACGATGCAGTAGGCGTCGACCTTGACCGACTCGCCGAGCTCGGCCCCGGGCTCGATGATGGCGCTTGGATGTATGTTCGGATGGATGTTCGCCATGCTGCGCTCTTCGGGCCCGTCAGGCGAAGCTGCGCACGGTGCAGATCAGCTGGGCCTCGACGGCCAGTTCGCCGTCCACCAGCGCGCGCGTGCTGAATTTGAAGACGCCGGACTTCATTCGGTCGAGCGTGGCCTCGAGGATCAACTGGTCGCCGGGCTCGACCGGGCGCTTGAAGCGCGCCGCGTCGATGCCGCCGAAGTAGTAGACCGACTTGTCGTCCGGCACCGAGCCCAGGGTCTCGAAGCTGAGGATCGCCGCGGCCTGCGCCAGCGCCTCGATCATCAGCACACCCGGCATCACCGGCCGGTTCGGGAAGTGGCCCATGAAGAACTGTTCGTTCATGGTGACGTTCTTCAGCGCCTTGATGCGCTTGCCCTTTTCGACTTCCAGCACCCGGTCCACCAGCAGGAAAGGGTAACGGTGCGGCAGCTTCTTCAGGATCTCGTGGATGTCCATCATGGTGTCTTCTTCTCCAGGGCCCGCAACCGGTCGCGCAGGGAATGCAACTGGCGCAGTGTGGCGGCATTCTTCTCCCACGAGGCATTCTCGGCTATGGGGAACACACCACTGTACTGGCCCGGCTGCAGGATCGAACGCATCACGACGCTGGCGGCCGAGATGTGCACATGGTCGGCCAGGCTCAAGTGGCCCAGCACGATGGCACCACCACCGACGCTGCAGTGTTTGCCGATCACCGCACTGCCGGCCACGCCGGCGCAACCGGCCATCGCCGTGTGTGCGCCGACGCGTACGTTGTGGCCGATCTGGACCAGGTTGTCGAGCTTGACGCCGTCTTCGATCACCGTGTCGTCGAGCGCACCGCGGTCGATGCAGGTGTTGGCGCCGAGCTCCACATCGTTGCCGATGCGCACCGCGCCGAGTTGTTCGATCTTTTCCCAGCGCCCTTCCGTCGGCGCAAAGCCGAAGCCGTCGGCACCGATCACGACGCCGGGGTGCACGATGCAGCGCTCGCCGATCGAGCAGCCCGCCGCCAAGGTGACTCGCGCCGCCAGCCGGGTGTGGGCACCGATGCGGGCCTGCGCGCCGATCACGCAGTGCGCTCCGATCACCGCGCCCTCTTGCACCACGGCGCCGGCCTCGATCACCGCCAGCGGGCCCACCGATGCACCGGGCGCGATGCGCGCCGACGCATCGATCACGGCGCTGGCGTGCACGCCGGGCACCACGACGGTGGCCCGGTCGTGTGCGGCCCACCACTGCGTCAGGCGGGCATACGAAAGGTAGGGGTCGGGGGTGACGATGGCGGCGCCGCGCGCCACTGCGGCATCGCGCAGCGCCGGGCCGACGATCACGCAGCCGGCTTGTGTTTCGGCCAGTTGCGAGGTGTAGCGGGGGTTGGCGACAAAGCTGATCGTCGAGGCGGTGGCGCTCGCCAGGGAACCGATGCGGTCGATGCGGTGATCGGGATTGCCGATCAGTTCACCGCCGAGGTGCTCGGCAATCTCGCGCAGCGTGGCATCAGCCACAACTCACTTTGCGGGCTGGGCGTTGAGGGCCTTGATCACCTTCTCGGTGATGTCGACCTTGGGGCCGGCGAACACGGCCTCTTGCAGGATCAGGTCGTACTTCTCGGTCTCGAAGATCTGCTTGATGACCTTGTTGGCGCGTTCGACGACCGAGGCCAGTTCTTCGTTCTTGCGCTGGCTCAGGTCTTCCTGGAACTCGCGCCGCTTGCGCTGGAACTCGCGATCCTGTTCGACGAGGTCGCGCTGGCGGCGGCCGCGTTCGGCTTCTGCCAGGGTGGGCGCATCCTTGTCGAGCTTGTCGCCGGCGGCCTTCAGGCGCGCCGCCAGGTCGGCCACGTCTTTCTCGCGCTTGGAGAATTCTGTCTCCAGCTTGGCCTGCGCCGCCTTGGCTGGAACGGCTTCGCGCAGCACGCGATCGCTGTTGACGTAACCGATCTTCAGTTCCTGGGCTTGCGCGCCCCAGGCTGCCAAGGTCAGCAAGGCCCCCGCGGCCATGGACCTGGCAACCGTGACAAAAGAGCTGTTCATTAGAAGGCGGTCCCGATCTGAAATTGAAGACGCTGGATTCTATCCCCGGGCTGCTTGCGCACCGGTGAGCCATAACTGAGCTGGAGCGGGCCTACCGGGGAGATCCAGCTCAGCCCCAGACCGGCCGATGCACGCAGGCTGTCGGCCGTGACCGTCTCGAACTCGCCCCAGACGTTGCCGACGTCCACGAAGGTGAACAAGCGCAAGGTCCGGTCGTTGCCCGCACCGGGCACCGGAACGTAAAGCTGGCCCTGGAGGTTCAGGCGCTGGCTGCCGCCGATGTAGGCGCCGGTCACGTCCACCGGGCCGAGCGAGCCCTGGTCGAACACGCGCACGGTGCCGAGGCCACCCCCGTAGAAGTTCTTGAAGATCGGGTACGGCCGGCCGTTCAGGCCCTTGCCGTAACCCACTTCACCGTTGAGGGCGAAGGTGAACTTCTTGCTCAGCGGCCAGTACTGCTGGATCTGTGCGTTGGCGCGCATGTAGCGGGTGTCGCCGGCAATGCCCCAGTCGAGGTTGATGCGCTCCAGGCTGCCCATGGTCGGCACCAGCGCGCTGTCGCGCCCGTCGCGCGTCCAGCCGACGGTGAGCGGCACCGAACTGCTCTTGGCACCGAACTGCTCGCGGTACAGGAAGTAGTTGTTGGGCAGCGCGGTGGCACCGCGGATCTCGGTCTGCTCGAAGCCGATGCCGAAGAACACCGTGTCGAACTCGCTGAACGGCACACCGAAGCGGACCGACGCACCCGGCGTCACCAGTTCGTACTGCTCGCCCTGGCTGTTCAGCGGTTTGCTGGTGCGGTAGAAAACGTCGAAGGCGCGCGAGATGCCATCGATCGTGAAGTACGGGTCGACCGTGGTCAGCACCAGCGTGCGGCTGGACTTGCTGGTGTTGAGCTCGAGCCCGAGGTAGTTGCCCGAACCGAACACGTTTTCCTGCTTGATCGAAGCAGTCAGCGAAAGTTTGTCGGCCGACGAGAAACCGGCGCCGAGCAGCAGGTTGCCGGTCGGCTTTTCGGTCACGTTGACGGTCAGGTCCACCTGGTCGGGCGTGCCCGGCACTTCGGCGGAATCGACCGCCACGTCCTTGAAGTAACCGAGCCGGTCGACACGGTCGCGCGAGAGTTTGATCTTGCGCCCGTCGTACCACGACGACTCGAACTGGCGGAACTCGCGCCGCACCACCTCGTCGCGCGTGCGGCTGTTGCCGGCCACGTTGATGCGGTTGACGTAGACGCGCCGCTGCGGTTCGGCCACCAGGGTCACCACGACTCTGCCGGTGGCACGGTCGATGTCGGTGCGCGGCTCCACGCGCGCGAATGCATAACCGAAGGTGCCGAAACGTTCGACGAAAGCGCGCGTGGTGTCGGCCACCGCCTCGGCACGGTAGGGCTCGCCGGGCTGGATGGTGACCAGGGTCTTGAAGTCGTCTTCCTTGCCCAGGTACTCGCCTTCCAGACGCACCGCAGTGACGGTGTAGGGCTGCCCTTCCTTCACGTTGATGGTGATGTTGATGTCTTGCTTGTCGGGCGAGATGGCGACCTGCGTGGACGCGACTTCGAACTCGAGGTAGCCGCGGTTCAGGTAGTACGCGCGCAGCGCTTCCAGATCGGCGTTGAGCTTGGCGCGCGAATAGCGGTCGGCCTTGGTGTACCAGTTGAGCCAGCCGCCGTCGTTCAGGTCAAGCAGGTCTTTGAGCGTGCCCTCCGAGAACGCCTGGCTGCCGACGATGCGCAGCTCGCCGATGCGCGCCGCCGTGCCTTCGGTGACGGTGAAGGTGACGTTGACCCGATTGCGCTCTTGCGGCGTCACGGTGGTCACGACCTCGGCACCGTACAGGCTGCGGGTGAGGTACTGGCGCTTGAGTTCCTGCTCGGCGCGGTCGGCCAGGGCCTTGTCGAAGGGCAGGCCTTCGCCGATGCCGAAGTCCTTCAGCGATTTGGTGAGCGTGTCCTTGTCGAACTCCTTCAGGCCGACGAAGTCGATGTTGGCGATCACCGAACGTTCTTCGACGATGACCACCACCACACCGGCGTCGATGTCGATGCGCACGTCCTTGAACAGGCCGGTGGCGAACAGCGCGCGCAGTGCCGCCGCGCCCTTCTCGTCGGTGTAGGTGTCGCCGATGCGGAACGGCAGGGACGCGAACACCGTGCCGGCGTCGCCGCGCTGCAGGCCTTCGACGCGAATGTCCTTCAGCACGAAAGGCTCGGCGGCCCCGGCCGAGCCCACATGGAGCGCAGCAGCCAGAGCGAGAGACAGGAGGGACGGACGAAAGCGGAGCTGCGGCAAGGGAGAAGGCATGGGCGCGGGTAGGCGGGTACAGGTACGGGAGAGGGTCAGTGCAGGCCCAGCAAGCGGGCCATGTCGTTGAAGAGAGCCAGGGACATCATCATGAGCATGATGGCCACTCCGCCACGCTGAAGCCGTTCAAGCCACAACTCGGAGACGGGCCGCCCTGTCAAACCCTCGAAAAGATAATACATCAGGTGCCCGCCATCGAGCATCGGCAGCGGCAACAGGTTCAGCACCCCCAGGCTCACGCTCACCACCGCCAGAAAGCCCAGGTAGTAGGCCAGCCCCAGGCGGGCCGACTGGCCGGCATAGTCGGCAATCGTCAGTGGGCCGCTCAGGTTCTTCAGCGAGGCCTGGCCGATCAGCATCTTGCCGAGCATCTTCAGGGTCAGGGCCGACATTTCCCAGGTCTTGGAGACGGCCTGCACGAGACCGTCGATAGCGCCGAAGCGCACCGTCACCATCTCGGGCGCCTGCCCGGGCTGGACTTCGATGCGGCCGACGGTCTGCTGGCCTTCGGTCACGATCGCGGGCTGCACCGTCACCTCCAGGCGCTGCGCGCCACGCTCGACCTGCCAGATCATCGGCTTGGCCGTGCCGCTGCTGCCACTGGCGCGAATCCGGTCGCGCACCATCGTCGCATCGAGGATGGGCGCCCCGTCGATGTTGAGCACGCGGTCGCCGGCCAGCAGCCCGGCCTGCGCCGCCGGCCCGCCGGGGTTGACCTTGCCCAGCACCGGCTCGCTGAACGCATTGCCCATGCCGACGCGCTTGAGCGTGGGGGCGTCGAGTTCGGTCGAACCCAGCTGATCCAGCGCGAGGATCACGCGGCGTTGGCCGCGGCCGTCGCGGTCGGTCACCATCAGGTGCAGCGGCTCGGCGCGCAGCACGCCCTGCGTGAGCTGCCAGCGCAGGTCGGACATCGAGCGCAGGTCCTGCCATTCGCTGCCGTCGAACGAATAGGCGCGTGCCCAATCGCCAGTGCGCAGGCCGGCGCGTTCGGCCAGGCTGGTGGCGGCCGGCGCGCCGAGCACGGCCTTGGCTTCGTCGATGCCGATCCAGTGCGCTGCGGCATACAGCAGCACCGCGAGCAGCAGGTTGGCAATCGGCCCGGCCGCGACGACGGCGGTGCGCTGAAGCAGCGACTTGCGGTTGAAGGCGCGGTGCTGGTCGCGCGGCGCCACTGGCCCCTCGCGCTCGTCGAGCATCTTCACGTAACCGCCGAGCGGCAGCGCGGAAATGACGAACTCGGTGCTGTCGGGCGTGGCCTGACGGCGCCAGATCACGCGGCCGAAACCGACCGAAAAGCGCAGCACCTTCACGCCGCACGCCACCGCCACACGGTAATGGCCGTACTCGTGGATGACGATGAGCACGCCGAGCGTCAACACGAACGCGAGCACGGTGATGATCATGATGAATGTGCCTTCGCAATCTGTTCGGCGCGGCGACGGGCCTGCACGTCGAGGTCCAGCAAGCCGTCGAGCGAGTCGCAGGCCCGGTCACCGGGAACCACGGCCTCGAGCGTCTGCGCGTTGACCGTGTGGATGTGGTCGAAGCGGAGCCGGCCCGCCAGGAACGCGGCCACCGCCACCTCATTCGCGGCGTTCAGCACCGCGGTACTGCCGGGACGGGCGCGCAAGGTGTGCCAGGCCAGCGCCAGACCGGGGTAGAGCGCATGGTCGGGGGGCGAAAAACTCAGGTCCGCCAGGCTGCCGAAGTCAAGCTGGCCGGCGCCCGATTCAATGCGCTCGGGGAACGACAGGCCGAACGCAATCGGCACCCGCATGTCGGGCGTGCCCAGTTGCGCGAGCACCGAGTTGTCGCGGCACACCACCATCGAATGGATGATGCTTTGCGGGTGGATCACGACGCGGATCTGTTCGGGTTCGAGTTCGAACAGCCAACGCGCTTCGATCACTTCGAGCGCCTTGTTCATCATCGTCGCCGAGTCGACCGAAATCTTGCGCCCCATCACCCAGTTCGGGTGCGCGCAGGCCTGGTCGGGCGTCACGTCCTTCAACGTGGCGGGGTCGCGGGTGCGGAACGGCCCGCCCGACGCGGTGAGCAGGATGTGATCGATGCGCGAAGCCCAGGCGCTGCGGTCTTCCGGCAGGCATTGGAAGATCGCCGAGTGTTCGCTGTCGATCGGCAGCAAGGTGGCGCCGCCGTTGCGCACTGCGTTCATGAACAGCGCGCCGCCGACGACCAGGGCTTCCTTGTTGGCCAGCAGCAGGCGCTTGCCGGCGTTGGCCGCAGCCAGACAGGGCGGCAGCCCGGCCGCGCCGACGATGGCGGCCATCACCGAATCGACCTCGGGGTGGGCCGCCAGATCGCACAGCGCCTGGGCGCCGGCCAACACTTCGGTGCGCAGGCCCGCGGCCTTGATCTGCTGGCGCAGCGCGCGCGCCTGCTCGTCGCCGGGCACCACCGCGAAACGCGGGCGCCATTGCAGGCATTGCTTCAGCAGTTCGTCCATGCGGCTGTGGGCCGTCAGCGCGAGCACCTCGAAACGATCAGGGTGCCGGCTCAACACGTCCAAGGTGCTGGTGCCCACGGAACCGGTGGCGCCGAGAATGCAGACACGTTGTTTCATGCGAGTGACCCCATGGCCATGGCGATCGGGAAGACCGGCAGCAGCGCGTCGAAACGGTCCAGCAAACCACCGTGGCCGGGCAGCAGCGCGCTGCTGTCCTTCGCACCGGCGCTGCGCTTGACCAGCGATTCGAACAGATCGCCGACAACACTCATCGCAGCGAGGAATACCACCACCAGGACCAGCCCCACCACGCCCAGCCGCTGCAGCAACTGCGTGTACAGGCTGGGCGAGTCCATCGCGAACGACCGGTCCAGCCACAGCCAAAGCGCGGCCAACGCCAGCGCGCCGAGCATGCCGCTCCAGACCCCTTCCCAGCTCTTGCCCGGGCTGATGGCCAGCGCCAGCTTGCGCCTGCCGAACGTCCGCCCGCCGAAATAGGCCGCGATGTCGGCCGCCCACACCAGGCAGAACACCGACAAGATGAAATTGATGCCGATCACCTTGGCATTGACCATCGCCAGCCAAGCCGTCCACAACAACACCAGCCCAAGCGCCCAGCGCAGCGGCGCCGGCACGCCGGGCCACCCGACCGGGCCGCGCGACAGGGCCCAGGCCCCGCCCAAGACCCACACGCCGGTGGCCAGCCACCATGCCGACGCCGGCGCCGCGGCCGACCAGCCGAGCCACAGCGCCGCGGCACACGCGGCGGCCAGCAGCGCACCGAGCACAACCGACGCGGCACTGCCGGCGGCGTTCAGACGCCCCCATTCCCAACCACTCGCGCCGATCATCATCAGGGTCAGCAACGCAAACGGCCAAGCCGCCTTGGCAAACAGCGCCGGCAGCAGCAGCCCCACCAGAATCAGCGCCGTGATGATGCGTTGCCGCAGCACGGTCAGGGCCCGTGGGCTCCGTTGGACAAGACCGCGGGTGAAGCGCTGTTGACGGCACCGAAGCGGCGGTCGCGGCGCGCGTATTCGGCCAGCGCAGCGTCCAATTCGGCGTCGCCGAACTCGGGCCACAGGCATTCACTGAACACCAGCTCGGAATAGGCCGCCTGCCAGAGCAGGAAGTTGCTGATGCGCACCTCGCCGCCGGTGCGAATGAACAGGTCGGGGTCGGGCGCGTGGCTCAGCGCCATGTAACTGTTGAGCTTGGCTTCGTCCAACTCGCGGGCTGGCACGCCGTCTTCGATGGCGCGGCGGCAGGCCTGCACGATGTCCCAGCGGCCGCCGTAATTGAACGCCACCGACAAGGTGATGCGCGTGTTGTGCTGCGTGCTCGACTCGGCCTGCTGCCAGGCATCGCGCAGTTTTTCAGACACCTGGCTGCGGTCGCCGACGATCCGGATGCGCACGCCCTGCCCGACCAGCTTGCCCAGGTACTTGGTCACGGCCACCAGCACCAGGCCCATCAGACCCGAGACCTCTTCGGTCGGGCGCTTCCAGTTCTCGGACGAGAACGCGAACACGGTCACGTACTCGATGCCGCGGTCGGCGCAGGCCAGCACGGTACGCACCAGCGCATCAACCCCCTGCTTGTGGCCGAAGAAGCGCGGCATGAAACGCCGCTTGGCCCAGCGGCCGTTGCCGTCCATCACGATGGCCACGTGGCGCGGCACCGCGGGTTTGTGATCGGCGAGGTCGGTCACGCTGGGGCCAGGTTCATGGGCAGGTCGGCGCTGAGGGCTCAGACCGCCATGATTTCCGCTTCCTTGCCAGAGACCAGGCGGTCGATCTCGGCAATCGTGCGGTCGGTGAGCTTTTGCAACTCGTCGAGCGAGCGGCGCTCTTCGTCTTCGGTGATTTCCTTGTCCTTGAACAGCTTCTTCGCGTGTTCATTCGCATCGCGGCGCAGGTTGCGCACTGCAATGCGCGAGTCTTCGCCGGCGTTGCGGACCACCTTGGTCAGGTCCTTGCGGCGCTCTTCGGTCAGCGCCGGCATCGGCACGCGCAGCAGGTCGCCCTGCGAGGCCGGGTTCAGGCCCAGGTCCGACTCGCGGATGGCCTTCTCGATCTTCGCGCCCATGCCTTTTTCCCACGGCTGCACGCTGATCGTGCGCGCGTCGAGCAGGGTCACGTTGGCGACCTGGCTGATCGGCACCATCGAGCCGTAGTAGTCCACCTGCACCTGGTCCAGGATGCCCGGGTGGGCCCGGCCGGTGCGGATCTTGTGAAGTTCACCCTTGAACGACTCGACCGAACGAGCCATCTTCTGCTCGGCGGTCTTCTTGATGTCAGCAATACTCATGACAGTACCCCATGAATGCACCCATCAAACGTGGACGAGAGTGCCCTCGTCCTCTCCCATCACCACGCGCTTGAGCGCGCCGGTCTTGAAAATGCTGAAGATCTTGATCGGCAGCTTCTGGTCGCGGCACAGCGCGAACGCGGTCGCGTCCATCACCTGCAGGTTCTTGCTGATCGCTTCGTCGAAAGTGATCTGCGCATAGCGCGTCGCGTTCGGGTCCTTCTTCGGGTCGGCGCTGTACACGCCATCGACCTTGGTGGCCTTCAGCACGATCTGCGCGCCGATCTCGGCACCGCGCAAGGCCGCCGCCGTGTCGGTGGTGAAGAAGGGGTTGCCGGTACCGGCCGCGAAGACGACGACCTTGCCCTCTTCGAGGTACTGCAGCGCCTTCGGCCGCACATAGGGTTCGACGACCTGCTCGATCGCGATGGCCGACATCACGCGCGCCACCATGCCCTCCTGGCGCATCGTGTCGGCCAGCGCCAGCGCGTTCATCACGGTGGCCAACATGCCCATGTAGTCGGCCGTCGCGCGGTCCATGCCCACCGAACCGCCGGCCACGCCGCGGAAGATGTTGCCGCCGCCGATCACCACCGCCACTTCGACGCCGAGATGCGTGATCTCCTGCACCTCGCGGACCATGCGAACGATGGTGGCGCGGTTGATGCCGTAGGCGTCGTCACCCATCAGCGCTTCGCCCGACAGCTTGAGCAGGATGCGTTTGTATGCAGGCATTCGTTTTGCTCCCTGAAGACTTGTGGCTGCGAAGTCTAGTCGCTCGGCTGGCCTTGACGGGGCCGCTGATCGAACGACGGTGGTGTCACGACGCCAGTGTCAAGCGCCCTTGGCGGCTGCCACCTGCGCCGCCACCTCGGCCGCGAAGTCGTCGACCTTCTTCTCGATGCCCTCGCCGACCACGTACAAGGTAAAGCCCTTGACCTGGGTGGCACGCTCCTTGAGCATCTGCTCGACACTTTGTTTGTCGTTCTTCACGAAGGCCTGGTTGTACAGGCTCACCTCTTTCAGGTACTTCTGCACCGAGCCTTCGATGCGCCTGGCCAGGATCTCGGGCGACTGCGGCGCCTTGCCGTCGGCCTTGGCCTTCTCGGCGTCTTCGGCGGCCTTCATCTGCGCGATCGTGCGCTCTTTCTCGATCAGCGCGGCCGGCACTTCGCTCGAACTCAGCGCCACCGGCTTCATGGCGGCCACGTGCATCGCCACGTCCTTGGCGGCCGTTTCGTCGCCGTCGTATTCGACCATCACGCCGATGCGCGTGCCGTGCAGGTAGCTCGCGATCCTGGCCCCGCTGTAGCGCTTGAAGCGCCGCACCGACATGTTTTCGCCGATCGTGCCGATCAGGCCCTTGCGCACGTCTTCCAAGGTCGGGCCGTAGCCGTCTTGCGTGTACGGCAGCGCCGACAGGGCGGCGATGTCGGCCGGGTTCTTTTCGGCAACCAGGCGCGCGCAGGCGTTCGCGAGCGCAAGGAACATGTCGTTCTTCGACGTGAAGTCGGTTTCGCAGTTGACCTCGACCAGCGCCCCGGCGTTGCCGGCCACGGCGGAGGCGATCACGCCTTCAGCGGTGATGCGCGACGCGGCCTTGCCGGCCTTGCTGCCGAGCTTGACTCGCAGCAACTCTTCGGCGCGTTCCATGTTGCCTTCGGCTTCGGTCAGCGCCCTCTTGCACTCCATCATCGGGGCGTCGGTCTTGGCGCGCAGTTCGGCGACCATGCTTGCGGTAATCGCGGGCATTTCAAAACTCCTGTTGGCAGCGCACCTGCATGAGCAGTCGCTGAATCGTATTGGGTTGGAAAAAAGGGGCTGTAACAGCCCCTTTCTGTACTCGCTCTCTTGGCAAGTGCCTTGGCGAGTGCCCCGGCGAGTCGGGGCCGCGGGATCAGGCGCCTTCGCTGACTTCCACGAATTCGTCACCCTCGGGGGCCACGCCCTGCACGACTTCGTTCATCGCGTTGGCCTTGCCTTCGAGCACCGCGTCGGCCACGGCCTTGGCGTACAGCGCCACGGCCTTGCTCGAGTCGTCGTTGCCGGGGATCACGTAGTCGATGCCTTCGGGCGAGTGGTTCGAGTCGACCACGCCGATGATCGGAATGCCGAGCTTCTTGGCTTCGAGGATGGCGATCTTGTGGTAACCCACGTCGATCACGAACATCGCATCGGGCAGCGCATTCATGTCTTGAATGCCGCCGATGTCTTTCTCGAGCTTGATCAAGTCGCGCTGGAACATCAGCGCTTCCTTCTTGATGCGGATCTCGGTGCCGGCCTCGACCTGCGCCTGCATGTCTTTCAGCTTCTTCAGCGAACCCTTGACGGTCTTGAAGTTGGTCATCATGCCGCCCAGCCAGCGCTGGTCGACGAAAGGCATGCCGGCGCGCTTGGCTTCAGCGGCGATCACCTCGCGCGCCTGGCGCTTAGTGCCGATCATCAGGATGGTTCCGCGCTTGGCACTGAGCTGGCGGATGAACTTCATCGCGTCGTTGAAGAGCGGCTGCGTCTTCTCGAGGTTGATGATGTGGATCTTGTTGCGATGGCCGTAGATGTACGGGGCCATCTTGGGGTTCCAGAAGCGCGTTTGGTGGCCAAAGTGGACACCGGCTTCCAGCATTTCACGCATGCTGACAGTCATGAGGACTCCAAAGGTTGGTTCTAGAATCCGGCCTGAATCGTGTTGTGCACGACACCTTTTGATGGCCGGGTTCGCGGATTTGTCTACTCCGGTGGCCTCGCAGCGACATTCAGCGGCTGGGCCCCAGAAAAACCCAAAGAGTATAGCACCGCCCATGAGTCAAGACATCACCGCCGCCCGTGACCAGATGGCGAGCCCGCGCCGCCACACCGAGCCGGCGCCGAGTGCCCATGAGCGGTTTGCGGCCTGCGCCCGGGCCGCCAAATCGGCCGTCAACGCCCACACCTTCGTGCAGACCCACTTCGACGAAGCCGCCGCCGAAGCCGCCGCGGTCGATGCCGTGGTCGCCACCGGCGCGCCGCTGCCGCCACTGGCCGGCCTGTGCGTCAGCGTGAAAGACTTGTTCGACGTGCAGGGCCAGGTCACCACGGCCGGCTCCACCGTGCTGGCCGGCCGGCCGGCGGCGCTGGGCGACTGCCCGGCGGTCGAACGGCTGCGCCGCGCCGGCGCCGCGCTGATAGGCCGCACCAACATGAGCGAGTTCGCGTTCTCCGGCGTCGGCATCAACCCGCACCACGGCACGCCGGCGAATGCCGCCACCGCGCGCATTGACGCGGTGCCGCGCATCCCCGGCGGCTCGACCTCGGGCGGCGGCGTGTCGGTGGCCAGCGGCGCGGCGTGGGCAGCGCTGGGCTCAGACACCGGCGGCTCGATCCGCATCCCGGCCGCGCTGCAAGGGCTGGTCGGCTTCAAGAACACCGCGCGGCTCACGCCCACCGAAGGCGCGATCCCGCTGTCGACAACGCTGGACACGGTGTGCGCCATCACGCTGTCGGTGCGCGATGCGGTGCTGCTGCACGAGATCCTGGCCAACCGGCGCGTGGCGCTGGCCGGTCGCAGCGTCGGGTCGTTGCGTCTGGCGGTGCCGACGACGATGATGCTGGACGGCATGGATGCGACGGTCGCGGCCGCATTCCAGCAATCTTTGGCCGCCTTGCGCGCGGCCGGTGCGCACGCTGAAGAAGTGGCGCTGCCGGCCTTGAACGAGATCGGCACGATGATGGCCAGCGGCGGCTTTTCAGCGGCCGAAAGCTGGACCTGGCACCGCCACCTGCTCGCTGCCCACGAAGCCCGATACGACCCGCGCGTAGCACTGCGCATCAAGCGCGGCGAACGCATGAGCGCGGCCGACTACATCGAGCTTCATCAGGCGCGGCGCGACTGGGTATCACGCATGGAGCACAGCCTGAGCGCCTTCGACGCGATGCTGAGCCCGACGGTGCCGATCGTCGCGCCGCCGATCGCTGCGCTGGTGGCCGACGACAGCGCCTTCTTCACCACCAACGGCCTGCTGCTGCGCAACCCGTCGGCGGTGAACATGCTCGACGGTTGTGCGCTGTCGCTGCCCTGCCATGCGGCCGGTCAAATGCCGGTCGGCCTGATGGTGTGGAGCAGCGCGCTGCGCGACGACACCGTGCTCGACGTGTCGCTCGCCATCGAAGCTGCGCTCGCCGCGCAAGCTCGTTGACCGATGCGCGTCGCGGTCATCGGCGCCGGCATCATCGGCGTGACCACGGCCTACGAACTCGCCAACGACGGGCATGAGGTGAGCGTGTTCGAACGCCAGGGCACCGTGGCAGCCGAAACGAGTTTTGCCAACGCCGGTGTCGTGGCACCCGGTTACGTGACGCCGTGGGCCGGCCCCGGCATGCCGGGCAAGGTGCTGGGCCATCTGCTGAGCCGGCACGCGCCGGTGCGGCTGCGCGCGGGCTTCAGTGCCGGCACGGCGAGCTGGTTATGGAAGTGGTGGCGCGCCTGCCGCTTGCGCACCTGGCAGGCGAACCGCTTGCGCATGCAGCGGCTGGCGTTCTTCAGCCGCGCCCGGCTGCACGCGATCAGCCAGTCGCTGCAGCTCGACTACGAACGCAGCGAGGGTTATCTGGTGCTGTTGCGCACACCCAAGGACCTGGCGCTGGTGCAACCCGGCCTGGCGTTGTTGAACCCGCTGACCAGCCCGTTCCAGGTGCTGGACGCCAAGCAGTGCCTGGCCGTCGAGCCGGGCCTGAATGCCGACACGCCGCTGCACGCCGGAATCCACCTGCCCGACGATGAAGTGGGCAACTGCCGCCAGTTCGCGCACCTGCTTCGCATGGAGGCGCAGCATCTGGGTGCGTCGTTCCGCTTTCACACCGAGGTGCTGAACATCGAACCCGGCGCGCCGCCGAAGCTGGTGTACGCGCCGGCCCAGACGACCCAGCCGAGGGTCAAGGCGAAGAAGACCAGACCCTCGCGCAGCGAAGCGCCGGACACGCAGTTCCTGCCCAACGAGCCAGTGACCGAGGCGTTCGACGCGATCGTCGTCTGCGCCGCGCTCGGCGCCAGCAGCCTGCTGCGGCCGATTGGCATCAAACTGCCGCTGCTGGCGGTGCACGGCTATTCGGTCACCGCGCCCTTGCGCGACAACGAACTCCACCCGCCCGGCCCGCGTTCGGCGCTGATGGACGAGCGCTACAAGGTCGCCATCAGCCGCCTGGGCAACCGCGTGCGGGTAGCCGGCAGCGCCGAGATCGGCGGCTCGCTGAACCGGCATGACGAGGGAACCTTGAAGACCTTGCACAAGGTGCTGCACGACTGGTTCCGCGGCGCGGCGCTGTTGGCGCAGGCGCAGGTCTGGAAAGGCGCGCGCCCGATGCTGCCCGACGGCCCGCCAGTGCTGGGCGCCAGCGGCCAGGACGGCGTGTGGTTGAACCTGGGCCACGGCTCCAGCGGCTGGGCCTTGGCGTGCGGGTCGGCGCGGCTGCTGGCCGATCAGGTGGTCGGCCGCACGCCGGCAATCGACCCTGAGGGGCTGGGCATCGAACGGCTGCGCGGTTGAGGAGTTGAACCCGATGACGCCGGTGCTTCCGCCCCCGCTGAGCTTGCCGATGTACGGCGTTGCGGCCACGCGCGCCATCGAACAACGCGGCGCGGCGGCCTTGCCGGCGCACACGCTGATGCGCCGTGCCGGCGACGCTGTCGCGCGCCTCGCGCTTGCGCTGGCGCCGCACGCGCGCTGCGTGTGGGTGGCGGCCGGGCCGGGCAACAACGGCGGAGACGGGCTCGAGGCGGCCGTGCAACTGCAGCGCCTAGGCAAGCGCGTGCTCGTCACGTTGGCCGGTGATCCGCAGCGGCTGCCCGCCGACGCGCAAGACGCCTTGGCGCGCGCGCAGGCCGCCGGTGTGGCCATCGCCTCCTCCGGTGGGCCCGAGTTGCACGAAGCCGATCTCGCCATCGACGCATTGCTCGGCATCGGCGCCGCGCGCGCGCCCGAGGGCCCGATCGCCGCGCTGATCGCGCGCCTGAACGCCTTGCCATGCCCAGTGCTGGCGGTCGATGTGCCTTCGGGCCTGAACGTGGGCACCGGTCAGCCGCTGGGCGAGGCTTGTGGGACGGCCACCCACACACTCTCACTGCTGACGCTCAAGCCCGGCCTGTTCACCGGCGCAGGTCGCGACCACGCCGGTCGGGTGTGGCTCGAAACGCTGGGCGTGGACGGCGACATCGACAGCGCCCCCCCCGATGCCTGGCTGACCGGCCATGCCGAGGTGCTCGCCTTCAACCGGGCCCGTCGGCACGCGCAGCACAAGGGCAGCTTCGGCGACGTGGCCATCGTCGGCGGCGCGCCGGGCATGACCGGCGCCGCCTTGCTGGCCGCACGTTCGGCCCACGCAGCCGGCGCCGGGCGGGTGTTCGTGAACCTGCTCGACGGCGGCTCGGTGACGCACGACGTGCAACGCCCCGAGTTGATGTTTCGCCCCGACTGGGCCGCCAGCGCGCCCGCCGTGCTGGCCGCCGGCACCGTGGTCTGCGGCTGTGGCGGCGGCGATGTGGTGCGCGAGGTGTTGCCGCGCCTGCTGAGTCGCGCGCCGCGGCTGGTGCTCGATGCCGACGCGCTGAATTCCATCGCCGCCGACTCGGTGCTGCAAACGCTGCTGAGGGCCCGCGCCGACGCTGGGCATGCGACCGCGCTGACGCCTCACCCGCTGGAAGCGGCGCGCCTGCTCGGCCAGACCACCGCCACCGTGCAGGCCGACCGCATGACCGCGGCTGCGTTGCTGGCGCGGCGCTTCGGTTGCGTGGTGCTGCTCAAGGGTTCGGGAACGGTGATCGCGGTGCCTGGCGAAGTGCCGGCCATCAACCCGACGGGCAACGCCAGCCTGGCCAGCGCCGGCACCGGCGACGTGCTGGCGGGGTGGTTGGGCGGTTTGTGGGCTCAGGCGGCCGGCCCTTCCTTCACCGCCTCAAACGGGCACGCTGCAGGGAGCGGTCCGACCGCTTTTGATGTAGCGCGGGCCGCGGCTTTCATGCATGGCGCGGCGGCCGACGCTGTGCTGCAGTCGCCGCTGCGCGCATCCGATCTGATCGAACAGATGCACCGCAGCCGCAGCTCGCGGGCCTGAGCACGCGGGCCTGAAGCCGCACACAAGCTCAGCCTTGCGCGCGCAAGGCCTTGCCGGTTTCGAGCGAGCCCTGGGCCATGCCACTTTCGGGCACGGTCTCGTCGTGGCGGTCGGAGAGTTGGTCCCAGGCCTGCACCACCTGCTCGGCCGCGTCGTCGCGCAGGCCCACGAACACACCTTCGGTGAGCGTGATGTGGGCGCGCTCGAACGCGCCTGCACCGGCGCACAGGATCGCGCGGGTCGGCGCGTCTTCCGCCACCAGCGCCAGCAGCCCCGGCGTCACCGCTTCAGGCCGCAGGAGTTTCAGAACAGCCTCCGGCATCAGCGCTTCGGTCATGCGCGTGGCCGCGGTCGGCGCCAGGCAATTGACACGGATGTTGTTCTTCGCGCCTTCGAGCGACAAGGTCTGCATCAGCCCGACCAGCGCCATCTTCGCCGCGCCGTAGTTGGCCTGGCCGAAGTTGCCGTACAGGCCCGACGACGAGGTGGTCATCACGATGCGACCGTAGTTCTGCGCGCGCATCACGTCCCACACCGCCTTGCAGCAGTTCACCGCGCCCATCAGGTGCACTTCG